>NZ_JCALCX010000034.1:0-59247 GCF_059812565.1 Mycobacterium sp. NGS49 | reverse complement strand
GTAGAGTTTGAGGCGCTGCGCCAGCGCAGTCTGGTTGCGAACCGTGTGGAGGTCCTGGTGACGGAACAACCGCCGAACTATCCTCCACCGGGATACCCTCCGTCGGCGCCGGGCCGTTACGGCGCCTACGGCTATCCCCCGCCGCCCTACTCGGCGCCGCGGACGAACGCGCTGGCCATTGCGTCGTTCGTCGCCGCAATAGCGGGCTTTCTCACCTGCGGCATCGGATCCATTCTCGGGTTGATCTTCGGCGTGGTGGGGCTGCGTCAGATCAAACGGACCGGTGAAGGCGGTCGCGGTCTCTCGATCGCCGGCATCGTGGTCGGCGCAGTGACATTTGCTTTCCTGATCGCCGCCTTCATCTTCGGGTCAACCCAGCGGCACGATCGCGAAGGAGACAATTACAGTTCCCAGCGCAGCCTGATCAGCACCGAGGTGTGGCCCACGCCCGCAAATCTCATATCTTGCCGTTAAGCGCCAACGCGCTAGCCCACACGAGCGCACGAAGCCACGGTGGCACCACAATCGCGCACTCGAAAAGCTTCAGCAACGGCCTGAGCGGCGCCTATTGCAGTAAGTTCCGGAAATTGAAGAAACCTGTCAGATCGGTGCCCGTGTTAAAGAAGCCGGATGTCACACCGCTGAAAACGGAGCGGCTACCGGACCCTGGAACACCAGTATTGCCGATCCCGGATATATCACCGGTGACGTTGATGCCGCCAGTGGCCGTATTGCCGAAGCCCGAGATCGAGCCCGTACGGACGCTGCTCCCCGAAGCCGAATTGTTGAAGCCTGAGACAAATCCGTTGAATTCGCCACCTGATGCGGAGTTGTTGAATCCCGAAATGGACAAGCCGGTATCGGTGGTCACCCCGAAACCGGTGTTCGCATCGCCTGAATTCCAAAGGCCGGTGTTGACACTGCCCGAGTTGGCGCTCCCGGTATTTAGGTTACCCGCATCCCAGAAACCGGTGTTCAGGTCACCTGCGTTACCAAAGCCCGTGTTGCGAGTGCCCGCATTCCCGAAACCGGTGTTTCCCACTCCACCGTTTCCGAAGCCGGTACTACCGCCGCCTGCATTGCCGATACCGAAGCTGGAACCGCTGGAGTTGCCGAAGCCCAAGCTGTTGATATTGCCTGGCTGCAGGGGGTGGCTGCCGGTGTTGAAGATGCCGACGTTGCCGTCGCCGGAATTGAAGAATCCCACGTTGTTGGTGCCGGAGTTGCCGATGCCGATGTTACCGCTGCCGGAGTTCAACAATCCGGCCAAGTTTATGCCTACCTGGTTGTCGCCGGTCAGGCCAATCCCGATGTTGTTGTGGCCGGTGTTGCCGAAGCCGAAGTTGCCGTTGCCACTGTTGCCAGCGCCAATGTTGGCGTTGCCAAAATTACCGCCGCCGGTGTTCGCGTTGCCTCTATTGCCGAAGCCCAAATTACTCTGGCCGAAATTGCCCATGCCCACATTGTTTCCCGATAGCGAGCTCGTACGAAAGCCGCTGTTTCCCCAACCGATGTTGCCGTCGCCTCGGTTTCCGCCGCCAATATTATTGGATCCTACGTTTCCGCTACCGGTGTTGTTGTTGCCTTTGTTTCCGCTGCCGAAGTTTGACTCGCCGATGTTTCCGCTGCCGACGTTGCCGTTGCCGGTGTTACCATTTCCCCAGTTGCCCGTGCCCTTATTTCCAATACCCAAGTCGGGCAAGATCTGCAGAAACTGCCGCAAGCCATCCGGCAGAGCAACCAATTCCGCGGCGGCCGCCGAGACTCCGGCGTGATAGCCGCTCATAGCGGCCACGTCGGTGGCCCACATCTGCTCATAGACGCCCTCGGCGGCCATAATCGCCGGAGCGTTCAATCCCAACCAGTTGGACCGCACCAACTGTACGAACGCGTGGCGGTTGGCCGTGACCGCCAACGGATCGACCGTAGCCGCCTTTGCGGCTTCGAACACACTGGCTACCGTCTGGGCCTTCGCAGCTGCGGTCGCGGCGTGGGTAGCGGCGGCGTCCAGAAATCCCGCATACGGGGCCGCGGTCGCCGCCATCGCCGCCGATGCCGGGCCCTGCCAGGCCTGGTCCGTCAGGGCTGAAGTAGTCGAGACAAACGACGCTCCGGCCGCCGACAGCTCGTGAGACAAACCTTCCCACGCGGCCGCCGCCTCAAGCATGGGCGCCGGACCGGCACCCCCGAACATCAGCATCGAATTGATTTCGGGCGGCAACACCGCAAAGTTCGCCATGGCATCTTCCTGTCTGGTCCGTCGACTCCGCCTAGGTGGAGCCGAACAGTCTGAATGTTTCGTCAGAACCGTACAGTCAATCATCACAGCAAGTGAGGTTTTCTTCAGAAATTTTGGAAATCTCTTCGACCGCGGGTCCGATCTCCACATCGCGGGGCACTGGGTGTTCGTCAAGCGCTGCCAGATCCGATTGCTCACCGAGCACAAACCCGCCGGTCGACGATGCACGCGAACCTGCGCGCGACTCGTGGGGTGTGCCTGTCGTCCCGCCCAGGCACCCGACTAATCGAGCGACCAGGCACCCCAGCGCCACCGGCGGGAAATCCGCAGCGCCGACCCCGAACGCGCGCGGCATTCAGTCCGTCGCAATAGTTGCCCTCATGGTGAAGCTAACCGCAAGTGTTGCACCGGATTTCCGTGCGGTTAGGCTTCCTTGGTGGCTGATCATCCGTCGTCGTATCTGGTGCTGGCGTCCCAGCGCAGCGGCAGCACGCTGCTGGTGGAATCGCTGCGCGCCACCGGCGTGGCCGGCGAGCCCCAGGAGTTCTTTCAGTACCTGCCTACCACCAGCCAGTCCCCGCAGCCGCGCGAGTGGTTCGCCGGAGTAGAGGATGAGTCCATCCTCAAACTGCTGGATCCGCTGGACGAGGGCAAGCCGGACCTGGCGCCCGCCGAGATCTGGCGCGACTACATCCGCACCGTCGGCCGGACACCCAACGGGGTGTGGGGCGGCAAGCTGATGTGGAATCAGACGCCGCTGCTGCTGGACCGGGTGACCGGCCTCAAGGAACGGTCAGGTGAGGGGCTGCTGGCCGCGATCCGCGATGTGGTGGGCGAGGACCCGCTGCTGATCCACATCCACCGGCCGGATGTGGTGTCACAGGCCGTGTCGTTCTGGCGGGCAGTCCAGACGCGAGTGTGGCGCGGCAGGCCCGACCCGGTGCGCGATGCACGTGCCACCTACCACGCCGGTGCGATCGCTCACGTGGTCAAGATGCTGCAAGACCAGGAGACGGGGTGGCGGGCCTGGTTCGCCGAAGAGAACGTCGAACCGATCGAGGTTTCCTATCCCGTGCTGTGGCGCAACCTGACTGAGGTGGTCGGCGACATCCTCGAGCGCTTGGGCCTGGACCGGCGACTGGCACCTGAACCGGTGCTGCAGCGCCAAGCCGACCAGCGCTCTGACGAGTGGGTGGATCGCTACCGTGAGGACGCCGAAAGACAGGGTCTGCCAACATGATTCGAGCAAGACACGCGACAGGACAAGGCAAGGAGCGGCTGCTATGGTGCTAGCGCCTGACACGACCCACGTCGACGAACTCCGCCTGCTGGAAGCCGAAGCGGTACACATCATCCGGGAGGTCGTCGCCGAGCTGGAGCGGCCGGTGCTGCTGTTCTCGGCCGGCAAAGACTCGATCGTGCTGCTTCGCCTGGCGGAAAAGGCATTTCGGCCGCTGGCACTGCCTTTCCCGGTGATGCACGTCGACACCGGGCACAATTTTCCCGAGGTGATCGAGTTCCGGGACCGCCGCGTCACCGGCGAAGGACACAAGCTGATCGTCGCCTCGGTGCAGGAGTCGATCGACAAGGGCCGCGTGCCCGACCCTGGACCGAGCGCTTCCCGTAACCGCGCCCAGACCCGCACACTGCTCGACGCCCTCGAAGAAGGTGGTTTCGACGCGGCTTTCGGCGGGGCCCGTCGCGACGAGGAACGCGCGCGCGCCAAGGAACGGATCCTCAGCTTCCGCGACGAGTTCGGGCAGTGGGATCCCCGGGCGCAGCGCCCAGAGCCGTGGAGCCTGTACAACGGCCGGATCAAGAAGGGCGAACAAGTCCGGGTGTTCCCGCTGAGCAACTGGACCGAGCTCGACGTCTGGCGCTACATCGAGCTGGAAAACCTTGAGATACCATCGATTTACTACGCCCACGAACGTGAGGTATTCGAACGCGACGGCATCCTGTTAGCGGTGTCGGAGTACGCCAGTCCGCAAAACGGGGAGACCGCCGCGGTGGAGTGGGTCCGGTATCGCACCGTCGGCGACCTGACCATCACCGGGGCGGTGCGTTCCGAGGCCACCGACATCACCCGGGTCATCAGCGAGATCTCGGCGGCGACGGTGTCCGAGCGCGGGGAAACCCGTGCCGACGACCGGACGTCCGCCGCGGCCATGGAAGACCGCAAGCGAGAGGGTTACTTCTGATGACCGACGGAAGGACCGGAAGATGAGGGGCGCAGGTACCGGAAGATGACCACCACCGAAGAGGCCGGAAATGTGTCGTCCGGCAAGGGCTTGACGCGACAGCTGCTGCGCATCGCCACGGCGGGATCGGTGGACGACGGCAAGAGCACCCTGATCGGCCGGTTGCTGCACGACACCGACAGCCTGCCGCTGGACCACTTGGAGGCCGTCACCGACGAGGAGGGCATCGCCGACCTTGCGGCCCTGTCCGACGGGCTGCGCGCCGAACGCGAACAGGGCATCACCATCGACGTCGCCTACCGCTTCTTCTCCACCGAGAACCGCAGCTACATCCTCGCCGACACCCCCGGCCACGAGCGTTACACCCGCAACATGTTCACCGGCGCCTCCAATGCGCACGTGGCCATCCTGCTCGTCGATGCGCGCGCCGGTGTACTACGCCAGACCCGCAGGCACGCGCGGATCGCAAAACTGTTGGGAATCAATCACTTTGTGGCAGCGGTCAATAAGATCGACCTCATCGACTTCGATGAGGGCGGCTTCACCAAGGTGGAAGAGGAACTGGGCCACGTCGCCGCGCGACTGGGCGACGTCGACCTGACCGTGATCCCATTGGCCGCCAAGCTCGGGGACAACGTCGTGCACCGTTCCGACCGCACCCCCTGGTATGGCGGGCCGACACTACTGGAGTATCTGGAGAACGTGGAACTCGTCGCCCCGCAGGCGCAGGCCTCGTGGCTGCGACTGCCGGTGCAGTGGGTCTCGCGGCCCACCGCACAAGCGCGCCGCCGGTACACCGGGCGTCTCGCGGCGGGCACGCTGAGCGTCGGCGATCCGGTGATCTCGTTGCCGGCCGGTACCCGCTCCACGGTGACCGCGCTGGACACCCTCGACGCGCAACGAACGACAGCCGTTGCGCCGCTTTCTGTTTCCATCGAGCTCGCCGACGACATCGACGTGGGTCGCGGTGACGTGCTCATCAGCGGTGCCGACGACGCGGTTGCACCGGTGCTGGCCCGTGAACTCGACGCCATCGTGTGCTGGTTCATCGATTCCCCGTTGCGCGCGGGTGACCGGCTCGCCCTCAAGCAGACCACCAAGAGCGTGCGGGCGACCGTGCAGGAGTTGCACTCGCGGCTGGACCCGGAGACCCTGGACGAGCTGGACGGTCCAGTCGAGCTGGTGCTCAACGACATCGGTACCGTGACGCTGCGCACCAGCTCGGTGGTCATCGCCGACCCCTACGACGAGAACCGGGACAGCGGCGCCTTCATCCTCATCGACGAGTCCACCAACGACACCGTCGGCGCCGGAACCATCGTCGAGGCACGGGAAGTCAAGCCGGGCTCCCACCAGCGCACCGATATCCGTTGGCATCCGTCCGCTCTGGACCGCAAGCACCGCTGGAACGCCACCGGGCAGCCGGGCGCAACGATCTGGTTCACCGGCCTGCCGGCATCCGGCAAGTCCACGGTCGCGGTGGCGGTGGAGCGTGCGCTCGTCGAATCGGGCCGTGTCGCGTACCTGCTCGACGGCGACAACCTGCGCCACGGCCTCTCCGACGACCTCGGCTTCTCCCCCGGCGACCGCGCCGAAAACATCAGGCGGGTGGGACATTTGACGCGGCTGCTCGCCGACGCGGGTGTCGTGGCGCTGGCCTCCCTGGTGTCGCCGCTCAGGTCCGACCGCGAAACGGCGCGCGCCCTCAGCGCGGCCGCCAAACTCCCGTTCCTTGAAGTACACGTCGCCACCTCGCTGTCGGAATGCGAAAAGCGGGATCCCAAGGGGCTTTACGCGCGGGCCCGCAGTGGCGAGCTCAAAGGCCTGACCGGAGTCGACGCGCCGTACGAGCCGCCGGACAACCCGGACCTCGTGCTGGACACCACCAACGCCGACATCGACGAGCTGGCGGCGCAGGTCATCAACCTGCTCAACGAGGTGAGCCCCCGGCCACCGCGCTGAGCGGCATCAGCCGGCCGGCGCCCCGCCACTGCCCCCCGCCTATCCTCGCCGAGCAGACGCGAAATCGCACAACAGCCGTGGAAATCATGCGAGTTTGCGACTGCTCGCGGCGAAGGGTGAGGGGTTCGCGGCGAAGGGGTGAGGGGTTAGGCCAGGCGCTGGACGGCGGCGGCGATGCGCTCGTCGGTGGCGGTCAGCGCCACGCGGACGTGTTTCGCACCGCCGGGGCCATAGAACTCACCGGGTGCCACCAGGATGCCGCGTTCGGCCAGCCAACCGACGGTGTCCCGGCAGTCCTGACCACGGCTGGCCCACAGATACAGACCGGCCTCGGAATGGTCCACCGAAAAACCCGCGGCCCGTAACGCCGGCAGCAGGATCGCGCGCCGCCGCGCATACCGCTCCCGCTGCACCTTCTCGTGCTCGTCGTCGTCCAGGGCGGCCACCATGGCGGCCTGCACGGACGTCGGCACGATCATGCCGGCGTGCTTGCGTACGGCCAGCAGTTCGGCGACCACTTCGGCGTCACCGGCGACGAACCCGGCCCGATAGCCGGCCAGCGACGAACTCTTCGACAGCGAGTGCACCGCCAGCAGGCCGGTGTGGTCGCCGTCACACACGGAGGGATGCAGTACCGAAAGCGGCTTATTGGCAGGCTCCCAGGCCAACCCCAGATAGCACTCGTCGGAGGCCACCAGCACGCCCCGCTCCCGCGCCCAGCCCACCACCTTGCGCAGGTGGTCGATGCCCAGCACCCGGCCCGTCGGGTTGCTGGGCGAATTCAGGTACAGAAGCGCTGGGGACTGCGGACCCAGCTGCGTCAAAGAATCCGCCCGCTGCACGTGCGCCCCGGCCAGCCGCGCGCCCACGTCGTAGGTGGGATAGGCCAATTCCGGCACCACCACCACATCACCCGCCCCGATCCCGAGCAGGGACGGCAACCAGGCGATCAGCTCCTTGGTGCCGATGACCGGCAGGACCGCCGCTTCGGTCAGGCCGGTGACGTCGAATCGGCGGTTCAGAGCCGCCACCGCGGACTCCCGCAACCGCGCGGTCCCCGCGGTAGCCGGATAACCCGGCGCCGAACTCGCCGCGGCCAGCGCCTCGCGAATCAGCGGCGCGACCGGGTCCACCGGGGTGCCGACGGACAGGTCGACGATGCCGTCCGGATGCGCCGCCGCCGCGGCTTTTGCCGCGACCAGAGTGTCCCAGGGAAACTCCGGCAGCGACGCCGACACACGGCGTAGCTGTCGCGCGCTCAGTCGTCCTCGCCTTGCGGCGGCATGTCCTTGACCACCTGCGGGTCGTTCTCGGTCAGGCCGACCTTCGCCGCACCGCCCGGTGAGCCCAACTCGACGAAGAAGTCCGCGTTGATCTGGGTGTACTGGCTCCACTGGTCGGGCACGTCGTCTTCGTAGTAGATCGCTTCGACGGGACAGACGGGTTCACAGGCTCCGCAGTCGACGCATTCGTCGGGGTGGATATACAGCATCCGGGCACCCTCGTAAATACAGTCGACCGGGCACTCTTCGATGCACGCCTTGTCTTTGATGTCGATACAGGGCTGGGCGATCGTGTACGTCACGGACGTCTCCTCAACATGTCCTCATGTACGGGCTCGATGTGGGCTGCTGCTCTCGTCACCGCAGGGGACTCCCGGGTGAGCGTTCGGTTACTGATACTAAACGTCGCACATACAACTCCGGCAATTGGCACGCCTGTCATCAGCCCGGCCCCTATGAAACCGGTTGCATAGTACCGCCCGCCGCAACTAAGGTGCCGGGGTGGCGCTGCCCCACGCGATCCTGGTTTCGCTGTGCGAACAAGCCGGTTCGGGCTATGAATTGGCCCGCCGCTTCGACCGCTCGATCGGCTATTTCTGGAGCGCCACTCATCAGCAGATCTACCGGACGTTGCGCGCGATGCAGACCAAGGGCTGGGTGGGCGCGGCGACCGTGGCCCAGCAGGGGCGCCCCGACAAGAAGGTCTACACGGTCTCGGAAAGCGGACGCGAAGAGTTGGCGCGCTGGATCGCCGCGCCGCTGCGCTCGTCCCGCCCGGGCCGCGGAAGCGCACTGAGCGACAGCGGTACCCGCGAGCTCGCGGTCAAACTGCGGGGCGCCGTGTACGGCGACGTGGCCGCGTTGAGCGCCCAGGTCGGTGCGTTGCGTGCCGAGCGCGCGGAGTCCCTGAACACCTACCGCGCCGTGCAGCAGCGCGCCTTTCCGGACCCGTCCGTGCTACGCGGTGCCGCGTTGCACCAATACCTGGTGCTGCGTGGCGGTATTCGCGCCGAGGAGAGCACCATCGACTGGCTCGATGAGGTGGCTCGGGCGCTGCAGCAGAGGAAGCCCTGATGTCGTACCCGAACTTGTTGTCCCCGTTGGACCTTGGCTTCACCACGCTGCGCAACCGGGTAGTGATGGGTTCCATGCACACCGGGCTGGAGGACCGTGCCCGAGACATCGACCGGCTCGCCGAGTACTTCGCCGAACGGGCCCGCGGCGGCGTCGGACTCATCATCACCGGCGGCTACGCGCCCAACCGCACCGGATGGCTGCTGCCGTTCGCTTCGCAACTGGTCACCTCGACCGAAGCCCGGCGCCACCGCCGAATCACCGCCGCCGTGCACGACGAGGGGGCCAAGATTCTGCTGCAGATCCTGCACGCCGGACGTTACGCCTACCATCCGCTTTCGGTGAGCGCGTCATCAATCAAGGCGCCCATCAACCCCTTTCGCCCCCGGGCTCTGAGCGGCCGCGGCGTCGAATCGACCATCGCGGACTTCGTCCGGTGCGCGCGGCTGGCCGCCGACGCCGGATACGACGGCGTCGAGATCATGGGCAGCGAAGGCTATCTGGTCAATCAGTTCCTGGCACCGCGCACCAACAAGCGCACCGACTCGTGGGGCGGCACCCCGGCCAACCGGCGCCGTTTCCCGGTCCAGATCGTGCGACGCACCCGCGCCGCGGTCGGGCCCGACTTCATCATCTGCTATCGGATGTCGATGGCCGACTACGTCGAGGACGGCCAAAGCTGGGACGAAACCTTGGCCCTGGCAACCGAAGTGCAGGCCGCCGGAGCCACCCTCATCAACTCCGGCTTCGGCTGGCATGAGGCACGCATTCCTACCATCGTCACCTCGGTGCCCAACAGTGCCTTCGTCGACGTCAGCGGCGCCTTGGCCGAGCACGTCAGCATTCCGGTGGTGGCATCAAACCGGATCAACATGCCGCAGGCCGCCGAACAGATCTTGGCCGCGAGCCGGGTGCAGCTGATCTCGATGGCTCGGCCGTTGTTGAGCGACCCGGACTGGGTGCTCAAGGCGGCCTCTGACCGCGCGAACGAGATCAACACCTGCATCGCCTGTAATCAGGCCTGCCTGGACCACGCCTTCGCCAAGAAGAAGGTGTCCTGTCTGCTCAATCCGCGCGCCGGACACGAGACGAAGCTGGTGTTGTCGCCGACGCGCCGGGCCCGCACGGTTGCCGTGGTCGGAGCCGGCCCGGCCGGACTGGCGGCAGCGGTCAGCGCAGCGCAGCGGGGACACCAAGTCACGCTGTTCGAGGCCAACGAATTCATCGGCGGCCAGTTCGACCTGGCCCGCCGTATCCCGGGGAAAGAGGAATTCAACGAGACCATCCGGTACTTCACCACAATGCTGGACAAACACGGCGTCGACGTCCGGCTCGGCACCCGGGTCGGCGCCGGCGATCTGACCGGCTATGAACACATCGTGCTGGCCACCGGCGTGGTGCCGCGCCGGCCCGCCATCGCCGGTGCAGACCACCCGAAGGTGCTGACCTACGCCGAGGCGATCACCGGGATAAGGGACGTAGGCAGATCGGTGGCGGTCGTCGGCGCCGGGGGCATCGGGTTCGACGTCAGCGAGTTGCTGGTCACGGAGCAGTCACCCACCCTCAACGTGCAGCACTGGAAAGCGGAGTGGGGAGTGGCCGACCCCTACGAGGTCCGCCAGGCGCGCGGAGCCCTTACCACTCCCCTGGCCGCCTCGCCGGCACGCGAGGTCTACCTGTTGCAGCGCAGCGCGGGCCCGCAGGGCAGGCGGCTGGGCAAGACCAGCGGGTGGGTACACCGGGCCTCGCTCAAAGCCAAGGGCGTGCGCCAGCTCTCGGGGGTGAATTACGAGCGAATCACCGACGACGGCCTGCACATCAGCTTCGGCAAGCAGCGGCACAGTCCACGAGTCCTTGCGGTGGACAACGTCGTGCTGTGCGCCGGCCAGAAATCGGTGCGTGACCTCGAGGACGAGTTGCGGCAGATCGGGATCGGCGCGCACGTCATCGGCGGCGCGGCGCTCGCCGCCGAGCTGGATGCCAAACGCGCCATCAGACAGGGCACCGAACTGGCGGCCCGGCTTTGACCGGTGCCGGGCCGTCGATTTCGCCCACCGCGAAACAGTGGTTTACCACCCGCTGACCTGGGAATAGTTACGTCCGCACAGAGTAGTGCGATAACAATTTGCGTAGGAGCAAGTCCAGGGGGCCTGGTAGCCTTGACCGGAGACGGCAACCGCTGGGCAGATGTCGTCGCCGTTGAAGCTAGCGGTGCAATAGTTGGGGAAGGTATCCACAATATGAGGCTGTCGTTTATCGGAATGGGTGTCGCCGCCGGCGCTGTCGCCATGTCATTGGGTCTGGGAGCCGGAGTCGCCTCGGCAGATCCGTACGACGGGGTCGTCAACACGACCTGCAGCTACCCGCAGGTGATCGCCGCGCTCAACGCGACCAACCCGGGTGCCGCGGCGCAGCTCAACTCGTCGCCGATCGCTCTGAGCTACCTGCAGCGGTTCCTGGCTTCACCGCCGCCGGCGCGGGCGCAGATGGCCGCCCAGCTGCAGGCCATGCCAGGGGCTTCGCAGTACATCGGCGTCGTTGAGACCGTCGCCAACGTCTGCAACAACTACTGAGTTCCGGCCCGCGAGCGTAACGCCGCGGCGCCGCTCCAAACGGAGTAGCGCCGGCGTTGCGCTCGCGGTTTTATGCGGCTTCAGGCAGCCAGCGGCGCGTAGGTCGTGGTGCGCTGTCGCGCCGGCCGGCCGATACCCTCGGCAATGGCAACCAGGTCCGCGACCGATTTGGCCGACCCGTGTTCCGAGCCGGCCATCCGGGAAATCGTCTCCTCCATCAGCGTGCCACCCAAGTCGTTGGCGCCGCCGTTGAGCATCACCTGAGTGCGCTGCACGCCGAGCTTCACCCAACTGGTCTGAATGTGCGAGATGCGGCCGTGCAACATGATCCGAGCCAGAGCATGCACGGCGCGGTTGTCGCGGAGCGTGGGCCCCGGCCGTGCGGCGCCGGCCAGGTACAGCGGCGAATTCTGATGGACGAAGGGCAGCGGCACGAACTCGGTGAAGCCGCCGGTGCGGTCCTGGATCCCGCGCAGCACATTGAGGTGCCCGACCCAGTGCTTCGGGTTGTCGACGTGGCCGTACATCATCGTCGAGGATGACCGCAGACCGACCTCATGCGCGGTGGTCACGATCTCGACCCACAGCGACGTCGGCAACTTGCCCTTGGTGAGCACCCAGCGCACCTCGTCGTCCAATATCTCCGCGGCGGTGCCCGGTATGGTGTCCAATCCGGCTTCCCGCAACGCGGTCAACCATTCGCGGATGCTCAGCCCGCTCTTGGTGACGCCGTTGGCGATCTCCATCGGAGAAAACGCGTGCACGTGCATCGACGGCACCCGGGCCTTCACCGCGCGCACCAGATCGGCATAACCGGTGACCGGCAACTCGGGGTCGATCCCGCCCTGCATGCAGATCTCGGTGGCACCGGCAACATGGGCCTCCCAGGCGCGGTCGGCCACCTCCTGCGCCGACAGCGAGTAGGCGTCGGCGTCGCCCTTGCGCTGTGCAAAAGCGCAGAACCGGCAGCCGGTGTAGCAGATGTTGGTGAAGTTGATGTTGCGGTTCACCACATAGGTCACGTCGTCGCCGACCACCTCGCGGCGCAACGAATCAGCCAGTGCGACAACCGCTTCCAACGCGGGCCCGTCCGCCGTGGCCAGCGCCAGGTATTCGTCGTCGGTGCAGCCGCCGGGATCGTTCTCGGCTGACCGCAATGCCGCAAGCACATCTGTGTCGATACGTTCGGCGGGACGGGCTGCGAGCTCTTGGACGTGCGAGCGGATGGATTCCCAGTCGCCGAAGGCGCTCTCGAGGTCGCTGCGCGCCTCGCTGTTGCGACCTTCGGTGTCGATCGCGGCGTTCAGATCCACCCGGCCCGAGGACGCCAGCTCGTCGGGCTCCTGCCACGGGATACCCACCGGGTTGACGTCACGCGCGAACCCGGTGTCCGGATCGGCAAGTGCGACAACGTGTCCCCGCACCCTCGGATCGATCCAGGCCGCGCCGGCCAGCACGTACCTGGGCTGCGCGGTCAACCGCTGCACCAGGTCGAAGCCCGCCTCCGCGGTGACGGTGGCCAGGTCGGCCAACGCCGGCCAGGGTCGCTCCGGGTTGACGTGGTCGGGCGTCAGCGGCGAGACCCCGCCCCAGTCGTCGACACCTGCGGCGAGCAGCGCCAGACATTCGTCGCGGGACACCAGGTTGGGCGGCGCCTGGATGCGCATACCCGGACCCAGCACCAGCCGGGCCACCGCGACCGTCGCCAGGTAGTCCTCGATGCCGGCGTCGGGCACGGCGGCCATCGCCGTGTGTTCCTTGGCCCGGAAGTTCTGCACGATCACTTCTTGGATGTGGCCGAACTCTCTGTGCGACTTGCGAATCGCGTGCAGCGTATCGGCTCGCTCGATCAGCGTCTCCCCGATACCCACCAACAGCCCGGTGGTGAACGGAATGGACAGCCGGCCGGCGTCGGTCAAAGCCCGCAATCGCACCGCCGGGTCTTTGTCGGGACTCCCGTAGTGCGCCAGCCCTTTGGTTTCGAACAGCCGTCGCGACGTCGTCTCCAGCATCATGCCCATCGAAGGCGCCACCGGCTTGAGGCGGGACATCTCCGACCAGGTCATGACCCCGGGGTTCAGATGCGGCAGCAACCCGGTTTCTTCCAGCACCCGGATCGACATGGCCCGCACGTAGGACAGGGTGGAGTCGTAGCCGCGCTCCTCGAGCCATTCGCGGGCGTCGGCCCAGCGATCCTCGGGCCGATCACCGAGGGTGAATAGCGCTTCCTTGCAACCGAGTTCGGCACCGCGGCGTGCGACGTCCAGGATTTCGTCGGGCTCCAGGTACATGCCCATCCCCTGGGCGCGCAGCTTGCCCGGAACGGTGACGAACGTGCAGTAATGGCAGTTGTCCCGGCACAGGTGGGTGACCGGCAGGAAGACCTTGCGCGAGTAGCTGATCGGCAACCGGCCGTTCGGTCCGCGCCGACCGGCCGATTCCAAGCCCGCGTCCCGGACACGCGCCGCGCTGGCACACAGATCGGTCAGATCGTCACCGCGTGCCGACATCGCGACGGCGGCCTCATCGATGTTCAGGACCACCCCGTCCCGGGCCCGGCGCAGCACTCGACGCAGCGCCGAGCCACTGACTTTGGGTGGCACGACGGGATTGGGCAAAACCATCGGCTCCGGTAGCCCCGGTGTTACTGGCACGTTGGTGTAACTTCCCCGCTCTCTGATTTCATCCGCATTTCCCACTCCCTGAGAACGTTCCACGCCGTGAGAAACTGGGCAGCCCCGGTCCCACATCGCAACAGTAGCGGCAGACGGCGGCCCGCACGCGACTGACCGGCACGCCCGATCAGCGGCCTATTTGGTCAAGTACCGCAATTGCAGACGCCGATCGCGATACGATCCGAGTCTGTCCAACGAGTCGGAAGCGGACCGGATTTAGCCGCACCTGGTATCAAATAGGGGTGAATGGGATGTCGTTTCTGCATGCGGCGCCGGAGGCGCTGAAGGCGGCCGCATCCGACCTCGCCGGTATCGGCTCGGAGATCAGCTCAGCCAACGCCGCCGCCTCGCTGCCCACCACCGGGGTGGTCGCGGCCGCAGCCGATCAGGTATCCGCGCAGGTCGCAGCACTGTTCTCGGCGCATGCCCAGGGCTACCAGCAGCTCAGTGCCCAGGTCTCGGAGTTTCACGAGAAGTTCGTTCAATCGTTGGGCGGCAGCGCGGCTGCCTACGCCAACGCCGAGAGCGGCGCGGCACGGACTCTTCTCGACGCGGTCAACGCGCCGGCGGGGCAACTGCTGGGTCAGCCGCTGACCGGGCCGGGGGCATCCGGATTGGCCGCAGCCGCCACCAGGGTTGCAACGCAGGTGCAAAGCGCGTTCCAGGGCGTCGGTGTCGGCAACCTGCTGGGCGCCTTGGGGTTGACGCCGACCGGCGGAATTGGCAGTGCGGCCGCCACCAGCGCGCTCCTGGGCCCATTGGCCGCCCAGGCGGCACCGGCGGCGGTGATACCCGTGTCGTGGGCCACCGCCATCGAGAATTTCTACAACGTCGTCGAACCGTACGTGCAATACGGCTTCAACCTGGCCTCCTACTTCGCCGGTTGGGTGCCTTACGTCGGCATTCTGGCGCCGCAGATCAACATCTTCTATTACCTTTTCGAGCCGATGGTCCAAGCCGCCCTGTTCAACTCGCTGGACTGGTTGGCCGGAACGATCACTTTCAGTCAAGGCCTGAACAACTTCTGGTCCGCCACGTCGGCGTCGATCAACCAATTCCTGGTGAACGAGTACAACTGGTTCCGCAGCTTCCTCCCGCCGCTGCCGCCGTGGCCGCCACTGCCCTGACCGGCGCTCAACGGTTGGCGCGGAGTCGCCACAGCACCCACACCGGCGGTGCGACGCCCAGCACGATCAGCAGCAGCGCCGCGTACGCCATTACGCCGTGGCCACCCAGGACGATGTCTCCGCCGGGACCGCCCAGGCTGGCGACGGCCACCGTGAGCAGCCAGGTCCACAACGGCAAGGCGGCCACTCTGGACGAGGTGGTCCACCGGCTCGCGGCCCATACCAGGGCGGCGTTGACCGATCCGCTGATCAAGGCGCTGATCGGGAAGGGAATCGAGCCGATATAAGAGGGCAGAAGCAACGCCCCGCCCACCGCGGAGAGCACTCCGTCGACCGCCAGCAGCGCGAGAACGACAAAACGTATCGCCGGATCCGTGGCGCCGGTCTCCTCCCGCGAGACGGCGCGTGACTGGGTGTCGGTCAGGTTGGGACGCTGTCGATCTGTGAGAGGACCGAACCGATTACCCACTGCAGGTTGTCGAGTCGGTCCTGCCAGTGCTGGAGGTTGGGGTCCAGGTCGGGGTCCATGCGAATTCCTTCCTCTTCCTTTCGAGGCGGCCTGTCTGAAAAGACTAGTTGTCCGAACCGGTGATGCCCAGCCCGGCAAGCAGATCCGTTTCCCACCCGCGTTCGTCCCGATCTCCCGCCGAGCCCGCGACCAGAACGTAGTGCTCTTGCGAGAGGATCGGCAGTGCAAGGTTATTCGACAACGCGCAGGCACGCCCGGTCGCACCGACGGTGAGTTGCGTGGCATGCGCGGCAAGTGCGGCGACCTTGGCCGCGTGCGCGTCCGCGCCGGCCTCGATGACCGCGCTGATGTCGTCCTCAGGGTAGGTGAAGGGAATCTGTTCCGGTGGCAGTGTCCACTCGGGTCGCAGATCTTCGGCGGCCAGTCCGCGCACGCCTGCCAACATCGCATCCCGGGCCAGGACGGTCCAGTAGAACTTCGGCACCGGCCACGGGTCGCCCGAATAGTCCGCGGGGCGGCCGGCGGCGGCCACCGCCGCGGTAGTGACCTCGTGTGCGCGGATGTGATCCGGGTGGCCGTAACCGCCGTTGGGGTCGTAGGTCACCACCACGTGTGGGCGCAACTCCCGGATCAGGGCAACGAGGGCGCCGACGACCTCCCGTTCGTCGGCGTCGATGAATCGGCGCGTGCTTCGCGGCTCGGTGCCGGCCATGCCGGAGTCGCGCCAACGCCCTGCCCCGCCAAGGTAAATGGGGCCGCCGACGCCCAACGCGTTTAGGGCCCGGCTGAGTTCAGCGATGCGGTAGCCGCCGAGTTGATCCGCGTGATCGACGGCAAGTAGGGCCCAGCGGTCACCGACGACCTCCCCCTCCTCGCCCAGGGTGCAGGTGACGACGTGGACCTGCGCGCCGCGGGCGGTGTAGTGCGCGATCGTGGCGCCGTTGGCCAGGCTTTCGTCGTCGGGATGCGCATGCACGAACAGCAGCCGCGGCGTCTCAGGCATGGTCGAACCCTACCGCTGCCGGCTCGGCGGGAAAAAGCCGTCATCAGGCACTGATAGGAACGGCAACGGCTACTATCGACGAATGTCGCAGCAGATCCAGCGCGCCGGCGGAAGCCGTCGGCGTGGCGAAGTACTCGAGCGCGCGCTCTACTCGGCGACTCTGGCGGAGCTGGCATCGGTCGGATACGGCGGTCTGACCATGGAAGGCATTGCGGCGCGCGCGCATACCGGCAAGGCCGCGTTGTACCGGCGTTGGGCCAGCAAGCACGACCTGGTGCACGCCGCCATGACGCACAACCTGCCACCGCTGCCCGAGCCGCGCCCGGGCCGGTCGCCGCGCGAGAACCTGCTTGCGGTGTTCACGGCTCATCGCGATGTGCTGGCCGGAAAGACCGATTTCCCCGGCCTTGAGATCATCAGTCAGCTGATACACGAGCCCGAGCTACGGGCGATCTTCGTCCAAGCGGTGGTCTTTCCACGTATGCAGATCGTCGAGTCGATTCTGAAAACGGCGGTTCACGAAGGCGATATCGACCCGGCCAGGATCACCCCGATGACGGCTCGCATCGGACCGGCCCTGATCAACCAGCATTTCATGCTTACCGGCACACCGCCGAGCCGCCGGGAGCTGGCTCTCATCGTGGATACCGTCATACCCCCGAAAATAGCTGCAGTGCAGACCAATTGACGCCGGTTCGGCGCCGGGCTGCTCAGCGACCGGTGACCAGTCCGACTATATCCGCGCCGGCCATCAGGCTCTGACCGAAAATCCCCGGCAGGCCCCCGAT
Source organism: Mycobacterium sp. NGS49 (assembly GCF_059812565.1). NCBI lineage: Bacteria > Bacillati > Actinomycetota > Actinomycetes > Mycobacteriales > Mycobacteriaceae > Mycobacterium > Mycobacterium sp. NGS49. Next base: position 41,853 of record NZ_JCALCX010000034.1, on the reverse strand, counting down.
TTGGCCACCGTTGAAGCTCTGAGCCGCGCTACCCAGCAACAGCCCTTCGGTGAAGTCTGCCGGCACCGACGCTCCGGTGAACAGGTTGAGCGTCTGTTCAGCGGTGCCGACCAACAGGTTTCCGACATTGAAGCTACGGTTCAACGCGCCGTTGAGCGCGCTGTCGGTCTGAAAAACCTGCTGCTCCCAGGCGACCTCGTTGGCCAGCAGCGCCTGGTTGAACGCCAACTCATTGGCCACCAGATTCGAATTGAAAGCGATCTGCGCCTGCTCGAGCTGCCGCAGGAAAGTGCCGGGTGAGCTCAGCAACGACTGTGCCGGTGCAGGAAGGAGACTCACCAGCGCCTGCCCGGGCGCACTGCCCAGCGCCAGGCCGGCGAGGTCGGCGCCCACCACCAGACTCTGGTCGAAAGCGCCCAGCGGGCCCCCGATTGCGCCGCTGTTGAAGGCCTGGGCCCCACTGCCCAACAGCAGACTTGACGTAAAGGTCGGCGGCACCTGCACGCCGACCAACGTGTTCAAAGCCTGCTCGCCGGTACCGACCAACAGGTTCATCGCGTTGAAGCCGCGGTTGACCGCACCGTTGAGAGCGCTGTCGGTGCCGAATACCGTTCGCTCCAACGCAATCTCGCTGTCAACCAACGCACGATTGAACGCCAACTCATTGGCCAGCAAATTCGAATTGAAGGCAATCTGGGCCTGCTCCAACTGCTGCATCGGAGATGACGCGGCGGCAGTAACCGCCTGCAGCGGCGACACATTGGCCGCTTCGGCGCCGGAGTAGGCGGCGGCCGCCGCGCGTATCGTGTGTACGAACTGATCGTGGAACCGTGCCGCTTGGGCATTGAGGCTCTGAAACGCTTGACCGTGTGCGCCGAACAGTCCTGCGATAGCGGCGGATACCTCGTCGGCGCCGGCCGGCAACACCGACGTCGTCGCCGCCGCGGCCGACGTGCCTGCAGCTCCGATCGCCGAGCCGATGCCGGCCAGATCCGTTGCCGCAGAAGCCAAGTAATCCGGCGCCAGCGCCAAATAAGACATGACCGTTCCCCCCAGTCCTACCACGACGGCCCGCCCCGGCCGATCGTGACGGTATTCAGATGACCGGATCGTAACCAAGCAACAGCGGCCGTGCCGTCGGTTTTTATAAATTGGATTAGATAAATTATGGGCGCCGCTCGGATGACTTCGGACCGACAAGCCGATCGGCCCGCCACCGCAGCGGTGACGGGCCAATCAGGGGATGTACTCGGCTCAGGAGCTAGCCACCGCCGCCCCCACCGCCGACCGTGCCGCCGATAGTGCCGCCGACAGTGCCGGTGCCGCTGAGCGCGGCGGTCAAAGTCGCGTTGAGCTGGGCAAGCAGGCTGGGCAGCCCGCCGGTGAGGGCTACCTGAACGGGAAAGCCCAGGTTGCTCAATACTGCGGCATCGAACAAGAACTTCTGCTCGAGGGCCCCCAACAGGCCGCCGGCGGTGACGCCGCCGAAGACATCGCCCGGGGCGCTGACCAGCAGGCTCCCGGTCAGATCTGCGGCGGGGGCGCCGAGTACGGCATTGATGACTCCCTGCGGCGTGCCTACCAACAGCAGGTTCAAACCGTTGAAGGCGTTGTTCACCGCACCGTTGAGGGCACCGCCGGTGCCGAACGTGGCGAGTTGCCAGGCCTGCTGGCTGGCGACCAGGTTGGCGTTGAAGGCCAACTGGCCGTCGACCATTGCCTGCAAGGCGGTTGGGGTCAGGCCCAGTTGCGTCAACAACGATGTGTCGAGCCCCGGCACACCACCCACCGCGGCGTTGAGCGCCAGCAACTGGTGCGCGACACCGGTCAGGCCACCGCCGGCCGGGAAGCCGCCGACAGCGAGCTCGGGTCTGAAGAGCAGGCTGCTGGTCAAGCCGGCCGACGCCGGTGCGCCGACAACCACATTGACCAACTGCTCCCCGGTACCCACCAGCAGGTTGGTGGCGTTGATGGCGTATCCGGCCGGACCTGTCAGTGCCGCAGGGCCCAGCAGTGCGCTGACCACTGCCCGCTCGTTGGCGACCAGAGCCTGGTTGAAGGCGATCTCATTGGCGACCAGCCCACTCAACAGACCGCTCTGCAGTTCTTCGAAGCCCGCCACCCCGACCGTCGGAAGCGCCGCCACCCCGTTGATCAGCGCGGTAAGCCCTGCGGTATCGCCGTTGAAGGCACCCGTCAGGGCGGCGCTGACCTGACCGCCGAGCGCCGGCAGGGCGACATCCAAATCGGCCAGCCCGGCGCTGAGGTTGCCGGCCAGGGTGGCACCGGCCTGCGTCAACGCCGCGAAGTTGGGGATCGCGAAGTTGGGGATCGCGAAGTTGGGGATCGTGAAGTTGGGGATCGCGAAGTTCGGCGACAACACCCCGTTCAACACGGTGCTGAGCTGAGCGCCCACGGCGGGGAACCCGCCGGTGATATTGGCAACCAGCGCAGGCAGATTCAGCCCGACTCCGCCGGTCAACCCGGACAGCGCGGCGTTGACGTTGGCTGCCAAGTTGGCGCCCAGGGCCGGGAAACTGGGCAGTCCCAGACTGCCGGACAGGGCACCGTTCAATGCGGTACCGAGCTGAGCACCCAGGCTGGGGAACCCGCCCGTGATATCGGCAACCAGCGCAGGCAGATTCGCGGTGAACCCGCCCGTCAAGGCAGGCAGGGTCACGTCGAATCCGCCGGGCAGCGTGGCCAGGGCCGCGTTGATCTCGGCTGCCAACGACCCGCCCGTCTGAGCCAGGCCGGTCAGGCTTGAACTCAAGCTGGTTGCCAGCATGCCGCCGGTCTGAGCCAACCCCGCGAGGCCGGCATTGACGTTGGCGGCTAAGGCATTTCCGGCCTGCAGGAAGCCGGACAGCTCAGGCAGCGCACCGCCGAGACTGCCTGACAGGGCACCGTTGAGCTGGGCACCCAGGCCGGTGAGTCCACCACTGATCGCGCCCGACAGCCCGGTCAGTCCGGCGTTGGCGTCCAGCGCGCTGTTGATGACCAGACTGGAGCTGAAGTTCGACGGAACCTGTGCTCCCAGAAGCAGATTGACGGCTTGCTGACCCCCGCCCACAAACGAGTTGGCGAAGTTGAATCCGGCGTCCGCAGCGTTGGACAGGGCGTTGCCGCTGCCGAAGACGGCCTGGCGCAGCGCGACCTCGGCGCCCACCAGGGACTGGTTGAACGCCAGCTCGGCATTGACCACGTTGGCCGTGAAGCCGGCCCACGCCTGACCGAGCCCCTCGATCGACAGTGCCGGGGCGGCCAACCCGTTGACCAATGCCTGCGCGACATTCGCCTCCGCCGCGGCATAGGCGCCGGCACCTGCGGTCACGGCCTGCACGAAGCGTTCGTAGGAAGCCGCTACCTGGGCGCTGACCTGCTGATAACCCGCCGCGTTCTCGGAGAACAGTGCGGCGATCTGCACCGACACTTCGTCGGCGGCCGCGGCCACCACGCCCGTGGTGGATGCCGCAGCGGCCGCATTGGCGGCGCCGAGCGCCGAACCGATACCGGACAAATTGGCGGCGAACCCCGACATTATTTGTGGCTCGACAAAGAGATATGACATGGACCGACCCCTCACCGCAATGATTGCTGGCTTACCCCGGCCCGATCAGGTGCCCTCTACCCCCGACCGAAGCGTATCGCGGGGGTTGACCGGAGCGTGCGATTTCTAAACGTAGATTTTCGTAACAATTTGTCGCGGGCTCAATTGGTGGGCCCGCACGACGCCGCGCGGAATGCGCCCGGTTTGGATTGCCGGCCGAAATGATCGGTCTAGCAACGATTTCAGGCTATTGCCCGGTCTTGAGCCACTGACCGGCGTCGCCGACGATGCCGACCGGCACGGCTCCGGTCAGGCTGACGTTCTGCACGCTGGGACCCGCCGCGACGATCGTGGTGTCCTGCAAAATGGGCAGCACCGTCGACATGTTCCACAGCCGGGGCTCCACCGCGGCGATCACGTCATTGATGTTCTTGGATCCGTTGAGGGCGGCGTCGATGTTGGACTGGACGCTGCGGTCGCAGATCCCGGTGAGGTTCGACGGCGCTTTCACCAGGGCGCCCGGTTCGGGCGGACGGCTGGGGCTGGTCGGGGGCGACGTCGTGTCCGGTGCTGCCTGTTGCGTGGCCGGGGTGGTTGTCGACGACGCTTTCGCCGGCGCGTTGGGAGCCGGTACCTCGGTCGCCTCCAAGGCCGGGCAACCGAACCGGGACGCCAACGACGTGGCCAGGTTCCCACCGGCCTGATGCCAGCCCACCAGGGCGTCCACTTGGTGGTTGTTCAACGCGTCCCGATACAACGTCACCGGGTCCAGCGCCAGCACGCTCGCGGCAATGCCGACATTGCGCAATTGGTCGGCGGCCGTGTTGGCCACGGCCACCGATGTCGGATCGTTGACGGCCACCCCGATCACCAATGAGAACTGTTTGCCGTCCTTGCTGATCCGGCCGCGGATGACTTCCGGCGGTCCGGTGCTCACCGGCGCCGTCGTCGAACTGGGCGCCGGCGAAACCGCGGCGCTGGTTTCGATCTGGAAGCCGGCCGCCTCGAACAGCCCCAGGGCCGCCGCCGTGCTCATGGCCGGCGGTGCGGTCGGCACATAGCCGGGGTCGCTGGGCGAACGGACCTGCGCCTGGGCCAGCGTGACGGTGTTGTCGCTGCCGGCGCCTACGGCTGCCAGCAGGTCGACGTCGACCAACCCCAGGATCGCGCGGCGCACCTGCGCGTCGGCCAGCTTGGGCTCGTTCGCCCGCAGCGTCAGCTGCATCACCCGCGGCGTCACAATACGGGCGGTCCGCACGTCCGGGATGGCCGACAGCTGAGCGAACGCGGCCGACCCGCCGTGCACCTGGGCCACCTGCGTGTCGCCATTGCGCACCGAGTCGGCCAATGCGGCCGGGGCCCCCGCCCGCCGGAACTGGATGAGCGCCGGCTTGGCGGGCGGTCCCCAGTAGCGGTCGTTGCGGGCGATCAGGATCTCGTCGCGCTGCGGGTCGATGTTCTCCACCCGGAACTGCCCGCCGGTAACCGGCAACGCGCGGGCCAGCCCCGAGGAGAACCCGCCCGGCACGTCTTTGACAATGTGCGCCGGCAGCAGGTTGCTGAACAACTCCCGCCACGCGGGGTAGGGCTGCGCAAAGGTGACGACGGCCTGCTTGCCGCCCTCGAGCGACTGGACCGAGGTGATCAGGTCGTATCCCGCCGGGTCCACCACGCCGGGCTGGCTGACCATCTGCCGCCACAGATACCAGAAGTCGTCAGCGGCGATCGGGGCGTTGTCGGTCCACCCCGCCTCCGGCCGGATCTTGTAGGTCACCGTGAACGGGTTTTCACTGGTGACATCGGCGGAAACCAACAGCGTCGGGTCCATCTCCCAGCGCGACCCGGTCGACGAAGTGGGGTCAGGCACCGGACGGAACGCACTGGGCAGCACCAGGGCGCTGATCGCCGCGTTCACCGGGGACAAGTCGGACAGCAGGTGCGGGTTGAACCCGGCGCCGATCGAGTCGATACCCATGATGATCTGGGTAGGGTGCTGCGGCGGCGGCGGAGTGTTGTGCGGGGTGTCGGTGCTCTGCGGTGCCGGCGGCGGGCTCACCGTGCAGCCCGAGAGCACCAGGCCGATCGCCGCCACCAGCACGCCGACCGCCACCAGGACGTGGCGGGCTCGGTGCAGCACGCCCATCAGGGTATCGAGGCGCACGTGGCCTACCCGCGAGCCTTGGCGCGGGAGCGGCTGCGGGCTCGCGACGTGGCGTCGAGTTCGACCTTGCGGACCCGCACGATCTCCGGGGTCACCTCGACGCATTCGTCCTGCGCGCAGAACTCCATGGCTTGTTCGAGGTCGAGCTCGAGCGGCTTGGCCAGTGTCTCGATGACGTCCGCGGTCGAGGACCGCATGTTGGTGAGCTTCTTCTCGCGGGTGACGTTGACGTCGAGGTCCTCGGCACGCGGATTTATCCCGACGACCATGCCCTCGTAGGTGTCCTGGCCGGGCTCGACGAAGAACTGGCCCCGATCGGCGAGCTGGATCAGCGCGAACGGGGTGATGACCCCTGCGCGGTCCGACACCAGTGATCCGGTGTGGCGGGCCCGGATCTCGCCTGCCCACGGCCGGTAGCCCTCGAACACCGCGTTGGCGATGCCGGTGCCGCGCGTCAAGGTGAGGAAGTCGGTACGGAATCCGATCAGGCCACGGCTGGGCACGACGAAGTCCATCCGCACCCAGCCGGCGGCGTGATTGGTCATCTCCTCCATGCGGCCCTTGCGGGCGGCCATCAACTGCGTGATCGCGCCGACGAATTCCTCCGGGCAGTCGATCGTCATCGCCTCGAACGGCTCATGCAGCTTGCCGTCGATCGTCCTGGTCACTACCTGCGGCTTACCGACCGTGAGCTCGAAGCCCTCCCGCCGCATCGTCTCCACCAGCACGGCCAGGGCAAGCTCGCCGCGGCCCTGCACCTCCCACGCGTCCGGCCGGCCGATGTCGACGACCCGGATCGAGACGTTGCCCACCAACTCGGTGTCCAACCGGTTGCGGACCATGCGCGCGGTCAGCTTGTGGCCGGACACCTTGCCGGCCAGCGGCGAGGTGTTGGTGCCGACGGTCACCGAGATGGCCGGCTCGTCAACGGTGATGCGCGGCAGCGCATGGGCGTGGTCGGGATCGGCCAGGGTGTCGCCGATCATGATCTCGGGAAGACCGGCCACGGCCACGATGTCCCCGGCCGCCGCCTCCTCGGTCGGTCGGCGTTCGACACCTTCGGTGGCCAGCAACTCGGTGATCTTGGCGTTGGTGATGACGGGCAAGCCGTCCACCTCGCGCATCCACGCCACCTGCTGGCCTTTGCGCAGCTTGCCGTTGTAGATGCGGATCAGCGCGAGCCGGCCCAGGAAGGCCGACGCGTCGAGGTTGGTGACCAGCGCCTGCAACGGCGCCTCCGGATCACCGGACGGTGCCGGGATGTGCTCCATCAACACCTCGAACAGCGGGTCGAGGTTGTCGCCGGCCGGAATCTCGCCGTCGGCGGGTTGCTCGGTGCTGGCGATACCGGCCCGCCCGGAGGCATACAGCGTCGGCAGACCCAACGCGTGCTCAGCGGCCTTGGCGGCTTCGTCGTCGAGATCGGATGCGACGTCGAGCAACAGATCGTGGCTGGCCTCGACGACCTCGGCGATGCGGGCATCGGGGCGGTCGGTCTTGTTGACGACGAGGATCACCGGCAGGTGCGCGGTCAGCGCCTTTCGCAGCACAAACCGGGTCTGCGGCAACGGGCCCTCGGAAGCGTCGACCAGCAGCAGCACTCCGTCGACCATGGACAGGCCGCGTTCCACCTCGCCGCCGAAGTCGGCGTGCCCCGGGGTGTCGATGACATTAATTACGGTGACGGACCCGTCGGCGTGGTGGCGGTGCACGGCGGTGTTCTTGGCCAGGATGGTGATGCCTTTTTCCTTTTCCAGGTCGCCGCTGTCCATGATGCGTTCCTGGGTGTCGTCACCGCGGTGCGTCAGGGCGCCCGACTGCCGCAGCATCGCGTCGACCAGGGTTGTCTTACCGTGGTCGACGTGGGCGACGATGGCGACGTTGCGGAATGGCACGTCGGTGATTGTGGCAGCGGGGGTCCTCAATAGCGAACTGGCGACGAACTGACCAGCTCATCGGGCTGTGCAGCGCAGCGCCTGAGCCAGGTCGGGAAGCCAGGCCCGGTCAGCCGGCACCCAATCGACGTCGTCGAGTTCGTCCGCCGTCAGCCAGCGCAGCGCCTGATGATCGCGCGGGTCCGGGTCGCCGTGTGTCAGATGGACGCGATAGGCCCGCAGCGTCGTCGCGTCGTTCAGCGCGATGTCGTCACCCAGGCGCTCGCCCACGTCGACCACGATCGCCAGCTCCTCGGCGAGCTCGCGGGCCAGCGCGGCGGCCTCGGTTTCACCCGGGCCGACCTTTCCGCCCGGCAGCTCCCAGCGGCCGGCCAGGTCGGGCGGCCGGAGACGTTGCGCCACCAGCACCGCGCCCGCTCTGAGGACGGCGCCCGCAACGACGATCTGGGTCGGCATGGCCGTGACGGTATACCGTCGAATCATGGCCGTTCTCAACGATGAGCAAGTAGATGCCGCACTGCCCGAACTCGACGGCTGGGAACGCGTCGACGGCGCGTTACGCCGCTCGGTGAAATTCCCGGCGTTTCTGGCCGGTATCGACGCCGTACGCCGGGTGGGCGAGCAGGCGGAAGCCAAAGATCATCACCCGGACATCGATATCCGTTGGCGCACGGTTACTTTCGTGCTGGTGACGCATTCCGAGGGCGGCATCACCCAGAAAGACCTCGATATGGCGCGCGACATCGACGGCATTGTCGGAGCGGCTTCGCCGCGGTAATCAGGTCGCGAAACGTCTGTTACCGGCGTGGCGGCCGATTACTCTCCGCACCCGATCGAATTTCGTCCGCGATTCCGTCGGCAACATCATCTGGTTCCGCAGCCACGGTCGCCTGTTCCGTCGCGAATAGCGCGTCGCTGCAGAGCGACCCAACCCAGCGTCGCCACCGCCGCCACCACGTAGACCAGCCCGGCCCAGGCCAGGTACCACGGCCTGCTGATCACCCAGATGGTCGGCTGCGCGAAGCTCAGCAGCCACGGCACGCCGATCAGGGTAAGCACCAGCCAGCCCCAACCAAGCAGCTTCGCCCCGCGCCGCTGCCGCAGCGGCCCGTGAATCAGCCAGATCATCAAAGGGACCAACCACACCCAGTGGTGCGTCCAGGAAATCGGTGAGAGCAGCAGGCCGAACAGTTCGACCACCAACAGCCTGCCCAGCGCATCGGAGCTGTCCAGTGCCCTCCAGGCCAGCACGGCAACCGCGGCCGTGCCGATGATGGCGGCAAGTACCAGCGGCCCGTAGCCGGCATCGTGACCGAGTATCCGGGAGACGGCTCCTCGCCATGACTGGTTGAACGAGGTGGCGACGGGCCCGACCCGGCGCGCGTCGCCGAGCAGGTCGGTGAAGTAGTAACGCGCCTGGTCTCCCACGACGAACAGCGAAACCCCGATGGTGATCAGGAATACCGACAGCGAGAACAGCGCCGCCGACCAGCGGCGCGCGCCGAGCAGGTAGATGCCGGCCACGGCCGGGGTCAGCTTGACGCCGGCCGCCAGGCCCACCAGCACCCCCGAGAGCCACCAGCGGGTGGTGTAAACCGCCCACAGCACGGCCAGCACCAGGAACACGTTGATCTGTCCGTAGTCGAAGTTGCTGCGCAGCGGCTCGATCCAAATCGCGGCCGCGGTCCACCACGCGGCGGCGGACCGGTTCGCGGCCACCCCGATCAATCGTTGGCTGACGCGCACCACGCCGTACAACGCGGCGACGATCGCGACCTGCCACAGGCAGGCGAGGACCCCGAATGGCACGAAGTGCAGCGGGTAGAAGACCACTGCAGCAAATGGTGGATAGGTGAACGGCAGCGGGAAGTCCGGCGTCTGGTCGGCGTAGACGAAGCTGTAGAGGGTCCCCGGATGGTCCAGTGCCGCGGCTCCACCGACGTATACGTGCAGGTCGACGAAGTTCGCGCCGTGCGGCGCCAGGTAGGTCCAGCCGAATCGCGCGGCGATGCTCAAGATCAACACCGGCAGTGCCCAGGCGTGCACAACGGCGGTTGGCCGCCGGGTGGTGTCTGCCGCCGCGGCGGCCGAAGTGGTGTCTATCGGCCCGACTCTACCGAGGGCGTCGGCGACCAATCCGCGCGTCGCGGCCTTTCATAACGGTGGGAACACGATTCCCAGGTCGCCGGTCACCGCTGCCGCTCGTATCGATAACGATCGCATAAATGCCACACGTGTCACTTGAGTCACTTCTGCACCAGGATAGCTTCGGTTGCGGGACCAGTCATCGAACAATCAGGGAGAGTCATGCCAACCATCTGGACTTTCGTCCGAGCCGCCGCCGTTCTGGTCGGCTCGTCCGCCGCACTATTGACCGGCGGCATCGCCCACGCCGACCCGGCGCCCGCTCCGGCGCAACCCAACATTCCGCAGCAGCTGATCGCCTCGGCCGCGAATGCCCCGCAGATTCTGCAGAACCTGGCAACGGCCCTCGGCGCCACACCGCCGGCGCCCCAGGGTGTGCTCCGGGCACCGGACCCGGCTCCTGCCGCTCCGGGAGGATTGAACCTGCCTTCGGTGGTGCCCGGCGCGACCGCACCGGCCCCCGCCACCGCGCCTGCGGCGGTTCCGTCGATCCCGGGTGTGAACACGCCGCTGCCGGGCCTGACCGCCCCCGCGGCTCCGGCCGCACCCGCACCCGCCTCGGTCCCGTCGATCCCCGGTGTGAACGCACCGCTGCCGGGGCTGGCCGCCCCCGCGGCTCCGGCCGCACCCGCACCCGCCTCGGTCCCGTCGATCCCCGGCGTGAACGCACCGCTGCCGGGCCTCACCGCCCCGGCCGCTCCGGCGGCACCCGCTCCGGCATCGCTGCCGATTCCGGGCGTGAACACGCCGATCCCGGGACTCACCGCACCGGCGGCACCCGCGGTGCCCGCAACACCGGCGGCGTCCCTGCCCGGTCTGGCAACGGCGATTCCTGGGCTGGCCCAGGCCGCCCTGCCGGCGCTGACCTCAGGAATCCCGGGGCTGGGTGCCGGCGCACCGGCACCGAGCGGTCCGCAGACACTGCTGGCTGCGCTGCCCTGAGTCCAGTAGTCACCGACGGCTGACCTCTACCACCAACTGACCGGGAGAAACACCGTGGCAAGCACTTGGAGTCTGTCCAAAGGTTTGGCCGCAGTCGTCGTCACTTCGGCTGCCGCGTTCGGGCTTTGTCCGAGCGCGGCAGCCGACCCGGCGACGCCGCCGCCCAACCCCGCCCAACAGCTGCCTGGGCTGCCGGCGTTGACCGAGCTGAGTCCGATAATTCAGCAGGCAGCCAGTAATCCGGCGCAGGCGACGCAGCTGCTGATGGCGGCGGCGCAGGCGTTCACGCACAACCCGGCCGCATCCGGCGAGGCCAAGAACGTCGCCGCGTCGGTGAACCAGTTCGTCGCCGACCCGAACGGGACGCCCCATCTGAGCGCACCGACGCCGGCGGCCGGCGCCACCCCGCCTGATGCGGCGCCAGTGCCGCACGTTCCACCGGCCGGTATCGAACCCGGCATGCTTGCCCATCTGCCGACTGGCATCGACCCCAACCACGCGGCGGGTCCCGCACCCGATGCACCCCCGGCGGTGGTCAGTCCCCGGCCGGTGGCCCCGCCGCCGCCCGGACCGGAGCCCGCGCCTCGTGCCCTACCGGCCCCGGCGCCGGCTGCTGCACCGGCACCGGCGGCGCTGCCGGCTCCGGCCCCCGCGCCGGCTCCTGCCCCTGCGCCCGCGCCCGCCCCCGCGCCCGCGCCCGCCGCGGCTCCGGCGGCGGCACCTTCGTTCGGTCCGGATGCCCCGCCCACTCAGGACTTCATGTACCCCTCGATCGGTACCAACTGCCTCGGGGACGGCACGAATGCGCTGGCAACCGCGCTTTCGGTGGCCGGACCGGCCGCCATCCCGACGCCGGGACCCGGACCGGGACAGACCGCCTACGTGTTCACCGCTGTCGGCACCCCCGGGCCCGCGGATGTACAGCGCCTCCCGTTGAACGTCACGTGGGTCAACCTCACCACCGGCAAGTCGGGCAGTGCCACGCTCAAGCCGCGCACCGACATCAACGGCGCAGGCCCGACCACGCTGACCGCGATCGTGGACACGGGTTCGGGGAGCATCATGTCGACGATCTTCGGGCAAGTCACCACCAAAGAACGTCAGTGCCAGTTCATGCCCACCATCGGCTCGACGGTGGTGCCCTGACGATCTCGCTGTGAGCCGCGAGTGCGCGCAGATGTACGCCGGCTATGGCGTGGCGGTGTACAAATGCGCACCTTCGCGGCACGCCGCGCTAATACGCCATGAACAAGATGGCGTCCCGGTCGTAGTCCAGACCCGGGTGAACGCTGGCGAGGTGAGCCTGAGTCAGTTCGACCAACTCGTCCTCGTCCTTGCCGACGATGGCTTCGCCGCACGGACACGTTATGTGTGTCTTCACGTTGCCGCCTTTCCTTTGGCTGCCTTTGCTGCTGCCTTCATCTGCTTTTTATACGACCGCACCCGCCCCAGCGACTCCGCGTCGACGATATCCGCGACGGAGATGTGCGTGCCCGCCTTGCCGAACTCCCCGGCGGCGGCCCGCCAGCCCGTGGGCGTCACGCCGTACTGCTTGCCGAGCAGGGCCAGAAAGATCTGAGCCTTCTGCTCGCCGAACCCCGGCAGCGCCTTGAGTCGCTTCAGCAATTCTTTGCCGTCGGGTTCTCCGGCCGTCCACAACGCGGCGGCGTCGCCGTCGTACCGGTCGACGATGATCTGCGCGAGCGTTTGGATGCGTTTGGCCATGGATCCCGGAAAGCGGTGAATCGCAGGCTTTTCCGAGCAGAGTGCGGCGAACTTGTCCGGGTCGTACTCGGCAATCCGGGCCGGATCGAGGCCACCCATCCGATCGGCGATCTTCTGGGGACCGACGAAAGCCGTCTCCATGGGGACCTGCTGATCCAGCAGCATCCCTACCAGCAGTGCGAAGGGATTGGAATCCAGCAGTGCGTCGGCGGCCGGATCTTGAACAAGCTGAAGTTTCGGCACTCAGTCAGTCTAGAACGGTCCGGCCGGTCCGCCGCCGGAGCACCGGGCCACGGGCCAATCCGGTTCGGCGGCAGTGCATTCGGATCAGCTAACCGCTCTTGCGACGGAATTCCCGGCGATTGCCCGCGGCGCCATGTGCCCGCGGCTGCTTGCCGCCGCCGTCCTTGTGGTCGGATCCGCCCGCGGACTTGGCCATCTTGCGCTCGAGGGCTTCGCGGAACTTGCGCTTGTTATCGGGTTCGGACGATTCCGGGGGCTTCGTTTCGGCCATGACGGCAGCCTATCTGGTGAGCGCGCGGGCCGGTACGCATTTATCACCGCCGCCCGGGCGGCATCCCGTACACATGCGAGATCGGCATCGTCAATAGCACCCGCCGATCGGTGACCATCGCTTCGCGGTACTCGTCCCAGTCGGGATGTTCACCAGCAATGTTGCGGTACAACGTAATCAGTGCCTCGACTGTGTCGTCGTCGGGCGCGGCGGCCGGCGGAGTCAATTCCGCGACGCCTTCGGCGACCGCGTAGGACCATCCGTCGTCGGCGTCGACCAACAGCGACGCGCGCGGGTCCCGGCGCAGGTTGCGGGTCTTGGCTCGCGGCTCGGTGATCGAGACCTGGAGCAGCAGTGTCCGGGCGTCGAAGTGGTACTGCACGTTCGACAACTGCGGCCGGCCGTCGCGTTTGATGGTGGCCAGCACCCCGATCGCGTTGCAACTGATCACGGCCAACAGCTTGTCGTCGAACACGTGGCGTCCCATGCACGAAAGCCTACGTCGCGTTGCGCCATTCTCGGCCGGGCTGGTGGAATCGGTGCATGACGAAGTACGCGGCCTTCCTGCGCGGCGTCAATGTCGGCGGCGTCAACCTCAAGATGGCCGAGGTGGCCGATGCCCTGACCGACGCGGGATTCCAGAACGTGCGCACCATCCTGGCCAGCGGCAACGTCCGGCTGGAATCGTCAGCCAGGGTCGCGACGGTGCGCAGGAAAGCCGAAGCCGCACTGCGCGACCGGTTCGGCTACGACGCATGGGTGCTCCCCTATGACCTCGATACGCTGCGCGCCATCGACGACGGGTACCCCTTCGAGCGTGAGATCGACGACCATCAGTCCTACGTCACCTTCGTGGCCGACCCTGATGTGCTCGACGAGTTGGCCCGGCTGACCCCCGGCCCCCACGAGAAGATCCAGCGCGGCGAGGGGGTCATCTACTGGCAGGTGCCCAAGGGCAGCACCCTGGACAGCACGATCGGAAAGACGATGGGAAACAAGCGGTACAAGTCGTCGACCACGTCCCGCAACCTGCGCACCCTGGCGAAGGTGCTCACATGAGCGACCGGACGCACCGGGTCGCTCTCACCGGCGTCTCGGAGACGGCACTGCTGACGCTGCACGCCCGGGCCACCGAGGCGCGACGGGACGGTGACGCGCTGATCGACGACCCGATGGCCGTGACTCTGGTCGACTCCATCGATTTCGACTTCGCCAAGTTCGGTCCTACCCGCCAGGACATCGCCCTGCGGGCGCGGGCATTCGACGACGCCGCGATGACCTATCTGACTACGCACCCCACAGCCACCGTGGTGGCGCTGGCGGAGGGTCTGCAAACCAGCTTCTGGCGCCTGCAGGCAGCCCTTCCAGAGAGTGAGTTTCGTTGGCTGACAGTCGATCTGCCGCCGATCATCGAAATACGGACGCGGCTGCTGCCACCGTCACCACGGATCTCGGTGCTCGCCCAATCGGCGTTGGACTACAGCTGGATGGACTCTGTGGATGCCGCCGACGGAGTGTTCATCACCGCCGAAGGTCTGCTGATGTATCTGCAACCCGAGCAGTCACTGGGGCTGATCGGCGAGTGCGCGAAGCGTTTCCCGGGCGGTCAGCTGCTCTTCGACCTGCCGCCGCGCTGGTTCAGCAGGTGCAGCCGGCTGGGCATCCGCACCTCGCTTCGCTACAAGGTGCCGACGATGCCGTTCAGCCTGTCGGTGGCCGAAGCCGCCGATCTGGCCCGGACGGTGCCGGGCATCAACGCCGTGCACGACCTGCACTTGCCCAAGGGCCGCGGGCTCATCTTCAACAGCGCATTGTCGGCGATGTACCGCGTTCCGCTGTTCGATCCGCTGCGCCCGAACCTGACCCTGCTGGATTTCTAGTCGTCCGGCACGTTGGTGAGATAGCGCATCGCGTCGGACTTGGTGAGCCCCAGCGCCCTTGCGACTTCGACATACTCTTTGGCCGCGGCTGCCATCGCGGCATCGGTGGGGTCGAAGCGGGAGATGAAAGTGCCGAAGCGACCCCGCGTTTCGACGATCGCCGCGGATTCGAGCTCGCGGTAGGCGCGGGCTACCGTGTTCGCGGCCACCCCCAGCTGACCCGCCAAGTCGCGCACCGTCGGCAGCCGGGTGCCCGGCGGCAGCGAGCCGGCCCGGACACCGTCGATCACCCCGGTCCTGAGCTGGTCGAACAACGGCTTACCCGCCTTGACGTCGACCTTCAACAAATCGCGCAACTCCACTCATCCAGTATTGCCCACTCGCGGCTATCTTTGTGGGATGCGAGTGACGGTGCTTAGCGGCGCGGGAATCTCAGCCGAAAGCGGCGTCCCGACGTTTCGTGACGACAAGAACGGATTGTGGGCCCGTTTCGACCCGTACGAGCTGTCCAGCGTGCAGGGCTGGGAGCGCAATCCCGAACGCGTCTGGGGCTGGTACCTGTGGCGTCACTACCTGGTCGCCGACGTCCAACCCAACGAGGGGCACCGGGCCATCGCCCGGTGGCAGCAGCACCCCGACGTCACCGCCGTCACCGTCGTCACCCAGAACGTCGACGATCTGCACGAGCGGGCGGGCAGCACCCCGGTACACCATCTCCACGGCAGTCTCTTCGAATTCCGTTGCGCCCGTTGCAATGTCGCCTACACTGAGCCGCTGCCGGTGATGACCGAAGCCGCCATCGAAGTGGACCCACCGGTATGTCGCTGCGGCGGCCTGATCCGGCCCGACATCGTGTGGTTCGGCGAATCACTGCCCCAGGGGCCGTGGCAGAGTGCGCTGGAAGCGACGGAGAACGCCGACGTCGTGGTGGTGGTCGGCACCTCGTCGATCGTCTACCCGGCGGCCGGACTGCCCGAGCTGGCGCTGGCCCGCGGCACCGCGGTGATCGAAGTCAACCCCGAAGCCACGCCGCTGTCGCAATACGCCACGCTCTGCGTGCGCGAGTCGGCCAGCCAGGCACTGCCAGGGCTGCTGGAGCGGTTGCCGGCGCTGTTCAGCTGAACGCGCGACGGCGAGCCTGCCCGAACGGCGCTAAATGTCTCCAGATCGGTGACCTCACCGCAGTCTCGGTGACATGAGTGCAGTCTCGCGCGGCACGACGAACCGTGCACAGTTCGCCGGCTGTCCACAGTGCTGCAGGCCGGGGGCCGGATCGGCTCTCGCGCCGCTGAACAGGCGACGATCCTGCCACCATGACGAGCATTCCGTTTATCGGCAGTGAGGCGGTAGCCAATGGTCAGGTGCGCCGGCATCAGCTGCGCTCCCGATTTCGCTGCGAACTACCTAACGTCTACGTCCCGCGAGACGAGGTACTCACTTTGCGCCAGCGGGCCGTCGCGGCTTGGCTGTGGTCGCACCGTCAGGGCGTCATCGCCGGCTTAACCGCGTCTGCCTGGCACGGATCGAGATGGGTCGACCAGCATCTGCCCGTTGAACTGATTTGGTCGAACGCGAGGCCACCACGTGGAGTCCGCACCTACGACATGCAACTTCGGCCTGAGGAGCAGGGCCTGTTCGCCGGCCTACCGGTCACCACGCCACAGCGCACCGCCTATGACATCGGCCGCCGCAAGCCACTGGGCTCGGCGGTCGCCCACCTGGAGGCTCTCATGCGCGCGACCGCTGTCACCGTCGACGAGGTGCGTGCCGTAGCCGAGCGGGATCGGGGCGCACGCGGCCTCAGGCAGCTGGAATCGGCGCTCGAACTCGTCGACGTCGGCTCACAATCGCCGAGAGAGACGGCATTGCGGCTATTGCTGGTGCGCGCGGGCCTACCACTCCCCACCACCCAGATCCCGGTTACCGCACAGGGGGGCCAGGTGTACTACCTCGACATGGGCTGGGAGGACCTCATGGTCGCAGCGGAATACGACGGCCAACACCATCGCGTCGACCGCTGGCAGTACATGAGGGACAACCGTCGGCGCGAGACGCTGGAACGGCTCGGCTGGATCGTCATCCGGGTCACCGTGACGGATCATTCCGACGACATCATTGCCAGAGTTCGCGATGCGCTGGACTATCGAGCGTCGACTCTGCGCTGACGGCGGCCAGACTGCACACAGGTCGCGCCCGCCAGGCCGGACGACGCCCTCACCGCAGTCTCGGCGGAACGGCGGGTCAGGGCCGGTGCGCGCGGCCCAGCGCCAACTCGGACACCGGCAGCGGCGCCCAGGCCGGCAACGTCCACTCCCGCCGGGCCGTGTGCACTTCAAACCCGGCGTCGGTGATCGCGCGCTCGGTGTCGCGGTGTGTGTGGCAGTTGCCGAACACTCTGGGCCAGAAGACCGCATCGACAAACCGCTGATACCGGCCGCGGGCGCCGGCACTGGCAATGTGCTCGAGGTATCGCAACTCCCCGCCCGGCCGCAGCAGTGAATGCAGCCGTCGCAACACACCGACCTGATCGTGCACCGAGCACAGCACCAGCGAGCAGACCACCGCGTCGAACGGTTCCGCATCACCGATCTCCTCAGCGGTCTCGGTGGTCACCACCACCGGAATCGGAGCCGCAGCGGCCGCTTCCCTGGCCCTTTCCGCCAACCGCGGTTCGGGCTCGATCGCGACGACGCGCGAGACGGCATCCGGGTAGTAGGCGAAATTCGTCCCGATGCCCGCGCCTACTTCGAGCACCCGCCCCGAAAGTCCGGCCAGATTCTCCCGACGAAGCACGCGGATCAACTCCGTCTCGTGCGCGGCCACGACGGGCCATATCCGGGCGAAGAACGGGTTCTCGACCTTGCCGGGCGTCATACCTGTGCCTCCTGTGCGTTGCGCTGCTCGAGCACCCAGTCCACCAATCGCCCGGGCGTCGCGTCCCCGCCGACGAGCCCGGCCACCATGTGACCGCACAGCACAGCCGCCAACACACGTTCGGCGAATGCGTCGACATCGCCGAACGGCAGATGCGGCTTGGCGATCAATATGGCCGCCACGCCGTGCGCGGCCGTCCACAGCTCCAGGGCGATCATGGTCGGATTGTCGGTCCGGTAAACACCCTCGTCCATCAACTTCTGCACGGAGGCGCGCATGTGCTTGAACGCCGAACTGTCCAGTGCCATATCGACATTGCTTCCCGAGCGCCACTCGCCCATGGTGGCGAGCCGGTACAACTCGGGGGTCTGCAGGGCAAACCGCACATAAGCCATGCCCTGGGCCCGTAGCACCTCGACGGTGCCCGTCGGCCCGATGGCGGCCCGGTCCATCGCCTCGTCGAGGCGGGCCAGATAGCGTGCGCACACCGCGTCCAGCAACGCATCCTTGTCTTCGAAATGCAGGTAGATCGACGGGGAGGTCACCCCGACGCGTTGGGCCACCGATCGGATCGACACGGCCCGGGCCTGGCCGGTCTCGAGTAGCAATTCTGTTGCAGCATCAAGGATTTCGTGGCGCAACCGGTCACCCGATCCGCGCGGGGCACGCTGACGACGCAGTCCGCGCACCGTCACGTCAACCACGGCGGGTCACCGATGTGTGGACGTCCCGTCCGTTGCGCTGGGCCGGCATCGTGGTGGTGTCGGCTTCACTCGGCAGCCGGGGACCGGCCACCCCGGTCGGCTCCCCGGGAGCGCCGCCCTCGCTGATGCCGAACCGCTCGTGCACCCATACCAGCGGCTTGGGCGCCCACCAGTTCCACCGGCCCATCACGTGCATGAACGCCGGGACCAGAACCATCCGCACCAGGGTTGCGTCGGCGATCACGGCAAGAGTCAGGCCCAGCCCGAACATCCGCATGAACGACACGTGCGCGGCGATGAGTGCCGCAAATGACATCGACATGACCAGCGCCGCGGCGGTGATCACCCGGCCGGTGCGAGCCACCCCGAGCGCGACACTTTCGTCGTTGGCGGCGTGCGCCTGGGCCGGAGTCGGTTTGGCCGGCCGGGCCGCACCGGACGCCAGCCAGTACTCGCGTATCCGGGAGACGAGGAACACCTCGTAGTCCATGGACAATCCGAAGGCGATACAGAACAACAGCACCGGCATGTTGGCCACCAGCGTCCCGCTCGGAGTGGTGCCCAGCGCGCCGAAGTGGCCGTCCTGGAATATCCAGACCAACGCGCCGAACGCCGCGCTCAACGAGAGCATGTTCAGCACCAGAGCCTTCAACGGCAACACCACGCTGCCGGTCAGCAAGAACAGCAGGATGAAGGTGACGGCGGCCATCAGCCCCAACACCAGGGGCAGCCGGTGCGTCACCGCGTCGACACTGTCTCGATTTACCTGTGCCACGCCGGCCATCTCTACGGCGCGTCCACCCGGGCCGGCCACCTGGTGCAGCCGCTTGAGCTGATCGTCGGAGGCCTGCGAGAACAGCGGCGCGGTACTGCTGACCGTCAGAAAAGCGCTGCCGTCGGTCATGCCGGTGGCGCCCACCGGCGGTCCGGACGCCTTGCCGCCGATGAACGTTCCGGTCGGGGCGGACACCGCCGACACGTCGGACACCTGCGACAGCGCGGCGGCGTACCCGCTGAGGTCGTCCGGTGTGAGGCCACGGGCATCGGGAATGACGATCGGCACGGCGGTGGCCGAGTCGCGGGCGAAGTTGTCCCGCAACTGATCTCCCACCTGATGGGAGGAGGCCGAGGGCGGCAGCACCCGGTCGTCCGGGAAGCCCCACTTCACCGACAGGAACGGCAGCCCGAGCAGCAGTAGCAGCGCGACGACGGCCGAGCCGACCGGCAGCCAGTGGCGCATGACGAACTTGCTCGACCGGTACCAGAACAGCTGCTCGACCGGCTTGTGCACCGGTTGCGGGCGCCGTAATGCCCGGCGCACCAGCCGTCGCACGTCGAACGAATCGATCCGCGAACCCATCAGCACGATGGCGGCCGGAGTGACCACGATCGACGCGATCGCGACGAAGGCCACCGTCGCCACACCGGCATAGGCGAAGGACTTGAGGAAGTACATAGGGAAGGCCACCGTCGCGGCCATCGACAACGCCACGGTGACCGCCGAGAACAACACGGTGCGGCCGGAGGTGACCATGGTGCGGATCAGCGCCTGGTCACGGTCACCGCCCTCGGCCAACTCGTCGCGGTAGCGGCTGACGATCAGCAGCGTGTAGTCGATGGCCAGCGCCAAACCCAGGGCGGTGCTCAGGTTGAGCGCGAAGATCGAAACCTCGGTGGTGAACGTGACAAGCCGCAGCACCGACATCGACCCGACCACGGCCAGCGCCCCGAGCGCCATCGGTAGCGCCGCAGTCAGCAATCCGCCGAACACCCACACCAGAACCAGGAAGCTGAACGGGATAGCGATCATCTCCATGACCAACAGGTCGGCCTGGTTCTGCTTGTTGATCTGGGCGTACTCCATGGCGGAGCCGCCCGCCGCGACGGTGACGCCGTCGTGGTCGTGGACGAACTTGTCGGCCAGGGTTTGGGCGTTCTTCTGCGCGTCGTTCTCCCCGCCCTTGAGGTTGACCACGATCAACCCGGACTTGCCGTCCTTGCTGATCAGGTCGGCGGCGGCGGCCGGCGGTGCGGTCCACGGTGACGTGACGTTGTATACCAGCGGCGACTTCTTGAGTTGTTCGACGAGGTCGTCCCCCGCCGTGCGGGCCTGCTCGCTGTTGGCGCCGCCCGGTGCAGTGACCAGGATCAGCATCTGCTGGCCGCTCTGCCCGAACTTTTCGGCCAGCACCGTTATCGCCCGCGCCGACTCGGAGTGGGGATCTTGAAAGCCGCCGGGCGAGAGGCTGTTGGCAACCGGGATGCCGAAGATCGCGGCGGCGAGGAACACCAACAAGGCGATTCCAATGATTCGTCGCGGGGCGGCGATGGCCAGTCGAGCGATCCCCTGCAACATGTTGTGTCCCTCCGGCCGCCGGCGCGCGCCGTCCCGCGGGCCACACGCCATATCCGCGATAACTTAGCAACGCTAAGTTACAGGTGTCAAACAAGACCCAGCGGTGATACGAGTGCAGGTGAGGGATGGTTCAACCGGGCGCGAAAGGGGTAACCCTGCGCCCCGCGGCGAAACCTACCCACGGGTAAGAATTGCCATCATTTTCCGAACCGTGACTCACCGATTCCTTAATGCAGGCTCCTACGCTCAGTGTCATGTGGATCGACGACTCGAGTGCCGACGTCATCAAGGCTGACTTCGAAGCTCTCTACCACGGCGACATGCTGGTGGAAGGTGAGACTTCGGAGCAGTTCGAAGACTGGCAACCCCTGCCGACAGCAAGCTGAGGTAACACCATGGGCGTAATTGCGCGATTATTGATGGCCGAACCCACCGTCTCCCGATGGTTTCGTCGATAGCCACCTAGTGGTTCCGATGTAAGCCCCCCGCTGATGCGGGGGGCTTCTTCGGTTTCTGGGGACGCTTCATGGGTATGACGCTCTCCGGCCAGGCGTCGACAGCAGCGCCATTCCGTGGCCGCGCTGACCGAACCGCCTGTCATGGCATTCCTGGATTTGTCTGCTTTTGGCATCAAAAAACCGGATTCCTCACACTTGGAGCTTGCTAGGATTCCGCGCCGGGGGGGCCGCTGAGGAGGTCCGGATGTCGTCGCTGACCGTAGTTTCTGATCGATTGGCGATCGCCGCGGCGAATCTGGGTGACATCGGGTCGAGTGTTGATGCCGGTAATGCTGTTGCGGCCGGTCGGACGACCGCGGTGTTGGCGGCGGGGGGCGATGAGATTTCGGCGGCTATCGCGGAGTTGTTTTCCGGGTATGGCCGCCAGTATCAGGCGATCGGTGCGCAGGTGGCGGTGTTCCATCAGCAGTTCGTGCAGGCGCTCAGCGGCAGCGCGAGCTGGTATGCGACGGCCGAGGCTGCCAATGTCTCGCCCTTGCAGAGTGTTGAGCAGGCCATCGTGGGTGTCATCAACGCCCCTACGCAGACGCTGCTGGGCCGGCCCCTGATCGGCAACGGGGCTAATGCGACCACCCCGGGCGGTAACGGGGGTGATGGGGGCTTGCTGTTCGGCAACGGGGGGTCGGGAGCGGCCGGGGCCCCGGGGCAGGCGGGCGGCAGCGGCGGTAACGCCGGGCTGTGGGGTGTTGGCGGTGCCGGGGGTGCCGGGGGTGCCGGGGCCAACGGGGGGGCCGGGGGCAACGGCGGGTGGCTGACTGGTGCCGGTGGGGTGGGCGGTGCCGGCGGAATCGGCGGCGGCAGCGGGGGTATGGGCGGCAACGCCGGCATGTGGGGCACCGGTGGAGCGGGTGGGGTCGGCGGCACGGGTAATGCCGGTACGGCCGGGACCACTCCCGGGACGGCGGGGGCCGACGGGTTGTCCGGGGTCGGTGGTGGTGATGGTGGGAGCGGTTCGGCTGGCTCCTCGGGTGGCACCGGCGGAGTGGGCGGTAACGGCGGCCGCGGTGGGTGGTTGCTGGGTGACGGGGGCGCCGGAGGCGCCGGCGGGGTGGGCGGTGCCGGCGGTGCCGGGGCCGGCGGTGGTGCGGGCGGGCTGGGCGGCAACGGTTTGAGCAGCGGACAGGCCGGTGGGGGTGGCGGCGCCGGAGGTGACGGCGGCAGCGGCGGTGACGGCGGGAGCGGTGGCGCGGGGGGTGTCGGCGGTAAGGGTGGTCTGCTCGGTGCCACGGGCGCTGGGGGTGACGGTGGCAGCGGCGGTGCCGGCGGATTCGGCGGGACACCCGGCAACGGTGGTGGCGGCGGTGCCGGCGCCACTGGTCCGGTGGCCGGTCAGGGTGGAGCCGGCGGACAGGGCGGCAATCCCGGCGCGGGCGGCACCGGCGGCACCGGGGGTGCGGCCGGCGGTGCGGGTGGTCACACCGGGGCCAGCGGCGCTTCGCCCGGTAACAACGGCCGCGGCTTCGGCGGTGATGGCGGCGCCGGTGGCCGTGGCGGGAACGCGACCTCGGTCGGCGGCGCTGGTGGCGCCGGCGGCGACGGCGGCGATGCAGGACGCGTCGGCAACGGCGGCGCCGGCGGTGGCGGCGGTGCCGGCAACGGCGGCGGGCCGGGCACCTCGAGCCAGGTGCCCGGAGATTCCGGCGGCACCGGGGGCAGCGGCGGTGCCGGTGGCGGCGGCGGCCGGGGCGGCAACGGCGGGACTGCTGCCGGCAACGGTGGGGCCGGCGGGGCGGGCGGTGTCGGTGGCCGCGGCGGGATCGGCGGCAACGGCGCCAGTGGTGAGACGGCCACCGCACCGGGCGCCAATGGTCAGGCCGGCGGCGACGGCGGGACCGGGGGCGCCGGCGGCGCCGGGGGCAACGGCGGCGCCGGGGGCAGCGCGCTGGCCGCGTCCGGTTCAAACGGCGCCCGCGGCGCAGGGGGCGACGGCGGAGCCGGCGGTGCGGGGGGCTCACCCGGTGACGGCGGCAATGGAGCAGGCGGGGACATCGGCGTCAACAACGGCAGAGGCGGCAACGGCGGTGACGGCGGCAACGCCGGCGCCGGCGGCGCCGGCGGCATCGGCGGCACCGGATCGACCACCGGCGCTACCGGCAAGTCTGGTCTGAGCACCGCCAACGGCGGTGACGGCGGCAGTGGCGGCAACGGGGCCAACGGAACCGTCGGCACCACAGCACAGGCCCCGGGCCAGTCCGGAGGAACAGGCGGCGACGCGGGTGCCGGCGGAACAGGCGGCCGCGGCGGCCACGGCGGCACCGATGCCGGAGACGGCGGCGCCGGCGGCAAGGGCGGCGCCGGTGGCCGCGGCGGAGCCGGAGGCAGCGGCAGCAACGGCGACATGGGCCAAAGCCCCGGCACCCACGGCCAAGCGGGCGGCGACGGCGGCGGCGGCGGCAACGGTGGTGCCGGCGGCGCGGGTGGCGTCGGTGGCGCCGCGCTGGCCGCATCAGGTCAGCAAGGACTGCGCGGCGCCGGCGGCAACGGCGGCAACGGCGGAACCGGCGGCACCCCCGGTGATGGCGGCAACGGCGCCACCGGCGACGTCAACGTCAATGCCGGCGCCGGCGGGGCCGGCGGCAACGGGGGCAACGCCGGCGTCGGCGGCAACGGCGGGGCCGGCGGCACCGGCTCGACCCCAGGCGCGGCCGGTCTCAGCGGGCTCAGCACCGCTAACGGCGGCAACGGCGGCAACGGCGGCAACGGCGCCGACGGGGGTGACGGCGCGACTCCCTCGGCTTCCGGCACCTCTGGCGGCGCCGGACAAAAAGGCGGCAACGGGGGCGCCGGGGGTGCCGGCGGGCGCGCCGGCACCGACGCTGGAGACGGCGGATCAGGCGGCAGGGGCGGCAACGGCGGCCGCGGCGGAGCCGGCGGCAACGGCACCTCAGGTGCCACCGCCCAGACACTCGGAACCGCCGGTCAAGAGGGCGGCGACGGCGGCACCGGCGGCGCCGGCGGGACAGGCGGCAACGGCGGGGCAGGCGGCACGGCAGTGTCCCCCACCGGGCACAACGGCACCCGAGGCGCCGGCGGCACCGGCGGCAACGGCGGCAACGGCGGAACCCCCGGCGACGGCGGCAATGGCGCGAACGGCCAGACGGGCCTCAACAACGGCGCCGGCGGCGCCGGCGGCAATGGTGGCAACGCCGGCGCGGGCGGCACCGGCGGGGCCGGCGGCAGCGGTTCCACCATCGGCGCCGACGGGCTGAACGGAACCAGCAACGCCAACGGCGGCAACGGCGGCAGTGGCGGCGACGGGGCGAACGGAACTGCAGGCGACTCGCCCAGCCTCACCGGTCAGAACGGCGGCGCCGGCAGTGACGGCGGCGCCGGCGGGGTCGGAGGCAGCGGCGGCAACGGCGGCACCACTGGCGGCAACGGCGGTACCGGCGGTAACGGCGGCAAGGGCGGAAACGGCGGTGTCGGAGGGAACGGATCTCGCGGCGCCGACGCCACTGCACCCGGCGCTGACGGCCAAGCGGGCGGCACCGGCGGCACCGGTGGCAACGGTGGAAACGGCGGCAACGGCGGCACCGGCGGCACCGCGCTCTCGCCCTCCGGCCACAACGGATTGCGCGGCAACGGCGGCAATGGCGGCAACGGAGCCGGCGGCGGCGCCCCCGGCGGCGGCGGCAACGGTGCCGCCGGCGCTACCGGCGTCAGCGGCGGTGACGGCGGCAACGGCGGTGACGGCGGTAACGCGGGGGCGCATGGACGAGGAGGCAGCGGCGGCACCGGTCTGGTCAACGGAGCTGACGGCGCTGACGGCAGCGCGTCTCATCAAGGAGGCAATGGCGGCAACGGGGGCGGCGGCGGCGCCGGCACCGGAAACGGCCCCGGAGACGTCGGTGGCACCGGCGGCAACGGCGGTAACGGCGGCGTCGGCAGTGCGGGACCCAGCGGCGCCAACGGCGGCGCCGGCGGCTCAGGCGGTCGGGGCGGCGACAACCTCACCGGGATCGGCGGCGGCGGCGGAAACGGCGGCAACGGCGGCTCGGGCGGCACCGGCTTCGGCGGCACCGACGGGAATGGGGGTGTCGGTGGTCGTGGCGGCGACGGCGGTGACGGAGCCATCGGTCAGAGCTACTCGGGCGGCACCGGAGGCAACGGCGGCAGCGGCGGCAGCAGCGGTACGGCCAGCATCAACAGCTCCGGTTTCGCCGGAGCCGGTGGTGACGGCGGCAACGGCGGTAGCAGCGGCAACGGTGGCAACGGCGGCAGCGGCGGCATCGGCTACGGCCACGCAACCGGTGCCAACGGGGGCAACGGCGGAAACGGCGGAAACGGCAATGGCGTCTTTACCGGATCTGTGGGCGGCAAGGGCGGAGTCGGTGGCGACGGCGGGGACGGCTTCGCAGGTGCCGGCACTGGCGGCGAGGGCGGCGACGGCGGGGCCGGAGCCGGCGGCCTGAACAATCAGAGGGGTGCCGACGGCGGGGCGGCCGGCAACGGTGGCAAGGGTGGCAACGCGCAGAATGGACCGGCCGGTGGTGGCGGTGCGGGCGGCGTCGGTGGAGCCGGCGGACCAAGTGACGGCGATTCTGACCCCATAGGCGGCCAAGGTGGCAGGGGCGGCGACGGCGGTAGCGGCGGCCAGGCCAATGGCACGGGCTACGACGGCGGCAACGGTGGTCAGGGTGGTGCCGGCGGTGTCGGCGGCGATGTAAGCAGCCGGTTGTATGGCGGGGGTGGTGACGGCGGCAACGGCGGCAACGGCGGCAACGGCGGCCTCGGCGTCGCCGGGCGCGGCGGCAATGGCGGCAACGGCGGACACGGCGCCAACAGCGGCAATTACCTTGACAGCAACTTCGGTAGCGGCGGCAGCGGCGGAAATGGCGGCAACGGCGGCAACGGCGCGGACACCGGGGGCTCTGCAGGCCAGCAGGGCAGCGCTCCCAGCTTCGTCGATGGCACGGGCGGTGCCGGTGGGAACGGCGGAGCCGGCGGCAACGGCCCGTAGGCCGGTCGGCGCCGGCCAGTGTGTCAGCCGGATGTCAACGCGGCGCCATCGGGATGGCGCCGTCCAGGCGGATCACCTCGCCGTTGAGCATCGGGTTCTCGATGATGTGCACGGCCGGCGCGCCGTACTCGTCGGGGTCACCCAGCCGCGCCGGCTGGGGCACCTGCTTGCCCAGTGACTTCTGCGCCTCCTCGGGCAGCAAACCCAGCAACGGGGTCTTGAACAACCCCGGCGCGATGGTCACCACGCGGATGAGCTCGCGCGAGAGGTCCCGCGTGATCGGTAGCGTCATGCCCACCACACCACCTTTGGACGCCGATTAGGCGGCCTGGCCGATCCGGCCGTCGAACGCGGCGACCGACGCGGTGTTGATGCTCACGCCCCGCTCTGGACTTGTTTCGGGACCGAGCGGTTCTGTCCCGGCAATCCGCTCGGCGGCCAGCCGCAGCACATTGAAGGTGCCGATCAGGTTGACTCGACGACCTTCCTGAACCCTTCCAGCGGGAACGGGCCCTCCTTGGACAGCGTCTTGATGGCGTTGCCGATGCCAGTTTTCCCCATCATCCCAACCGACTCGCTGGTTGGGTCCATACCGCCAGAAACAGCCGGGACTCGCCCGAGAAACGACCTGTCGCAGGACCGCCGGCTATGTCAAGCCGTTGAGGCCGTTCTCGCCGATCAGCTGCCCGCCGGTGCCGCCGGTGCCAGGGGTCCCCTTGGCCGCGGCTTGGCCGCCGTTGCCACCGTTGCCGCCGTTGCCGAACAGCACGGCGTTGCCGCCGGTACCGCCGTTGCCACCGGTCGTTGCGGCGGCGCCGCCGGCGCCGCCATTGCCGCCGTTGCCAGTCGCCCCGGCCTTACCGCCGTTGCCTCCGGCGCCACCGGTGGAACCGGCGATTTGGCTGCCGGTACCGCCGGCTCCTCCGGAGCCGCCGGAGCCGTACAAGAAGCCGGCGTTGCCGCCGATCCCGCCTTTACCGCCGTTGCCGGCGACTGCGCCTTGTCCGCCGTGCCCACCGTTACCGCCGGCTCCGCCGGAGCCGAAGACCACGCCCCCGGTGCCGCCGGCACCGCCCGCCCCGCCGTTGGCGCCGCCGGTGCCCCCGGCCCCGCCGGCACCGCCGGAGGGACCGATGGCGAGCAAGCCGGCGTTGCCGCCGGCACCCCCGGCGCCGCCGGTCGTCCCGCCACCAAACCCCGCACCACCGGTGCCGCCGGTGCCGCCGGCGCCGAACAGCCCGCCGGTCCCGCCGGCCCCACCGGCGCCGCCGCCGGAGGCAGCGGTGGACCCGGGCCCACCGGCACCGCCGGTGCCGCCTTCTCCGAACAACCCGCCGGTCCCGCCGGCCCCACCGGCCCCGCCGGTGCCGCCAAGCCCGCCGGGTCCACCGACCCCGCCGTTGGCCAACAGCCCGCCGGTTCCGCCGGCGCCGCCGGCGCCGCCGGTGGCCGCGGCGCCAGCACCAGAGCCGGCCATGCCGCCGGTCCCGGCCGCGCCCATGAGGAAGCCGGCGTTGCCGCCGGCCCCGCCGGCCCCGCCGTTGCTGATCGCGACGGTTGCAAGCCCGCCGCTGCCGCCGGTGCCTCCGGAGCCGAACAGCAAGGCGGACCCGCCGGCCCCGCCAGACCCGGCGGCGCCACCACCGGCCGTGGAGTTGCCGCCGGCCCCCCCGGTGCCGCCGGTGCCGAACAAGATCCCGCCGGCCCCGCCGGCCCCGCCGGGCGCGCCGTTGGCCGCGCCGGCTGCACCGGACCCGCCGTTACCGCCGTTGCCGAACAACCAGCCGCCGGCCCCGCCCTCGGCCCCTGTTCCCGGAGTCCCGTTGGCGCCGTTGCCGATCAACGGCCGCCCGGTCAATGCCTGGGTAGGCCCGTTAATCGCGGCCAGCGCCTGCTGCCGCAGGGCGAGTAATGCGTTGGGGTTGGCGGGAGCGTTGAAGCCGTCTGCACCCAACAGCAGCCCGCCGAAGCCGCCGAGGCCATTGACGCCCAGCACTGTTCCAATGCCACCGCTACCGCCATTGCCACCATTGCCGATCAGCACGCCGGCGCCGCCGGAACCGCCGGCACCGCCGGCCGCCACGCCTGAGCCGCCGCTACCGCCGTTACCGCCGTTGCCGATCAGCCCGGGCGTGCCGCCGGAACCGCCGGCGCCGCCGCTGGTGCCGGCGATGGCGCTGGTGCCGCCGGAACCGCCGGTGCCGCCGGAGCCGAAGAGCAGGCCGGCTTTGCCCCCGGCACCGCCTACGCCCCCGTTGGCCGCGAGGGCGCCGCCGCCGTTGCCGCCGGCCCCACCGGCGCCGCCGGAGCCGAAGAGCGCGCCGCCGTTGCCGCCGGCGCCACCGGTCCCGCCGGCTTGGCCGGCAGCAAGGCCTTGCCCGCCGGGGCCGCCGGCCCCACCGGCGGCCCCAAGGCTGAGCATCCCGGCGTCGCCGCCGGCACCGCCGGCCCCACCGGTTCCGCCCACCCCGCCGCTGCCGCCGGTCCCGCCGGGGCCGAACATCCCGCCGGCGCCGCCTTCCCCGCCGGCCCCGCCGGCGGCGAGAATGCCGAGTCCACCAGCCCCGCCGGTGCCGCCGGCACTGAACGTCCCGCCGGTCCCGCCGGCCCCGCCGGCCCCGCCGGCTCCAGTGAAGCTTTGTCCTCCGGCCCCGCCGGCCCCGCCGCTGGCGAACGGCCCGCCGGCGCCACCGGTCCCACCGGCCCCGCCGGCTCCGGTGGCACCCATCCCGCCGGCTCCGCCGACGCCGGCGCTGCCAAAGAGCATGCCGGCGTTGCCGCCGGCTCCACCGGCCCCCCCGGCCCCGCCGGCGAGGTTTGTGACGGAGCCACCGGCTCCGCCGGCGCCGCCGGCGCCGATTAGCATGGCGGCCCCGCCAGCCCCACCGGCCCCACCGTTCCCGGTGCTGGCGGTCCCGCCGGCCCCACCGGCCCCACCGATGCCGAGGAGTCCAGCCGCCCCGCCGTTACCGCCGGCTCCGCCGTTAATGCCGGCCGCCCCGGACCCGCCAGCTCCGCCGTTGCCGATCAACCAGCCGGCATTCCCGCCGTTGGCTCCGGTGCCCGGGGCGCCGTTGGCGCCGTTGCCTATCAGTGGGCGCCCGGTAGCTGCCAGGACCTGAGCGTTGATCGGGTCGAGCAGCGGCGACAACGCGGCGGCCTCGGCGGCCGCATACGCGCCCCCACCGGCACTCACGGCCTGCACGAACTGAGTGTGAAACGCCGCCGCCTGCGCGCTGAGCGCCTGATAGGCCTGGCCCTGCGCGCCGAACAACCCGGCGATTGCCGCCGAGACCTCATCGGCACCCGCGGCCAATAATGTTGTGGTGTTGGCCGCCGCGGCCGTATTGGCCGCGGCGATCGTGGACTCGAGACTGGCCAAATCCGAAGCTGCCGCCGCAATGAACTCCGGAGCCACGATTACAAACGACATCTGACCACCCCTAAATAGGCCATGACGACCTTGTCATGCCGACCTGGGTAGCCCCCCGTCACCAGCGAATATCGGCGTCCAGAAAGCATAACTCCGCCCAGGACGATATATTTGCTGGTTTCGAAAAGATTTCTGCCCACGTTTTCGCAAATCCGGGGCCAGGACCGCCCTCAGCTTCCCGGCGGCAAGTCGCGGAGAGAGACGTCACGGCTCAGGACGAGACTGGGCTACATCCAGTCGTCAAGCAGCGTTTGCGTGTCAGTCAGCGGTGCGGCCGGACGCGGCTCACCCGGCGGGGTGCGGGAAAACCGGGGGGCGGGCATCGGCTGCAGGGAGCCGTTCACTTCGTAGAAGGTGTCCCGCCCGCTGATATGCGGCTCGCTGAGCACTTCGCCGAAGGCCAGCACCGGCGTCACGCATGCGTCGGAATCGGCGAACACCTTGGCCCAGTGGTCCCGGTCGCGGCTGGCGAACGCCTCCGTCAGCAGCGCCCGCAGTTCGGGCCAACGGGCAACGTCGTTCTGCGGCGGCAGGCTGGCCGGGTCCAGACCCAGGCCCTGGATCATCGCCGCATAGAACTGTGGTTCGATCGCGCCGACCGCGACATACCGCCCGTCGGAGCATTCGTAGGTGTCGTAGTAAGGGGCGCCGCCGTCGAGCATGTTGGTACCCCGCGCGTCGGTCCACATGCCCGAGGCCCGCATCTGCCACATCATCTGCACCAGCATGCTGGATCCGTCGACCATCGCCGCGTCGACCACCTGCCCCTTGCCGGAGGTCTGCCGTTCCCACAGCGCCGACAGGATGCCGAGCAGCAGGAACATCGAGCCGCCGCCGAAGTCGCCCACCAGGTTCAGCGGCGGCACCGGCCGCTCCCCCGCCCGGCCGATCGCGTGCAGGATGCCGTTGAGCGAGATGTAGTTGATGTCGTGGCCGGCCTGCTGGCTGCGCGGCCCGGTCTGACCCCAGCCGGTCATCCGTCCGTAGACCAGCCTCTCATTGACCCTCGCGCAGTCTTCGGGACCCAAGCCCAGCCGCTCGGTGACCCCCGGGCGATACCCCTCGATCAGCACGTCGGCTTTGGCCACGAGCTTGAGCACTTGGTCACGACCCTCGGGCGACTTGAGGTCGGCGGTCACGATGCGCCGGTTGCGGCTCATCGCGTCCTTCACCGGACCGCCGGGACCGGGACGGTCAACGCGCACCACATCGGCACCCAAATCACCCAGGATCATCGCGGCGTGCGGGCCCGGCCCGATCCCCGCCAGTTCGACAACCCGCAATCCACTCAGCGGTCCCGCCATGGGTACACCGACCTTTCGTCCGCTTTGACGCCCTAACAACCGGTTGATCGCATCTTCGCAGGCGCCCCGCACGGCCGCGTATCCCGGGTCGCCACCGTCAGGCCTAATGTGAATCGCATGCCCAAGTCCGAAATCGCCGCTCTCAGCCCCGTCGCGGGCCTTGACGTCGAGCTGACCGGGGGCGTGCTCCGGGTGACCATCAACCGCCCCGACAGCCTCAACTCACTGACCCTGCCGGTCATCACCGGTCTCGCCGATGCCATTGAGGCCGCCGCGACCGACCCGGCGGTCCGGGTGGTGCGACTCGGCGGCGCGGGCCGCGGGTTCAGTTCGGGAGCCGGCATCAGCGCAGAGGACATGTCGGGTGGCGGCGGAGTGCCGCCGGACGACATCATCCTGGAGATCAACCGGCTGATCCGGGCCATCGCTGAGCTGCCGCGCCCCGTGGTTGCCGTCGTGCAGGGACCGGCGGCCGGCGTCGGGGTGTCCATCGCGCTGGCCTGCGACGTCGTATTGGCTTCGGAGAAAGCATTTTTCATGCTCGCCTTCACCAAGATCGGCTTGATGCCCGACGGCGGCGCGTCGGCTCTGGTGGCTGCCGCGGTCGGCCGGATCCGCGCCATGCGGATGGCGCTGCTGCCGGAGCGGTTGACTGCCGCCGAGGCGCTGTCGTGGGGTCTAATCAGTGCGGTTTACCCGCCCGAAGCCTTCGACGTGGAAGTGGACAAAATCATTGCCCGGTTGCTGACCGGCCCCGCGGTGGCGTTCGCGAAAACCAAGAGCGCGATCAATGCGGCAACGCTGACCGAACTCGACCGCACCCTGGTGCGTGAGTTCGAAGGGCAACGCGGTCTGTTGCAGGCGCCCGACTTCAAAGAGGGCACCCGAGCCTTCCAGGAGCGCCGCTCGCCCAATTTCACAGACAACTAAATGATTACCAATCCATTCTCGCGTCTATTCCGAATAATCGATGAACGTAAACGAGCGGGGTGCTGTGACGGCTGAATCGATTCATTGCCTGGTGACCGGAGCAACCGGTTACATCGGCGCGCGTCTGGTGCCGCGCCTGCTGGACGAGGGCCACCGGGT
The DNA here is from genome assembly GCF_059812565.1 of Mycobacterium sp. NGS49. Lineage (NCBI taxonomy): Bacteria > Bacillati > Actinomycetota > Actinomycetes > Mycobacteriales > Mycobacteriaceae > Mycobacterium > Mycobacterium sp. NGS49. The sequence goes on along the minus strand of NZ_JCALCX010000034.1, from coordinate 9,803 downwards.
GCGTGCGCTGGCCCGGAACCCGGCCAAGTTGGACGGAGTGCCGTGGCGCCCGAAGGTCGAGGTGGCGCGCGGCGATCTGGGCGATGTCGATTCTCTGATCGAGGCGTTCGACGGGATCGACGTCGTGTACTACCTGGTGCACTCGATGGGCGGCGGGGAGAAAGACTTCGCCGCGGAGGAAGAGCGCGCGGTTCGCAACGTGGTGACGGCGGCCCGGCGCACCGGTGTGCACCGCATCGTGTATCTCAGCGGACTGCATCCCGAGGACAAAGAACTGTCGCCCCACCTGAGCTCGCGGAAGGCGGTAGGCGATCATCTCATCGAGTCCGGGATCGAGACCGTCGCGCTGCAGGCCGGGGTGGTGGTGGGGGCAGGGTCAGCCTCATTCGAGATGATCCGGCACCTGACCGACCGCCTGCCGGTCATGACGACGCCGAAGTGGGTGCACAACAAGATTCAGCCGATCGCCGTGCGCGACGTGCTGTACTACCTCGCCGCGGCGGCAACGGCGCCGGTCCCCTCGTCACGCACCTGGGACATCGGCGGCCCCGACGTGCTGGAGTACGGCGACATGATGCGGATCTACGCCGACGTCGCCCACCTGCACAAGCGCTACCTGATCGTGCTGCCGTTCCTGACACCGGCCATTGCGAGTCTGTGGGTGGGCACCGTGACGCCGATCCCGCCCGGGTTGGCTCGCCCGTTGATCGAGTCACTGGAGTGCGACGCGGTCATGCAGAACAGCGACATCGATTCCATCATCAAGCCTCCCCCGGCCGGGCTGATGGGCTACCGTCGCGCGGTCGCCGTGGCATTGAGCCGCGCGTTCGCCGGCCTGGCCGATCCCACCTGGGACTCGCTGGAATCCGAGCCGGCCGAACTGCTGCCGAGTGACCCGGACTGGGCAGGCGAAATCATCTTCGACGACGTGCAGACCGCGGCCACCTCGGCCACGCCCGAACAGCTGTGGAAGGCAGCGGAAAGCGCCGCGAACGCGGGCCGGTGGTACTCGTTCCCGCTGGCACCGCGACGGCGCAACTCGGCCACCCGCTGGAGCATTGCGGAGAGTGTGCCGGGCAGCAAACTGCGGCTGCGGTCCGAGGCGCGTGCGCCGGGGCAGGCGTGGTTGGAGGTGACGACGGCGTTGGGACCCGACGGCGCGGGCGAGTACACCCAGCGGGCGATCTTCTACCCCCGCGGGATCCCGGGCAGGCTGTACTGGTACCTGTTCCGTCCGCTGCACATGGCGCAACTGAAGGCGCTGGCGCGCCAGGTGGTAGCCGGCCCGTAACTATCTGACGCCGAACATCGGCGGAAGTGCCAGCACCATGATCAGGCCCCAGACGAAGTGGGTCAGCATGGGAGCGAGCACGCCGCCGGTGGCGCGCCGGGACAACGCGTTCACCGTCCCCAGGATTACTCCGGCGAAGCCCAACATCGGGTTTCCGCTGGCCATGGTCGCAGCCACATACAGGACCGTGGAGACCGCGACCGGATGGTGCCGGCCCAGTGCCGTGTAGAGGGCGCCGCGGAAGAACACCTCTTCGGTGACCCCGTTGACGACCGTGATCAGCACGATCAACAGGAACGGCCCCTGATGTGCGTACTGCAGCACGCGGGTGATCCATGCATCTATCGGCTGGATCTCCCGGACGATCAGACCTCCGACCACAAAGATGCCGCCCAGCACCAGACCGATCGTGGTGCCGGTGATGACGGGCCGCTGGTTGCGTCCGCGCCAGCAGATCCCACCCAGGTGCAGGGGGCCGGACGCCAACGCACCGAGCAACCACACCGCCGCCAGCGACAGCGTCAGCCAGTAGAAGCTGGCCTCGCCGGCCCGGGTCCGCAGCGAGACGCCCAGTATTGCGGCGCCGAGTACCAGCGTGATCGCGACGACGATGCGCCGGCGCAGCACGACCCCGGGCGGTTCGTGATGCGGCACGGCGACGTTGACCATCGCGCGGCGAATCTCTTGGAGGGCGGTGGGGCGGTTTTCGGTGGCGGTTTGGGTCATGCCGTGCGGATCCTCGGGGTCAGCGTGAGCAGGATGTCCAGGCTGGTACGCAACGCACCGGCAAGGGGGCCGGGGACGATGTTAACCAGTCGCAAGGTGGGCCGCACGATCGGCGGCGTGATAACCCGCGCGAGTCGCCGGATGCGCAACGCATCGCCACCGGCCCAGACCGGATCGGTGTCGGCGAGGTGGTGCGGGTCGGCGAGGGCACTGACCGGCCGGGGCGGGTGGTCGGTATGGCCGGACAGGGCCAGGGAGATCGACTCGTCTATGCCCAGCAACCCGCCCAGGGGATCGGGCACCTTGCCCTGTAAGCCGCTGCCGGAAGCCCGCATCGGATGGTCCAGCGACGCCACCAGGTCCCCGGCCAGACTGCTCGGCACCGGCAGCGCAATCGCCGCGAACAGCGACGCCATCGACGTGTCGATGCCCGGGACGCGGCACGCGGCGTGCCAACGGCCGGAAATGCGCGCGTATCTCTTCAGAAGATCACGGTATGACGTGGTCTCTGGGCCACTGATGTCATACGCACCGGCCGGAACCAGATCCGGGTCGGACGCGGCCACCAGGTAGTGCAGTACGTCGCGGATCGAGATCGGGTCCAGCGGATTGTGCATCCAGCTCGGCATCGGCATCACCGGGAACCGGTCGCCCACGTAACGCAGGATTTCGAACGACGTCGAACCGGCTCCGATGATCAGCGCCGCACCCAGCCACACCAGCTCCGGCCCGTCCGCCACCGTCAGGGCCTCGGCCACCTCGGCCCGGCTGCTCAGGTGTTCGGACAGCGCCTCGTCCTCGGGTACGAACCCGCCCAGGTAGACGATCCGGCGTACGCCGGCATCGCGGGCCGCGGTGGCGACGTTGGCGGCAGCAGCATTGTCGGATTCGCGGAAATTGGCCTGGCCGATCCCGTGCACCAGGTAATACGCCACGTCGACGGGGCCGGCCGTGTCGAATGCGGCGCGCGCCGAGGCCGGGTCCGATGCGTCCAGTTTCACCGGCGTAACCTGCTCTGACCAGCCAAAGCGATTCAGGCCAACCGGGTTTCGGCTGGCGGCCACTACCTCGTGATCATCCGCCAGCAGGGCCGTGACCAGGCGTGAGCCCACATAGCCAGTGGCGCCCGTCACCAAAATCCGCATAACTCCAACCTAACTGTCGACGTCGTGGACGTCGGTAGGGCCGAAATGCCCCCCGCGGCAGTGAAACTGTCCCCAGTTAGGTACCCAACCCTGAGCGGGGCAAATCGACGCAGGTCACCCCGGTGTGAACCAGTGCGGCGGCAGCACCGTCACTGCCTACATGAGCACCAGAGCAGGGGGGACCTCGGCACGTTCGGCTGCACAAGCACCGGGCTCCCGGCACACCAGTCCATCTGTGGCGGGAGTTGCCGTACAGTTCCCCGAGCATCTCAACAGCCAGGAAGACACGGTCGCGGCGCTGACCGACTTCGCCGGCCCGCAATTCCGGCGCTTCGCGCGAAGCAGCGGTGTCGAGTCTCGCCACACCGCGCTGCCACTGTCGCGCTATGCCGATCTGAGCGGCTTCAGCGAGGCCAACGACGCGTTCATCGGGGTGGCTCTCGACCTGGCCGAACAGGCGTTCTGCGCGGCGCTGGACGGCGCCGGGATCGCTCCGTCGGAAGTCGACATCGTCTTCTCGACGACCGTCACCGGCCTCGCGGTCCCCACCCTTGAAGCGCGCCTGGCCAGGCGGGTGGGGTTACGCCAAGACGTCAAACGGGTCCCGCTGTTCGGCCTGGGCTGCGTGGCGGGCGCGGCCGGCGTGGCCCGCATGCACGACTACCTACGGGCATTTCCGGATCAGGTGGGAGTATTGCTGGCTGTCGAATTATGTTCCCTGACGATTCAGCGCGAAGATAACTCCGTGGCCAACCTGGTGGCATCGAGCCTTTTCGGCGACGGCGCGGCCGCCGTGGTCGCCACCGGCGCCCACCGCTCCACCGTGGGCCCGCGGGTGCTGGCGACCCGAAGCCGCATCTACCCCGACACCGAAGAGGTGATGGGCTGGAAGATCGGCAGTGACGGGTTTCGAATCGTCCTGTCGGCAGATGTGGCGACCGTTGCAGAGAAGTATCTGGGCGAGGACGTCCGCACCTTCCTCACCGATCATGGGTTGACGCCGCAAGACGTATCCGCCTGGGTTTGCCATCCGGGCGGACCCCGGGTGATCGAGGCGGTCGAGAAAGGGCTGGGACTACCCGGCGATGCACTGGACCACACCCGAGAATCTTTGCGCCGCAACGGGAATCTGTCGTCAGTCTCGGTACTGGATGTGCTTGCGGCGAACATCGCCGATCCCCCGCCGCCCGGTGCCATCGGGCTGATGATCGCGATGGGACCGGCGTTCTGCTCGGAGTTGGTGCTGCTCCAATGGTAGGACCGTACTACGTCTTGATCCTGGCGGTGGCGCTGGAACGCCTGGCCGAATTGGCAGTGTCGAGGCGCAACGCAAAATGGTCATTTGCTCAGGGCGGCAAGGAGTTCGGCCGGTCTCACTATGTCGTCATGGTCGTACTGCACACGGCCCTGCTAGTCGGTTGCCTGGTGGAGCCGTGGGCGCTGCACCGACCGTTCCTGCCGTGGCTGGGCTGGCCGATGGTGGTATTGCTGGCGTTGTGCCAGGGTCTGCGCTGGTGGTGCATCACCTCTCTGGGCAAGCGGTGGAATACCCGGGTGATCGTGCTGCCCCACGAACCGTTGGTGCAGCGCGGTCCCTACCGCTTCATGCATCACCCGAATTACGTTGCGGTGGTGGCCGAAGGTGTCGCGCTGCCCATGGTGCACACCGCTTGGCTGACCGCGGTCATCTTCACCGTGGCCAATGCCGTCTTGTTGACGGTCCGCTTGCGCGTCGAGAATTCGGTGTTGGGCTACGCATGACGGATTACGACGCCGACCTGCTGGTGGTCGGAGGTGGCCCCGGCGGCCTGGCCACTGCCTTACAAGCACGCAGACAAGGACTTTCGGTAATCGTGGCCGAGCCCCGGGAAGGCCCCATCGACAAGGCGTGCGGCGAAGGCCTGATGCCCGGCGGACTCGCCGAATTGACCTCGCTCGGCGTCGATCCGGCCGGCATGCCGTTTCGCGGAATCGCCTATGCCAGTGAGCATCGTCGTGCCGAAGCGTTGTTTCGCACCGGTCCCGGCCGGGGGGTGCGGCGCACCACGCTGCACGCGGCGCTGGAGGCGCGGGCCAAAGAACAAGAAACCGAATGGATCCGCACGAAGGTGACCACCGTCGAGCAGGATGCGCACGGCGTGTCCGCGGCCGGTGTCCGGACCAGGTGGCTGGTGGGCGCCGACGGGTTGCATTCGGCGGTGCGCCGGGCGGTCGGGATCGCCGCGAGCGCCGGCACGCCGCGCCGGCACGGCCTGCGCTGGCATTACCGCGTGCCGGCCTGGTCGGAGTTCGTCGAAGTGCATTGGTCGCGCTGGGGCGAGGCGTACGTGACGCCGGTGGAACCGGACCTCGTGGGCGTGGCCATCCTGTCCCGCGGGCGTCCCCAGATCGACTGGTTTCCCGGGCTGGCAAAGCATTTGGCCGGCGCAGACCGCGGGCGGGCGCGTGGTTGCGGGCCGCTGCGGCAGGTGGTTTCCCGACGCGTGGCCGGTCGGGTGCTGTTGGTCGGCGACGCCGCCGGCTACGAAGACGCGCTGACCGGCGAAGGCATCAGCCTGGCCGTCAAGCAGGCCGCCGTTGCGGTCCGCGCACTGGTGGACGACGTACCGCAGTCCTACGAGCATGAATGGCATCGGGTGACGCGCGATTACCGGCTTCTCACCCGAGGTCTGGTGCTGGCCAGCACCCCGCGCCCGGTGCGCCGTGTCATCGTCCCCGCCTGCACGCTGTTGCCCCCGTTGTTCCAGTGGGGCGTGAACGTGCTGGCCTCCTGACCAGCCCCGCGAGCAGACGCGAAGTCGCACGATTTGATTCCATATCGTGCGACTTCGCGTCTGCTCGCCCAGAGGTCTGGCGGGTCTGGTCAGCGCGCCTTCCAGACCGGCTCCCGTTTCTCCGCGAACGCCAGCGGCCCTTCTCTGGCATCCTCGGACCTGATCAGCGAACGCATCTCACGCATCGTCCGGTCCCAGCCGACTTCCTCTGCGGTGATCACACCCTCGTCGACGCCATAGGCGATGCGCTTGCTGGCCTGCACCGAAAGCGGCGCATTCACGGTCACCCGAGCGGCCAGTGTCAGCGCCGCGTCCAGCACCGAACCCTGGACAACCTGATTGATCAGGCCCCACTCGTAGGCATCCGACGCCGTCAGCGGCTCGCCGGTCAACAGCAGTTCCATCGCGACCTTGTGCGGCAGCTGATCCATGATGCGGAACACGCCGCCGGCGGCGGCGATCAGCCCGCGCTTGACCTCCGGCAGCCCGAACTGGGCGCGCTCGTCGGCCACCACGAGGTCACTTGCCAGCGCGAGTTCGGTGCCGCCGCCCAGTGCGGTCCCGTTGACCGCGGCGATGGTGGGCTTGTCGATGAAGTGGTGGACGTAGCCGGCGAAGCCCCACTCCGGACGATCGGGGTGGTAGATGTTCTCCCGTCGGGAAATCGCCTTGAGGTCGGCACCGGCGCAGAACGACTTGTCGCCCGCGCCGGTGATCACCACCGCCCGCACCTCGTGATCGTGCTGAGCCTCCTCCAGCGCGTTGCCGACCCCGATGCTCACCGCGCCGTTGACCGCATTGCGGGCCTCGGGCCGGTTGATGGTGATGATCATGACATTGCCGCGGCGCTCGACCAGAGCGCCGGGTGCGTCCGTCACAGCAACTCCAGAATGGTCGCGTTCGCCTGCCCACCACCCTCGCACATGGTCTGCAGGCCGTAGCGAATTCCCTTGTCCCGCATGTGGTATAGCAGCGTGGTCATGATGCGGGCACCGGAGCCGCCGAGCGGGTGGCCGAGCGCGATCGCCCCGCCATTGGGGTTCAACTTCTTCTCGTCGGCACCGATGTCTTTGAGCCAGGCCAGCGGAACCGGGGCGAACGCCTCGTTGACCTCGTAGGCGCCGATGTCGCCGATGGACAGCCCGGAACGCTTGAGCACCTTCTGGGTAGCCGGGATGGGCGCGGTCAGCATGATCACCGGGTCGGCCCCGGCCAGGGTTGCGGTGTGCACCTTGGCGATCGGCTTCATGCCCAGTTCCTTGGCCTTCTCGGCCGACATGAATAGCAGCGCAGCCGAACCGTCGGAGATCTGCGAGGAGTTGCCCGCGTGGATCACGCCGTCCTCTTTGAACGCCGGCTTCAGCGACGCCATCTTCTCCATCGGGGTACCGCGGCGGATGCCCTCGTCCTTGAGAATCACGTTGCCGTCGGAGTCTTTGATGCCCACGATCTGGTCATCGAACGCACCGGAATCCTGTGCGGCAGCGGCCTTTTCGTGTGAGTCCAGGGAGAACTGGTCGAGGTCGAGGCGGGAGAAGCCCCACTGCTCGGCGATCATCTCCGCGCCGATGCCCTGGTTGGGAACCCTGCCTTCGTAACGCGACAGAAAGCTCTCCGGGTAGGGCCGCCCACCGTTTGCCAGGGACGCACCCATCGGGGTCCGCGACATGGACTCCACGCCGCCTGCCACCACCACGTCGTAATGACCGGCCACCACTCCGGCCGCGGCGAAATGCACGGACTGCTGGCTCGACCCGCACTGGCGATCGACGGTGACACCGGGCACGGTTTCCGGCCAGCCCGCTGTCAGCAGCGCGGTGCGGCCGATGTCGAGGGCCTGCTCGCCGGCCTGCATCACGCAGCCCCAGATCACGTCATCGACGACCTCTGGGTCGATGCCGGCCTTGGTGACCAAACCGTTGAGGACCTGGGCAGACAGGTCGGCCGGGTGCACCCCGGACAGTCCACCGTTGCGCTTGCCGATAGGGGAACGAACCGCCTCGACGATGACTGCTTCGGCCATGAAGATGTCTCCTTTGACACTAGGTAATTAGCTCGATTATCAACCATCCGGTTGGGAGGGCGCGGGGCGGGGTGGGGCGGGCGAGTTGATCACCACCAGAGTTACGTGACACCTCACGAAGCGGACATGCTGCCAGCGCGCCGTGGACTCTTGCGCCGAACGCATCCGTATGTTCGGAATCTTCTAATGGACCCCGACGTGGGCCGGTGCCAACGTTGTCAGGACCGGACTTGAAGAAGTTGGGGACTCGCGAGCCATCTTTCGAAGATCGCCATGCGACCGAACGACGGTTGGTTGTCGTGCACCGCTAGACGGGAGGTCAGCATGCCGTATCTAACGGTGGTGCCGGAGCTAGTTGCAGCGTCGGCCGCAGATCTGAAACGAATTGGTTCGGCTCTTGGCGCGGCTCAACGAGCCGCGGCGGCCCCGACGATAAATATCCTCACCGCGGCTGAAGACGAGGTTTCAGTTGCGGTCGCGGCGTTGTTCGGCGGCCACGCCCAGGAGTTCCAGGCCGTGAGCGAGCAAGTTGCAGCCTTCCATGGCCAATTCGTGCAGGCAGTGAGGGGCGCGGGAATGGCGTACGGGGTTGCAGAAGCGATCAACTTGCCGCTTCTGACCGGGCAGAACGAACTTCTGGCTTTGCTCAACGCACCCACTCAAGCGACGCTGGGACGTCCGTTGATCGGCGACGGCGCCAACGCTTCGGCGCCCGGGCAATCCGGCGGCGCCGGTGGTTTGCTTTACGGAAACGGCGGCAACGGTGCGCCGGGTGCCAGCCCCGGTACGGCCGGCGGCGCCGGAGGTGCTGCAGGGTTCATCGGAAACGGCGGCGTCGGCGGGGCCGGCGGTCCCGGCGCGCCGGGTGGAGTTGGTGGCGATGGTGGCTGGCTCTGGGGCAATGGCGGGACCGGCGGCGTCGGCGGGGTCAATGGTGGGAACGGTGGCGGCGGCGGCAACGGCAGCTGGTTCTTGGGCACCGGTGGCGTCGGCGGTAGCGGCGGAGCTGCTCTGGCCCCCGGCGTCACAGGCGGCCGGGGCGGCGACGGCGGTCGTGCGGGGCTGTTCGGCCTCGGCGGTGCGGGCGGAACAGGGGGCGCAGGCGTCAATGGCGGGGCGGGCAGCACCGGCGGAAACGGCTCCGACGGTGGTCTCGGCGGCAGCGGCGGAAACGGCGGGGCTGGCGGGCTGATCTGGGGTGACGGCGGCACGGGCGGGACCGGCGGGGCCGGGGGTACCGGCGGTGCGGGCGGCACCGGTGTGACCGGCGCATGGACCTCGACTGATAACGGAGTGGGCGGCAGCGGCGGAGCCGGCGGGAGCGGCGGGTCGGGAGGCAATGGCGGCGCTGGTGGCCTGAGCGGTGGCGGATACCTCGGCGGACTTGGCAGCCACCCTGGCGCTGGCGGAGCCGGCGGCACCGGCGGCGCGGCCGGTATGGGCGGTGATGGGGGCACCGGTGCTGCCGGCACCTTTACCAATAGCAGCACGGGTATCGGAGGAACCGGCGGTAGTGGTGGTCATAGCGGTTTACGCGGAACAGGCGGCACCGGCGGCACCGGCTTGGCCACAGGAGTGAATGGGGCAGCCGGGGCTCCTGCGAGAGCCGGCAACGGCGGTGCGGGAGGGGCCGGGGCCGACGCACTCACACCAGGAGGCTCCGGCGGCAATGGCGGAACCGGCGGCGTAGGCGGAAGCGGTGGCCCGGACGGCATTGGGGGCGCGGGCGGAACCGGCGGAGCGGGTGGTACAGGCGCCGCGGCCGCGCCTGGCGGTACCGGCAGTACTAGCGCCGATGGAGGCGCGGGTGGCGCCGGCGGGGCTGGCGGCACCGGCGGAAGTGG
>NZ_JCALCX010000033.1:0-62459 GCF_059812565.1 Mycobacterium sp. NGS49 | reverse complement strand
ACTACTGGCGCAACCAACAGAAAAACCCCGGCCGATGGCCGGGGAATCTGTAACCCATGACGCGACTCATCTGTAACCGATGACGCGACTCATCACAGAGTGTCCGAGGGGGGAATTGGCCACTTACGACACGGGTCGTGGTCTGGCGATTGGGGCGCTGACCGCTTCGGTCAAGCACCGGTCCACGTTTTTCGCTCAATCGCGACGCTGAGGAGCTCGCCCATCGGGCGGCCAGCCGTCGGTACCGGACTCAAGCGGAATATTCAGAGATCGAAGCAGGATCGAAAAGAGCCGCCAATTGGCGATTGCTCCGACAAGTTCGACCAAAACCGCGTGATCGCTATTGAATGCCTTCTGGCACCCAGCCCAGTTTTCCTCGGAGATGACCCCGTCGCGTACCACATCATCGGTCGCTGCGAGGACCGCACGCTCGACTGGCCCGAGGCTTTCGGAATTCTGCCAGTCGCGCACCGCGAGGAGATCATGCTCAGGCACGCCGAGCAGTGTGGCGATTCGCCAATGTTGAGTCCATTCGTATTCGGAGCCAGTGATCCAGCCGATGCGCAAGATGACTAGCTCGCGTAGCCGCGCGTCAAGGGAACCGCGGAAGAGTAACGCGTCCAGCAGCCCATACAGCGCAACCGCCACACGCGGCTGATGAAGTGCCACGCGGAATACCGACAGTTCTGCCAACTCTTCGGGCAACCCACATTCGGCAGCTCGCAGCTGGGCCTGCTCACGGTCGAGCATCGGTACGCGTTCCGCCATGGTCACGGGTGGCCCTCTCTGTTGAACCTCTGCCCACGCCGTTCGGGCGTGGGCAAAAAGACGTTGTGCAGCGCCCCACTTGATCGGGCACTTTCATCTGCAAGCGAAGTGAGCAGCTGCGCGAGCCCAGCGAAGCCGGTTGATTCTCTGGTGATCCGGTCGAACGGCCAGCGGCCCATGGCGAGAATCTCGAGGGCTGCCCGGTAGGCGGGATACTCCACGCCGAGTGCGCCTACGACGTGTAATTCTTTATAGACCAACAAGTCTGGTTCAAACCGGGGCGCGCCGCCTCCTCCGCGGGTGCCGGCCACCACAATTGTGCCGCCGGGCCTGGCAAGGCCGACGGCATCGGCGAACGCGGAGGGTGCTTTAGCGGTGACGTCGACGACCACGTCGGCAAGCCGTCCGCCTGTCTCACGCTGGAGCGCGGTCGCTGCATCGTCCTGCGATACATCGATGGGCAGGTCGACACCGAATGATCTGGCTATGGCCAGTCGTTGTTCGTCGCGTGGGCCGACGCCGGTCATCGCGACGAACGCGGCTCCCGCCTCTTTGGCCGCCACCGCCGCACAGATTCCGCGGATGCCGGGCCCCAGGATCGCTACGACGTCCCCGGCCTTGGTGTCGGGAAGAGTCGCCCCCCATTGGATACCGGCCCCGAGAGGGTTGAACAACGTGGCGAGAACGGGGTCCATGTCTTCGGCAATCGGGAGCAGCATCGCGTCCCACGGAAGCTCCACATGGGTGGCGTATCCGCCCCATAAGCCCGCGCCGATCTCCACGTCGACGAACCCGAACATGGTGGCGATGCCGTTCACCGCGCACCGCCGGTATTCGCCGCGGCGGCACTCGGGGCAGTCTCGGCAGGACCGGAACACCTCAACGGCCACGCGCTGGCCGGCTTGTACACCCCAGCGTTGGCCGGCCGCAGCGCCGACATGTTCGACGATGCCGACGATTTCGTGCCCTGGAACGAATGAGAAGCCGGCAGGCAGGTGTCCGGTGAATTGTTCGTGATCTGTTCCGCACAGACCGCATGCTTCAACTCGCAGGATCGCACCCCGGTCGCCGACGTCGGGGATGGTCATCTGGCGCCGCTGCAGACTCCGCGGTCCGGTCAGCACCATCGCCTCGGCGATCATGGAAGCTCGAATCCGGTGAACGACCCTGTGTTTCGGAGGCACACCGTTTTACCTACATACATTTCCCCGCCCATCGCCTCGGCAATCTGCGGATCGTCGCTGCGTGCGACGACTCTTCGCCCGTCGGACAGGTGCGCGATGATCGGAGTCCATCGAGGTTGCCCGTCTCGGTCGTAGACGACGGTGTATCCGTCCACTGTCGCGCAACCGGTCGCCTCGTCGACGCCTGCGACACCCAACCTCGATGAATCGATCTGAGCTTGCTCGACCGCCGTGTCGAGCAGTCGCCACCCGGTTGGTGGCGGGGTGGCCGACCACAGACCGACCGAATGCTTCGTCGAATACCACCCGAGGCCGGTGACGAGTCCGACATCGGTTGGGTCGCGTCTACACCGTCGGACCATCTCAACGATCGAGTGGCTGACGTAATTGTTTCCGGGACCGCCGTGATACGGCAGGCCTCCGGTTACTGTGAGGCCTCTGTCGTCGAGGGGGTCCAAGTCGAGAGCCTCGGCAGCCATCTCAATTGCCGACGGGAAGCAGGAGTAGAGGTCGAACCACCGGATGTCGTCGATGGTCAACCGGCCCGCATTGAGAGCCTTCCGTGCTGCTACCTCGATACCCGATGAGCGGCTGAGGTCCGGCCGTTCCACGGGGAAGTACACGTCGTTGCAAGTCGCTGCTGACCAGGGAAAGACCCAACGATCGCGCGCGACGCCCAATTCGTCCGCCACCTCGGCCGCCATGAGAATGAAGGCGGCAGCCATGTCGACGGACATGATGCTGTTGAGCAGCTTGGGATAGGGCAAGCAGACCATGCGGTTTTCCGCGGTGACTTCGCTGAGTTCGGTGGCACTTCGTGCGCGTGGGAACCAGGCCTGTTCCGGATGGCGTGCCGCCTCGGCTGTGAACGGTGCCATCAGCGTGCCCAGCCACTCCCGTTGAGCATCGAAGTCGCGGCCGTGGCGCGCGGCGATTGCGGACTCGAAGATGGGATACACCTCGTGCGGCCAACTCAGACCCACCGACAATTCGGCTTGACTCAGCCCGGGGCGGGCGTCGCCCAGGGATTCGTCGCCGGAGCGGGGTGGGGGCGGCGAGTCGAGAAGTGCCCTGCCCTGAAGCTTGCGTGCGGAATGCCCGCTCTCCGCCCCGACGACCAGGACGACATCTGCACGGCCTTCGCGTATTTCGCCACCCAACACTTCGACGAGATACTGCGGGGTGTTTCCGCCGACGGGACAGCTGATGCGGCGGGCGGGACTGATGTGCATCGCTTCGGCGATCCTGCTGGCGGGATTGTCGCGCGGTATGACCAGGATGCCGGGAGTCGCGACGGTGTCGATGCGCCGCTCGACCGGGCGACCTGCGTCTTTGACCGCGCGGCGTGCGGCTTCTACCGCCAAGTCGATCGGGTCCACGAAGTCGTTCCCGCGATGGGTAACTTCGCCCACGCCGACGACAACCGGGGTACGCGCTTCTACCAACATCGGCATCGGCATCCGCTCAGGGCCACGGGGCTGACTTGAGACATAACTGCGATGGTGTCATGTGCGTGGGCAAGTCACAATGGTGTGCGCTCGCGGCATACTGGCTGTGTGTCGACGAGGTTGTTGAGATGGGGCGCCGCCGCGCCGACAGATCGTGGGTCCGCTCGCGACCGGTTGCTCGATGCTGCCGAGCGGTGCCTCGAGAGTTGCGGTGTGGTGGGCACGACCATGGAGGACATCGGCAGAACAGCGGGTGTGTCCAGGGCAACGGTGTATCGCTACTTCCCCAGTCGGGAGGCGGTGATGTCGGGTGTCATCATTCGCGCCGCCGAGCGCTATCTCGACCGCATCAGCCCGCGGATCGCGGCGCACGCCGACCTGGGCTCCGCGCTCGTCGATTTCGTGGAATACACGGTTGAGGCCGCGCGCCGCGAAGAGATCATCGGATTGTTGTTCGGCAGCGACGAGGAACTCGCCGGCGTGGGTCTCGCGGCGGGGACCTCGACGTCCCTCTTCGAAATCGTCACCGAATTTCTGCGTCCCATCTTCACCAGACACTGGAGTTGCGTGGAACCGGGCGTCTCCGTCGACGACGCCGCCGAGTGGGTTGTCCGCACGATATTGAGCCTGCTGACTGTTCGAGGGCCGCGGGAGCGCAGTCGTGACGGACTCCGGGCGTTTCTGTCGAGGTTTCTCCTTCCTGCGATCCTGGCGGGTGACCACGCTCGACCGATGTGACATCTATGGCGTAATGTCTCGACGGCAGATGAGGTAGGAGGGCCTGTGCAATTCACCACGTTCAACGAACAGGTCGCTGAGCAACTAAAGAGCGCAGCAGAAACCACGGGCGGGTTGGCCGGTTACCTCGGCTTCCGTCACACCGAATTCACTGCGGGACGGCTCGTCGCGGAGATGGACGCACGCGACGACCTGAAGACGCCTTTCGGCAACCTGCATGGGGGCTGCTTATCGGCCATGGTCGACCACTGCCTCGGAGTGGTGTTTTATCCCGTGATTCCAATGGGATCTTGGGTCGCGACAACGGAGTTCAAACTGAATCTGCTTCGTCCGGTCTCCAGCGGCACCTGTGTAGCCACAGCCGAGATCATCTCGCTGGGCAGAACCAGCGGTGTGGCGCGTATCGACATCTGCAACGACGGCACAGCGGTGTGTGCGGCCCAGGGAACCGTCACCGTCGTCGCACCGAAGACGAGCTCCTGATGTCGGCAAAGAGAACAGGTGATTCGTCGGCTCCTGTGGTCGAGCGCGTGCCCACGGCGGACGGGCTGGCGCTGGCGGTCGACCTCTACCGCTGTGACGCGCCGCGGGCGGTCGTGTTGCTCCTTCACGGCGGAGGTCAAAGCCGGCACGCCTGGGACGTCACCGCCCAACGCCTGCACCATCGGGGTTACACGGTGGCCGCGTACGACGCGAGGGGGCACGGGGACAGCGACTGGGACCCTGACGGACGCTATGACGGGGACCGGCTGGGGTCCGACCTATTGGCCGTGCGCTCATACGCCGATTCCGGCCGCCCCGTCGCCGCGATCGGCGCCTCTCTGGGCGGCTTGACCATTCTCGGAACACACTTGCTCGCCCCGCCGGACCTATGGCAGGCCGTCGTGCTGGTTGACGTCACTCCGCGAATGGAGATGGACGGCGCCCGACGAGTCGTAGCGTTCATGTCGGCACACCCCGAAGGTTTCGACAGCCTAGAGTCGGCCGCTGACGTGATCGCCGCCTACAACCCGCACCGCCCTCGCCCCGAAAACCTCGACGGCCTCCGAAAGGTCCTCCAACGTCGTGAAGACGGTCGCTGGGCCTGGCGATGGGATCCAGCCTTCGTGACGTCGAATTTCCAGTTCCTGCAGGGTGATCCAGACGAAGGCGCTAAAGACTTCGACATGATGAGCGCATTCCTTCTTGATGGTGCGCGGCAGGTGTCCGCGCCAACGCTGCTGGTCCGGGGCCTACTATCTGACATGGTCTCCGAAGAGACAGTAAAGCATTTCCTCACCGTCGTTCCGCACGCGCAAACCGTTGACGTGTCGGGCGCGGGACACATGATTGCCGGCGACAACAACGACGCATTCTCGACGGCGGTCGTCGAATTCCTCGACAGGACCATATGAACCCTGCTGTCGGTTGATTGCCCTTGTAGGGCTGGCGCCTATCCTGCTCCTATGCCAACTGAACCAGTGCGGATGTCTTTCCGCCGGCATGTGCGTGAAAAGGTTTTGAGGGCGACACGAGAACTCACCATCGAGAAGGGCTGGGATCAGGTCCGGATGAGCGAGGTTGCCGAATCGGTCGGCGTCTCCCGCCCGACGTTGTACAAGGAGTTCGGTGACAAACAGGGGCTCGGTGACGCGCTTGTGGTGTCAGAGGGTCAGCGCTTTCTGGAAGGCATTCGTGCCGTCCTTGCCGAACATGTGGGCGACGTGCAGGGCGGCATCACCGCAGCGGTGCAGTTCACCCTTTGTGAAGCAGAAGACAGCCCGCTCCTCAAGGCAGTTCTGACGTCCAACCCCTCGGGGAATGATCGCGGTGGCTCGTCGTCTACGGGGGTCCTTCCTCTTCTGCCGACCTCGGCTTCCCTGCTTCAGCTCTGCTCCGCGGCTCTGATCACGTGGTTTAACGACCACTTCGCCGATCTCGATCCCGAAGACGTCGAGGAGGTCGCAGATGTTCTGGTGCGACTGACAGTGAGTCATGTTGTACTCCCAGCCGCGGACATCGCCACCACTGGTGAGCGGATATCCCGCGTAGCACTCAGGTACCTGGGAGTTGTCCACAGTTTGTGACCAGCAAACTTTGCCATTTTGCATCTGAGCAGACGGCAGAGTCTGCGGAGTTTCGAGCGCGTGGTTTTGCCGTCGCAGGATGTCAGATCGAGCCCGCGAGGAGGTCTGAGCGGTCAACCCGAAGCTGCTGGCTGATGGCCCGCTTACTGGACATGAAATCGCGAGGACGGTTGACGCAGTCGGCGGCGATGAGTTGACTGTCGTGGAAGTAGAAGCAGCTGAAGTCACGGTCACGCGACGGGTCGCCGCTCAAGACTACTTCGTCGTACCCGGCGTTGAGACCGGCGATCTGGAGCTTGAGGTCGTACTGATCTGACCAGAACCACGGAAGCGCAGCGATTGAGCTGTGTTTACCGCAGATTGTCGCCGCAGCGATCTTGGCCTGCTCGCCGGCGCTCGATACGGATTCCAAACGAATACGCGAGCCGTATCGAGCCATGGCGTGGCTGGTGCAGTCGCCGGCGGCCATGATGTCGGGGTCGCTGGTGCGGGCTTGGTCGTCAATCACGATGCCGTTGTCGACGGATAATCCTGCGGCCGAGGCGAGCTCGGTATTCGGCACCACACCGACGCCGACGATCACCAAGTCGGCGGGGATCGATTCGCCGTCAGCCAGCACCACCTCCTGCACTCCACCGTTACCGGAGAAAGCTTCGACGAGAGCGTGTGTTCGGATCTCCACTCCCTCGCCGCGGTGGATTCGCGTGTAAAACGCGGAAACCTCCGGTGCGGTGACCCTTTGGAGTACACGCTCGGTTGCTTCGAGGACAGTGACGTTCATGCCGAGCGAACACAGCGAGGCCGCAGTTTCCAACCCGATGTAACCGCCGCCCACGATCACGACCCTCCGACCTGATGCGGCGGCGGCACGGATCAACTCAACGTCTGCGGCGGTACGCAGGTAGTAAATTCCGGGAAGATCCACCCCTGGCGTGGGGAGTCGTCTGGCCCTTGCGCCGGTGCACAACGCGAGCGTGGTGTACGTCAGCGTGTCGCCGGTGCTCAGAGACACACGCTTGGCACTCCGGTGGATCGCCTCCACGGTCGCATTCAAGAGTCGAATGTTCTGCTTTTCGTAGAAATCAGCGCCGCGAATCAGAAGGTCGTCGAGGCCGTTTTTGCCGGCCAGGTAT
Organism: Mycobacterium sp. NGS49; assembly: GCF_059812565.1. Lineage (NCBI taxonomy): Bacteria > Bacillati > Actinomycetota > Actinomycetes > Mycobacteriales > Mycobacteriaceae > Mycobacterium > Mycobacterium sp. NGS49. The sequence goes on along the minus strand of NZ_JCALCX010000033.1, from coordinate 55,122 downwards.
CCCTTCGACAACGGAGGCCGGTGGTAGGGCAGTCCCCCCTCGTCGCCGATGAGCACGACCTCCCCAGCCCACCCCTCCCTCCGAAGATTGGCTGCCAACTGCGCGCCGGCGTGGCTCGCGCCGACGATCACCGCTCGTTCGAGAGTCATGCACTTGGCCTGGGAGTGAGGCGAACCATCAGCTTGCTGATACCCCTGACGAAATTCGATTGCACATACTCGGGTTCGCCGACCACCTCGATGTTCTCAAAGCGAGGAAGCAATTCCTCCCACAGGATTCGAAGCTGCAACTCAGCAAGTCGGTTTCCCATGCACCTGTGCACGCCGAACCCGAACGAGATGTGATTGCGGGCGTTGCTCCTATCGATGATCAACTCATCGGCCCGCTCGAAGACACGCTCATCGCGGTTACCAGAGGCGTACCACATCACGACCTTGTCGTCCTTGCGGATGAATTGCCCGTTCAACATGATGTCTTTTTTCGCGACTCGGCGCATGTACGCCAAGGGGGTCTGCCAGCGAATGATCTCGGATACCATGTTGGGAATCAGGTCAGGGTTCGCCTTCAACTTCTCGAACTGATCGGGGAACTGGTTCAAGGCGAGAACCCCTCCGCTCATCGAGTTGCGAGTCGTGTCGTTTCCCCCGACGATCAGCAGTACCAAATTGCCGAGGAATTCCATCGGGCGGTCGATGAGATCCTTAGTGTCCTCGTTGGCCTGCAGCATCGTGATCAGATCGAAGCCCGGTCGCTCCCCGTTGGCGGTACGGGCCGCCTTGTCATGCCAGAGAGCGCTGAGACCCTTCGCCATGTCGACCATGCCACGAAACACTCTGTCGTTGTCGGAAGGACCACCATTGGCTTGCTCCATGGAGGTGGCGAGGTCCGACCATTCCACGAGCTTGTGCCGCTGCTCGTACGGGAAGTCCAGCAGGGTCGCGAGCATGCGCGCTGTCAGTTCGATGGAGACGTGGTGCACCCAATTGAACGGCTGATCCACCGGTAGATCGTCCAGCACTTCCTGGACACGCGAGCGGATCAGCCCCTCCATCTCGCGCAGGTTCTTCGGCGCGACAACCCCTTGGACGGAAGCGCGCTGCAAGTCGTGTTGTGGCGGATCCATCGCGATGAACATGGCGATGTCCATGAAGCGGGGCGGTCTCCCGATGATGATGAACGGCTCTGCGGAGAAAGCCTCGTGGTTCTTGTCGACGGCGATGATGTCCGCGTGGCGGGTCACCGACCAGAACGGGCCGAACGGACTGTGAGCCTGGTAGTGCACCGGCGCCTCGTTGCGCACGCGTTCGAAGTAGGACTTCCAGCGGCCTTGGCGGTAGAGGAACGGGTTGCTGAGATCGATGTCGGCGATATCGACGTCCTCGACCGGAGGAATGGGCGTCTCGGTGAAGATCTTCTTACCATTGGTTCCGGTTACCCACCGGCGTGTCTTGTCGTAGAGGTGTGCGCCGCGGATTTGCAGCTCCAGAGGCACGGCAGACTGGGCTTTGGCGGCCACTGCCGCGGGAATACTCATTATTGTTTCCTCCAAATCCATGACGTTGTTTCAGAGCTGGAACTCAGGTAGCTCGACCGTCAAGCCATCCCATGCCTCGGAGGCGGCCATCTGGCAGGACAGCCTCGACGTCCGCTGACGCTCGGGGTTCATCGCGAGCATCTCCTCTTCGTTGGCGCCGCAGAGTCCCACCGTGTCCGACCACTCGGGAGCGACGATCACGTGGCACGTTCCGCATGCGGCTTCCCCTCCACAATCGCCGTCGATGCCGGGCACCGCGTTGTTGACCGCAATCTGCATCAAGGACTGCCCTTCGGCCAAGGGGGCTTCGTACTTCTCGCCGTCATGAGAGACGAAGGTGACGACTGCCATGATTAACTCTCCTCAATCCGGAACTTCTCTTTTTAGTGTTGTCGCGCGTGACCAGCGTCGCTAGGCTCGCAGGAGTCAAAGAGTTGTGTTTTTAGCTCACGCGCAGGGAGGCACGTGAAACTCGACGACTCGGGTATGCCAGCGCTGGCTTTCCTGCAGATGCTGGACAGTGAGGCGCTGGGGCATGACGCCAGCATTGCGCTCCGCAGCATCATGGTTCGCGAGCACGTCACCGAGTCGATGTTGGTGGGCCGCGACGCGCAGGTCCCCTTACGGTGGTTCAGGGAGATATATTCCGATTTCGATTGTGATCAGGGAACCCGTCTGGGTTTCGCGTTCGCTGAACACGCCAAACTGACGTCCTTTGGGGCACTCAGTGTTCCCTTGGTCAGCGCGGGCTCGGTAGCCGAGGTTGTCGAGTTGCTTGCTTATCTGCCGGTGATCACCACAGCCCTCAGCCCGTCGTTCCATTCGACGGAACGCGGCCTCACGATCGGGCTCACCGGTCGCACCGGTGACGCGGGCCTGAACTGCCTGGCCGTCACCTACGGTGGGCTGGCGCTGTTGCGTCTGCTCGACATGCTCGCGGGTGCCGTACCGAATATTGAACTGCATCTGAGTCATTCAGCGCCGGAGTCGTGGGTTCTTCATGACGAAGTGTTGGCGGGTCGGATCTTCTTCGACGCCCCCAGCTCGTTCGTCCACGTTCCCGCGGCTTCGCTCGAGGAGGTCTGTCGATTCTCCGATCCTGTGGCGTACCGGATTGCCGTCACCGATTTGCAGCGAACTCTCGATCAACGACGTGACACGTCGGTCTCCGAAAAAGTAACGGACCTGCTCGAGAAAGATCCCGGAAAAACGAACATCAGCCGGACGGCGGGCGAGCTCTCGATATCCCCGAGCACGTTGAAGCGGCGCCTCAGCGAAGAGGGGACCACCTTTCGCGAATTACGTCAGTCGTTCTTGCAGGAGCGAGCAATTCTGCGACTTCTCGACAGATCGGTGTCTGTAAGCGAGATCGCGGCAGAACTCGGGTACGCGGACCTCACGAACTTCACACATGCCTTCAAACGGTGGACCGGTCGGTCACCGCGCCACTTCAGAAAAACGCGCGACTGAGCGCGCAAAGTTCCGCCCGGGCGCGTGCCGGGCGTCCACCGGAACCAGCGGGCTTCGCGATCGGCCTCATCTGTCACCTGGACATCGTCGAGAAACGACACGATCGGCGCGGGTTTCGGTCATCGCAGCACCCTCTTGGGAAGAGGCGCAACGACATCCAGAGAATCCATACCGCGCTGGCGGCGGGTGCGGGCGGGGGGTGACGCGGACCCCCTAGTCACGCTATGCTAACCGTCGTTCACGTCGGGACCGGCGTTGAACGCGTGGTCGGAAGGAGTCCGGATGCCACACGACCAGCCGGCCATCATCGGTGCCGCCGAACTCGCTCCAGGAAGAAACGTTCCGTACACCTCCACTGAATTGCATGTGCGCGCCGCGGTCGCGGCTCTCGCCGACGCAGGGGTGGTCCCAGACGAGGTCGACGGTCTCGTGTGCGCCGGGCCGATGACGAACGAGGGTTCGATCTTCCTGTCCGAGGACCTCATGGACTATCTCGGGCTGCACAACCTGAAACTTCAGATGACCTGTCAGCTTGGCGGCGGGACCCATCTGGCCATGACGCGCATGGCGAGTAACGTCATCGCCCGGGGCGAGGCCGAGACGGTGCTGGTCGTGTCGGCGGGCAAGTTTCCACCGATCCGCGATGGCGGGCGCGAACTGATGGCGCTGGTGTGTGACCACGCGTTCGAGATGCCCTACGGACCGTCCGTGCCGGCGCTGTACGGTTTGATCGCGCAGGCCTGGATGCACGAGACGGGACAGGGCAAGGCGGACATCGCCGAGGTCACCGCGTCGCAGGACCGGTGGGCCGCGCTGAATCCCGCGGCGATCGCGCACCGCTCACAACGCCTGACTGTGGAGGACGTGCTGGCGTCCCGCCCGATCGCCGGGCCGTTCCACTTCTACCACTGCTCGATTCCCTGCGAGGGCGGTGGCGCGCTCGTGCTGGGCTCGGCCCGCCGGGCTCGCGCGGGCAAGCACCGGCCGGTCCACCTGCTCGGCTTCGGAGAGGGTCACACCCACGGTTTTCTGACCTCGCTGGCCCGGCCGGGTCGTACCGGGGCCGCCCGTTCGGGTCCGATGGCCTTCGAGCGCTCCGGACGGGCGCCGGCCGACATAGACATCGCCTTGCTCTACGACGCCTTCGCCTCCAACCCGGCGATGATCCTTGAGGAGGCGGGTTTCGTGAAGCCCGGCGGGGCAGGCGATTTCTACCGTGACGGCTGCGCCGATCCGGGGGGCGACCTTCCGGTGAACTCCGACGGCGGCCTAATCCGGTTCGGGCACACCGGGACCTCCTCTGGCATTTCGCAGATCCTTGAGGGTTACTGGCAGTTGTCCGGTCGCGCCGAGGGCCGTCAGGTCTTCGGGGCGGATACCGCGTTCGTGCACAGCTACGGCTCGATGCTGTGCAGTCACGTCAGCATGGTGATGGAGGGAGCGTCATGACCGCAGCTTCGAGTTCTCTCGACGGTCTGCACGATCCTGAGGCGCTGCCGCCGCTGACCGATGTCAACCGTCCCTACTTCGCAGCAGCGGCCCGCGGCGTACTCGTCTTCCAGCGGTGCGCGAACGGCCACCCGTTCCTCTACCCGCGGCTGGTGTGTCCCGTCTGCCATGACGGTGAGTTGGCCTGGGAGACCGCGGCGGGTACTGGTGAGATCGTCAGTTTCGCGCCGGTGTACCGCCCCCCGTGGGACTCGTTCCCGCGCAGCGAGCCGTACGTCGTCGTGCTCGTTCGTCTGGACGAGGGGCCGCAGTTGTTGGCCAGTCTCGAGGGCGTGGCCCCCGATGAAGTTGCGATCGGCGCAAGAGTGCGCGCAGTGTTCGAGCGGGTGAACGAGGACCTTGGGCTGGTCCGATTCAGGCCGGCGGCGTCGTGAGCACGTACGGGGTCTCGGTGCTCGGCGCGGACTTGGCCACCCTTGTCGATACGGCCGAGGCTACCGACCTCGCCGGCTTCGACGCCGCCTGGGCCTCGGAGTTCTACTCGCGCTCCGGCTCGATCTCGATGGCCGCGATGGCCGCGCGCACAAAGCGCTGCCGCATCGGGTCGTCGATCCTGTATGGCGTCGGGCGCAGCCCGCTCGTGCTAGCCACAGAGGCGCGTGACCTCGACGAGCTTTCAGGCGGGCGCGTCGTGCTCGGGCTCGGCAACGGCACACGCCGCATGATGAGCGACTGGCACGGCGTGGAGGACACCTCCGCTCCCGCTCTGCGCATGGAGGAGCTGGTCCCGCTCGTGCGTCGGATCTGGAACCTGCACGAGGGCCCCGTGCGCCATGAGGGGCGCTTCTACCGGATGAATCTCGTCCCAACCGGCGACGTCGCGCCGCCGAAGCGAGCGATCCCGATCATCACCGCGGGCGTGCGTCCGCGGATGTGCGAGGTGGCAGGGCGCGTGGCCGACGGGTTGGCTGGTCATCCGCTGTTCACCACGGCTTACGTCGAGGAGGTCGCCCGCCCAGCCGTCGTGCGCGGTGCGGAGCGGGCCGGACGCGATCCCGCCGACATTGAGATCGTCTCGATGGTCATCTGCGCGGTGCACGACGACCCACAGATCGCACGTCGTGAGGCCGCGCAGCAGATCGCGTTCTACTCCTCGGTGAAGACCTACGAGCACGTGCTCGACGTCAGCGGTTTCGCCGCGCAGGGAGCGGCCATCCGCGACGCGTTCGCGCGGCGTGACCTGCCGGCCATGTTCGCCGCGGTCACCGACGACATGATCGACGCGATGGCCGTGGCCGGCACCGCCGCCGAGGTCCGCGAAGGGATGCGCCGCTACGAGGGCGTGCTGGACCACATCGTTCTCTACTCACCCTCGATTGGCCTCGCGCCCGAGCGCATCGCCGAGAACCTCGGCAGCCTCATTCGCGATTGTGCGCCGGCCTTCGCCGGCGGGAAAGGTGACCAGAGTGGCTGACGCATCGCTCATCGGGACGCAACTCGGGAGGACCACGTTTCCCGTCGACCGGTCCAAAGTGCGCGAGTTCGCACTTTCGCTCGGCGACCGCGACCCGATCTACCAGGACGTCGCGGCCGCCCGCGCCGCCGGCTTCGGCGCGATCCCCGCTCCTCCGACCTTCGTCGTCTCCTCGGCTCACTGGCGCGCCGACGACGACATATTCGGCGCCCTCGGGCTCGACCTGCGACGCGTACTGCACGGTGAGTGCGGCTGGGAGTATTTCGCTCCGCTGTTTGTCGGCGACGAGCTCACCGAGACGCGCCGGGTGTCGAACGTGGCCAGCCGCGAGGGCAAGCGCGGCGGCACCATGACAATCGTGACGATCGAGACCGACTTCACCAACCAGCGCGACGAACTCGTCGTGCGCCAGACCGACGTCTTGATCGAAACCGGAGGCTCCGCCCAATGACGACGTCTACCCCCACCGCGCCGGTGGCGTTGGCCGCCGGCGACGAGATGCCGAGCTCACAGTTCGGCCCGCTGACGCGCTCGCACATCGTGCGGTACGCCGGCTCCGGCGGCGACTTCAACCCGATCCACCATGACGAGGAGTTCGCCCGCGCGGCCGGCATGCCCGGTGTGTTCGGCATGGGATTGCTGCACGGCGGCGTGCTCGCCCAGCGGCTGACCGCCTGGGTGGGGCTGGCCAACATCCGCTCGTTCCGCATCCGTTTCACCGGTCAGGTATGGCCCGGTGACCTGCTCAGCTTCGGCGGCAGGGTCACCGGCGTGCGCGAGGCCGGAGGGCAGCAGGTGGCCGACCTCGAACTCGTGGTCACGCGCCAGTCCGGCGAACCCGTGATAAAGGGGAGCGCCGTCGTGCAGGTGGCCCGGTGAGCGCGCCCTCGAGCGACGTCACCGGCTTGGGCATGACGTTCGGGACCTTCGACGAAGGCCGGGCGTGGGTCGGTCATCGCTCCGAGCCGCGGCGTGCGTGGTTCCCGATCGACCGCTCGATGGTGTTGTACTACTGCTCGCTCGTGGAGGATGCGAACCCCCGTTACTGGGAGGGTGAGGACTGCCCGCCCGGGCTGCTGATGAGCCTCGGCTTTGCGCCGCAGTGGGTGCCCGATCACCTCAAGCGTGTGGACATGATGTTCGCGCTCAGCGTGCCGTTGCCGGGCCACCACATCATCAACGCATCAACGACGACGGAGTTCGAACGCCGGCCCCGGGTAGGCGATCACGTGTCGATCGTGGAGGAGATCGCCTCGATCTCGGAGCCGAAGACGACGCGGGTGGGCACCGGCGTGTTCATCACTACGGTGAGCACGTATTCCGATCAGCACGGTGAGGTCATCGGCCGCAACACCAACGTGCTCTTCCGATACGACACCGCCGATAGTGATGGCGCATCATGAACGACTCCACCGAGTACAGCATGGTCCGCGTCCCCGTGCGGTTCGAGGACATCACCGTCGGCGACACCCTGACGCCCGTCTCGATCGAGATCAGCTATAAGCGCATCTGCATGAACGCGGCTTCGACATGGGACTGGTTTCCCGGTCACCACGACCCCGACTACGCGCGCAGCCAGGGCCAGCGCACGATCTACCTGTCAAGCCTCTTCTTCCATGGCTTCATCGACCGCGGCCTCAACGAATGGGCCGGACCCGACGCGCTCATCCGACGCCGCAAAATCTCGATGATCCGCTCGATCTACCCGGGCCAGACCGCGACCCTGAGCGGCAAGGTCGTCGGCAAACGACAGGACGCGGGGCGGCACCTCGTCGACCTCGAACTGCTCGTCTCGAGCGACGACGGTCCCTGCGTACCGAGTGAAGCCACCGTTGAGCTGGCCGACCCGTTCGTCGAGGTGCCGGGGTGAACTGCCGCTCAGATGCGTGGCGACGTTGAGGGACGGAGGACCCAGTGGGCGAGCAACCGATTCGCTACGAGGTCGTCGACAGAGTGGCCTGGCTGACGATCAACCGCCCCGAGGCGCGCAACGCGCTGAACAACGCTGTGCGCACGGGGCTTTTCGACGCGGTGCGGCGCTTCAACGACGACGACGCGGCGAAGGTGCTGGTCCTCACCGGCGCAGGGGATAAGGCGTTCTGTGCCGGCGGGGACTTGAAGGAGATGGCGCAGAACGCGCTCAAGGTGCCCCCGAAAGACTTCGCTCCGCAGTTCGGCCGCAACATCGACGTCGCGAAGCCGACGATCGCGGCCGTCAACGGTCTCGCGTTCGCCGGGGGCTTCCTGCTCGCGCAGCAGTGCGACCTGGTCGTCGCTGCCGAACACGCGACCTTCGCCGTCAGCGAGGTCAAGGTCGGCCGGGGGTCGCCGTGGGGAACACCGCTGTCGTGGCTGGTGCCTCCGCGCGTTGCCATGCAGATCCTGCTGACCGGCGACCCGATCACCGCCGAGCGCGCCCACCAGGTCGGCTTGGTCAACGAGGTGGTGCCGGCCGATCAGTTGCGCGCGCGTACCCAGCAGTTGGCGCTCAGCATCGCCGCGAACGCACCGCTATCGGTGCTTGCGTCCAAGCGCACCGTGTACCTCTCGGCACAGCATCACCTCGCCGCCGCCTACGACCTAGCAGACGAGATATGGGAGCCGGTCTATCTGAGCGACGACGCGCAGGAAGGCCCGACGGCGTTCCGCGAGAAGCGCGCACCACAGTGGAAGGGACGCTGACATGGCGGTGACAATGCAGTCGGTTATCACCGACATCGAAGCGGAGACGGCAGCCCTACGCGGATTGGTCGCGCCGCTGACCGAATGTCCGCGCGGCTGGGACGCGCCGACTCCGGCCGCGGGCTGGACGATCGGCGACCAGATCAGCCATCTGGCGTTCTTCGACGACGTGGCGGTGCGCTCGGCCACCGACCCCGACGGGTTCAGCAGCGACTACCTGCCGATGATGGCCGACGGAAGCATCTCACCCGACGTCATCGCCGAGCGCTACCGTCAAATGCCGGCTGCCGACCTGCTCGCGTGGTTCGACACGTCGCGTGCAGCCCTCGTTGCGGCGTTCGCGGACATTGACCCGGCGACCCGCCTGCCGTGGTTCGGGCCGCCGATGAGCGCGGTCTCGTCGCTGACAGCGCGACTCATGGAGACCTGGGCGCACGGCCAGGACGTCGTCGACGCGCTCGGCGCGACCCGCGAGGCCACGGCACGGCTACGTCACGTGGCCCACATCGGGGTGGGTGCGCGCGCGTTCAGCTACCTGGCCAACGGTCTGGACCTGCCCGCGGACCCGGTACGCGTTGAGCTGACCGCTCCGGACGGCAGCGTCTGGACGTGGGGGCCAGCCGACGCCGCCAACCGCGTGAGCGGGCCGGCGCTCGACTTTTGCCTGTTGGTCACCCAACGCCGCCACCGCGACGACACCGCTTTGGTCGCCGACGGCCCGCTGGCCGACCAGTGGCTCGCGATCGCCCAGGCCTTCGCGGGGCCCCCTGGCGGCGGGCGCGTGGCGGGCCAGTTCGCAGGGGGTCAGCGGTGAGCGTCCCGGTCCGCATCGGCAACTGCTCCGGCTTTTACGGCGACCGCATCGCCGCAGCCCGCGAGATGGTCGAGGGCGGACCGATCGACGTCCTGTGCGGTGACTATCTGGCCGAGCTGACCATGCTCATCCTGGCCAAGGCCCAGGCCAAAGACCCGTCCGGCGGGTACGCGCGGACTTTCCTCACCCGAATGGAACAGGTGCTGGGCACCTGTCTCGATCGTCGCATCAAGGTCGTCGCGAACGCGGGCGGGCTGAATCCCGCCGGCTTGGCCGCCGCGTTGCGCGAGCTGTCCGCACGTCTCGGCCTCACCGCGCGCGTCGCGCACGTCGAGGGCGACGACCTACGTGGCGACCTCCACGCAATCACGCCGCCCGTCGGCGACATCAAACCGGTATCGGCCAATGCCTACCTCGGCGCCTGGGGCATCACCGAGGCGCTGCGTTCGGGCGCCGACGTCGTCGTGACCGGCCGGGTCACCGACGCATCCCTGGTCGTCGGTCCAGCCGCCTGGTGGCACGCCTGGGCACCCGCCGACTGGGATCGGCTCGCGGGCGCGGTCGTCGCCGGGCACGTGATCGAGTGCGGCCCTCAGGCGACGGGCGGCAACTACGCGTTCCTCGACGAGATCACGGACCGCCGCTACCCGGGGTTTCCGATCGCCGAGGTCGCCGAGGACGGCTCTTCGGTGATCACGAAGCATCCCGGCACCGGGGGACTGGTCTCAGTCGGCACGGTCACCGCCCAGCTGCTCTACGAGATCGCTGAACCTGCCTACCTCGGCCCCGACGTCGTCGCCCACTTCGACACCATCCGGCTGGCTCAACAGGGTGAGCACCGCGTCGCGATCAGCGGTACGAAAGGCAGTCCGCCGCCGGACACGTTGAAGGTGGCGTTGAATGAGGTGGGCGGCTTCCGTAACACGATGACCATGGTGCTCACCGGCCTCGACATCGAGGCCAAGGCGGCTTTCGCCGAACAGCAGCTCTTCGACGTTCTCGGCGGACGCGACGCCTTCGACGAAGTCGACGTGAGGCTGTTGCGTTTCGACGTCTCCGATGCACCGACGAACGAGCAAGCCTGCGTGCACCTGCGTGTGACGGTGAAGGACGCCGACCCGCGCAAGGTGGGCCGAGCATTCTCCGGGGGGTCATGGAGATCGCCCTGGCTGGTTTCGCCGGCTTCCACACCACCACGCCACCGTCCTCGGAGACCGCCTTCGGCGTCTACCGGCCGGCCTACGTAGCGCGCTCGGCCCTCACGCACGTACTCGTCGACGCCGACGGCACACGGCACGAGATCCCCGACCCGCCGACCGGTGCCGTCCCGCCGGCTGGGATCGCCCCGCCCGCGAAGCTGCCGGTGCCGTCCGGGCCGACACGTCGCGCGCCGCTCGGGTCGGTACTCGGCGCGCGGTCCGGAGACAAGGGCGGCAACGCTAACCTCGGCCTGTGGGCACGGGATGACCCTGGGTACGCGTGGGCGCGCGACTACTTCAGCGTCGAGCGGCTGCGCACACTGCTCGGGCCGGAGACGGCGCACCTGCCCATCGAGCGCTTCGAACTGCCGAACCTGCGCGCCCTCAACGTGGTGGTGCACGGCTTGCTCGGTGACGGGGTGGCCTCCTCGACCCGGCCGGACGCGCAGGCCAAGGGGCTCGGGGAATACGTGCGGTCCCGCATGGTGGACATTCCCCAGTCGCTGCTCGACACACACTAAATCCGGTGCGGGGCGCCGTCTACCTGCTGTGTAACCCCGAATCCGACTACGTCAGCGGATAGGTCGTGAAAATGCTGGGGCGGCTTAAAATCCTGAAGGGACTCAGCCGACCGCCACGCGAATCCGGTCACGGCGCGCCGCTGAACAGCGCCGCAACGGCCGCGGCGGCCAGCATCGCCTCAATCGTCGCGTCGTCCAGCGACGCCGGCATGTACGCGGACGCGTTGAGCAATGACAGCACGGCGGCGACCAGGCCCTGTGCGCGCTCACGGTCCAGATCGCCCCGTGCTCGTACGAGCGCGTCGACCCAGAAGGACTCGTAGCTGTGCTGTCGGCGTCGCAGGGCACGGGTCGCCAGCGGCGACAGCGAGCGGTGCTCGCGGGCGTAGACGGCCAACAGGCCGCGTCGTCGCGCGCCGAAGGCCGCGTGTAGGTCGACAAGGGCGTGCAGGACCTCCGTCGGTGTGCCGGCGGTGGTGGCGCGCCGGGCGCCGGCCAGCAGCTCAGTCATGGCGGCGTCGCATAACTCGCGCAGGATCGCGTCCTTGTTCTGAAAGTGCCGGTAGACGGCCGGCCCACTCACCCCTGCTGCGGCACCGATGTCGTCGATGCCCACGGCGTGAAAGCCTTGCCGCGCGAACAGGTCGGCGGCGGCCTCGAGGAGCAGTTTGCGGCGCAAACCGGCCACTTTCAGTCCTCCTGTCGATTTGTGGTTACGTTGTTCGCCGTCCGATCCGCTGGGCTGGGATCCTACCGACGCTGGCGTTGCCTGCGTCGGCACCCGCCGCACCAAATCGAGGGAGGTGAACGAAACCGCTAGCGCCCGCCGATGCTGTCGCATCCTCTTCTCAGTTCATGATTTAGGGGCTCTGCTTCGAACCCGCGATGTGCAGCGGCACGACTCAGCGCAAAACGACTCCGCCCTCGATGCCCGTGAACTGCGCGCGCAGCTCGGTCTTGAGCAGCTTGCCAGTGGCGTTGCGCGGCAGTTCGGCGACGAAGTGCACGTCACGCGGACACTTGAAGTGCGCCAGCCGCTCCCGGCACCAAGCCACGATCTCCTCGGCGCTAGGTGCCTGTGTTGCCGGGTCGGCGACGACGATCGCGACGACGCGTTCGCCCCACTTTGAGTCCTTGCCGCCGATCACGGCGGCGTCGAGTACCGCCGGGTGGCGGAAGAGAACTTGCTCGACCTCGATCGGGTAGACGTTCTCGCCGCCGGAGATGATCATGTCCTTCTTGCGGTCGACGAGGGTGATGAAGCCCTCGGCGTCCATGCGCCCGAGGTCGCCCGTGTGGAACCAGCCCCCGCGTAACGCCTCGGCGCTCGCCTCGGCCTTCATCCAGTAGCCGGTGAACACATTCGGGCCGCGCACGATCAGTTCGCCCACGGTGTCGGTCGCGACGTCGCGGTCGTCGTCGTCGACGATGCGGGCGTCGACATGCATTGCGACGCGGCCGATCGACCCGGCCCGCGTGCTGATGTTCTCGGCGTCGAGGACGGTCACCAGGGGAGCGGTCTCGGTCATGCCGAAGCCCTCGGTGAAGGGCACGCCTCGCTCGCGCATGAAGTCGATGACCGTGAGGGGGACGGGCGACCCGCCGCCCATGGCGAAACGCAGCGCAGACAGGTTGAAGGAGTCGAAGTCGGGCACCTGTGTGAGAGCGGTCCACATGGCCGGCACCATGAACTGAACCGTGACGTGGTGGTCGGCCATCGCCTGCAGCGCAGCTCGCGGCTCGAAGGACGGCATGATGACGCTGGTGCCGCCGACGTAGAGCAGCGGCAGGGTGTGTACTCCCAGCCCGCCGATGTGGAACATCGGCGCCACCGCGACGGTGACGTCCTCGCCCCGCAGGCCGATGTCGGTGCCGAGGACGTTGATCGCGTTCCATAGCAGGTTGTCGTGGGTGAGGATCGCGCCCTTGGGTCGGCCCGTCGTCCCCGACGTGTACATGATGAACGCAGGGTCGCGGCCGTCGACGTCACCGTTGAGCGGTTCGGGCGCGGCGCCCGAGACGACGTCTTCGTAGCCGAGCTCGCCCGGCGCCGGCACCCCACCGGCGCGCACGACATGGCGCACGCGGACTCCGGACTCGGTGACGGCCCTCCTGGCCTGCGCGGCCAACGGCTCGTGGAAGACCAGAACATCGGCGCCTGAGTCGGCCAGGATGTAGCCAATCTCGGGTCCGGCAAGGCGCACGTTGAGCGGAACTGCAAGTGCGCCGATTTTGGCGCAGCCCAGCAGCACCTCGATGAACTCGGTCGAATTGACCAGCAGCACCGCGACCCGATCGCCCCTGCGCACGCCGAGGGCGATGAGTGCGGCGGCGACCTGGTTGGTCCGCCGATCGAGGTCGGCGTAGGTGATGTGCGCGCCGTTGCTGATCAACGCGGTGCGCCCGCCGTTGAGGAAGGCGCGCCGGGTCACCCACTGACCGATGCCGAGTTGCATGCAATTCCCTTTCAGTCCGCGGCGACTCAGTAGGACGCGGGCAGTTTCAGGCTGTGCTGCGCCACGAAGTTGAGGATCATTTCGCGGCTGATCGGCGCGGTGCGCATGAGCCGGGCCGGACCCCACAACGTGGCGAGGCCGTACTCGGTGGCCATGCCGTTGCCGCCGTGGGTCTGAATCGCCTGGTCGAGCGCCAGGATGCCCGCCTCGGCTGCGGCATATTTCGCCATGTTCGACGCCTCACCCGACCCCGGATCGCCGGCGTCGTGCAGGGAGGCGGCACGCTGAGTCATCAACCGGGCCAGCTCAACCTGGATCTTGGCGTGGGCGAGCGGGTGCGATACGCCCTGGTGCGAGCCGATCGGCGCTCCCCACACGTGGCGCTCGCGGGCGTAGGCGGCCGCTTTATCCAGCGCGTAACGCCCGATGCCGTTGCCCAGAGCAGCCCCCAGGATCCGCTCCGGATTCAGTCCCATGAAGACCTGGCGTAGGCCTTCGTTCTCCGCACCGATCAGGCTGGCTGCTGGCACCCGGACGTCATCGAAGAACAGAGTGAACTGCTTCTCCGGAGTGACCGCCTGCACCGGGATGAGTGACTTGGTTAGCCCGGGGACATCGGTGGGCACGACGAGCAGGCTGAGTAGTCCGCGACCACGGTCGTTGGTAGACGTTCGGGTGACGACCAGGATCGCCTCGGCTTCGTCGACACCAGAAATGTAGTACTTGGTGCCGTTGATGACCCAGTCGTCACCGTCGCGTCTCGCGGTCGTGGAGATGTTGTGCGAGTTCGAGCCCGCGTCCGGCTCGGTGATCGCGAAGGCCATGATCGTCTCGCCGCTGGCGATGCCCGGCAGCCACTGCTGCTTGAGTTCCTCACTGCCGAATGCCTGGATGATCGTGCCGCAGATAGTCGGCGAGACGACGGTCATCAGCAGCGGGCAGCCCGCCGCGGCGAGCTCCTCACCGACGATCTGCATGTCGTAGATGCCGCCGCCGCCGCCGCCGTACTGCTCGGAAAGGTTCACCCCGAGGAAGCCCTGTTTGCCCACGGCCTGCCACAGCTCGGTGCTCTTCCCGCCGGCCAGCGACTTTTCCAGGTAGTACTCGTGTCCGAAGTCCTTGGCGATCTCGGCGACCGCCTTGCGCAGGTCCTGACGCTCCTCTGTCTCGTGCAATTCCATGACACTCCTCACATCGGTATCGACGCGCCACCGATCGGGAGCGCGCCGGGTTCATTAGAGCTCCGTGGCGTCCGACGCCACTTCACCGCCGTCCACCGCCTCGACCACGGCGAGGACGTCACCGCTCGAGACCTGATGGCCGACCTGGACCGGCAGGGCGCTCAGCACCCCGTCAATCGGGCTCGCGACGGTGTGCTCCATCTTCATCGCCTCCAGGACGACAAGGGTTTGGCCCGCCGAGACCGTCTCGCCCTCGGCGACCGGCAGTCGGACCACCGAACCCGGCATCGGCGCGGTGAGCGACCCGGGCGGGTTCAGAGTGCTCGGGTCGACGAAGCGTGGCGCCAGCCGCAGGGCGGAGTAGCCGGCGACCGAGTCGACGTGGGCGATATCGCGGTCGAGGACTATGTCGTAGGCGCGGCGCACGCCGTTCACGCGCAGCACAACACGCGCGCTGCTGCCGGCGACAAGCTCGACGTCGGCCAACGCCTCGTCATCGACGCGCAGGCAGGTGTCCGTCAGACGTAACGTGTACCCGACGCGCACTTCGCGCCCGTCCTGGGTCTGCCATGTCGTGGTCTGCGATTGCGATGGGTTGTTGCGCCAGCCAGCGGGCAACGTGGCCTGGACCGTCGCCGCAGCACGCCGCGCGGCCACGCTGGCCACGGTCGCCGCGACGGCGTGCAGGCGCTCTGCCTGCGTGTCAAGGAGGGCAGCGCCGAGTTCGGGGACGTCGTGTCGGTCAAGGAAACCAGTGTCGGTGCCCCGCCCGGCGAACTCGTCATGGCGCAGGACGCGCACAAGCAGGTTGCGGTTGGTGGTCACGCCGTGAATACGGGCGCCGGCCAGCGCCGCCGAGAGGCTGGCAAGTGCCTCGTCGCGCGTTGGTGCCCACGCGATGACCTTGGCCAGCAGCGAATCGTAGTAATGACTGATGACCGAACCGGCCCGAAAACCCGAGTCAACCCGCACGCCGGCGATCGCCGGGACATCCATGGTGCGCAGGGTGCCGGTGTGGGGCCGGTAGTCGTCGGCCGGATCCTCGGCGCACAGACGGGCCTCGACCGCGTGACCGCGAATTCGCGGGTTGTGCATCTCCTCAGGCAGCGGGCGGCCCATGGCTACGAGCAGCTGGGCACGCACCAGGTCGAGGCCGGTGATCAGCTCGGTAACCGGGTGCTCGACCTGCAGCCGGGTGTTCATCTCGAGGAAGGCAAAGGAGCCGCCCTTGCCGTCCTGGCCGGCGTCGTAGACGAACTCGACCGTCCCGGCGCCCACGTAACCGACGACGCGCGCGGCGGCGATGGCGGCGTCGCTCATCCGAGCGCGCAACGCGTCGTCGACGACCGGTGACGGCGCCTCCTCGATCACCTTCTGGTGTCGACGTTGCACGGAGCACTCGCGCTCGAACAGAGACACGACGTTTCCGTGCGTGTCGGCCATGACCTGGATCTCGACATGGCGTGGGCGCTGGACGTAACGCTCGAGGAAGACGGTGCCGTCGGCGAACGCGGCGGCGGCCTCACGCGAAGCGGAGGCGACCGCTTCGTCGAGCTCGTCCGGCGACGCGACAACGCGCATGCCTCGGCCACCCCCGCCGGCGCTCGCCTTGACCAGCAGCGGGTAGCCGACGTCGGCGGCCAGCTTCGCCAGCTGCTCGGCCGCCAGCCCCGTCGTGTCGCCACCGGGAAGTACAGGCACCCCCGCGTCGGACATCATCTTCTTGGCCTGAAGCTTCGAGCCCATCGCGTCGATCGCCTCGGGCGGCGGACCGATGAAGACGAGGTCGGCGGCGGCACAGGCACGCGCGAACCCGGCGTTCTCCGAAAGGAAGCCGTAGCCGGGGTGTACCGCGTCCGCGCCGGTGAGCGAGGCAGCGGCGATGATCCGGTGGATATCGAGGTAGGTCTCGGTTGCAGACGAGCCGGGAAGGTGCACGGCCTCGTCGGCGTCGGCGACGTGCCACGCGTCCGCGTCGGCGTCGGAATAGACCGCTACGGTGGCGATCCCGAGGTCGCGGCAAGTGCGGAACACCCGCCGCGCGATCTCGCCACGGTTGGCGACCAGGACCTTGCGGATCTCGGGCATCGCCATCACATCCGGAAGACGCCGTAGCCACGCTGGCCACGGACTTCGCCGTTGTGGATCACCGACAGGCAAAACCCGAGAACGGTCCGCGTGTCGCGGGGATCGATGATCCCGTCGTCGTAGAGGCGGCCGCTGTTGGCCAGTGCGACGGATTCGCGCTCGATCTGTTCCTCGACGGCGGCGCGCATCTGGGCGTCGGCCTCCTCGTCGAAGGGCAGCCCGCGGTCGGCGGCGGACTCGCGCGCCACGATGGACAGCACTCCGGCCAGTTGCGCCGGACCCATCACGGCCGACTTCGAGTTAGGCCAAGCGAATAGGAAACGCGGCGAGTACGACCGTCCGCACATGCCGTAGTTCCCGGCACCGTAGGACGCACCCATGGTGATGGTCACGTGCGGAACTGTGCTGTTGGACACGGCGTTGATCATCTTGGCGCCGTCCTTGATGATGCCGCCCTGCTCGTACTCGGCACCGACCATGAAACCGGTGGTGTTCTGCAGGAAGATGAGGGGGGTGTCGATCTGATTCGCCAGTTGGATGAACTGCGAACCCTTCTCGGCCTCCTCACTGAACAGGATGCCCCGTGCGTTGGCGAGGATGCCGACCGGGAAGCCGTGGATCGAGGCCCAGCCGGTGACGAGTGACGTGCCGTAGAGAGGTTTGAACTCGTCGAAGGTCGAGCCGTCGACCACTCGGGCGATGACGTCGCGAGGGTCGAAGGGCACCTTCGGATCGACCGACGCGATGCCGAGCAGCTGATCGGGGTCGTGCACCGGCGGGTGCGGCGGCGTGGTGGGTCCGGGGCCGCTCTTCCGCCAGTTGAGCCGCGCCATGATGCGACGGCCGATGCGGATCGCATCCTGCTCGTCCTCGGCCATGTAATCGGCCAGCCCCGAGGTGCGGGCGTGCATGTCGGCGCCGCCGAGCGACTCGTCATCGGAGACCTCGCCCGTGGCCATCTTGACCAGCGGCGGACCGCCGAGGAACACCTTGGAACGGTTGCGCACCATCACGACGTAGTCGCACATGCCCGGGACGTACGCACCTCCCGCGGTCGAGTTGCCCAAGACCAAGGCCAGTGTCGGCAGCCCCGCTGCGCTGTGCTGTGTCAAGTCGTGGAACAGCTGTCCGCCGGGCACGAAGATCTCTGCCTGTGTGGGCAGGTCGGCGCCGCCAGACTCGACGATGTTGATGATGGGCAGTCGGTTCTCCCGCGCGATGGCCATGCCGCGGAACACCTTGCGGAAGGTATAGGGGTTCGATGCGCCGCCGCGGACGGTGGGGTCGTGGGCGATGATCATCGACTCGATGCCCTCGACCACGCCGATGCCTACCACCACGCTACCGCCGACGGGGAACTTACTGCCCCAGGCGGCGAAGGGGCATAGTTCGAGGAACGCCGTGTGGGGGTCGAGCATCAGCTCGATGCGCTCGCGGACAAGCAGCTTGCCCCGCTTACGATGGCGCGCAACGTATTTCGCGCCGCCGCCGCCGTTGACCAGCGCCAGTTGCTCCGCGATGGTGTCGAGTTGCGCGCTCAGTCCTTCGCGGTTCTTGAGATAGCCGGGCGCGGTGTCGTCGACCCGATCGGGCAGAACCTGTACCAAAGTTTTCCCTCCAAGCGAGCATCGACGTTGATCTACTAGCCGCTGATGTTAGCCGCAATTAACATCAGGTGACAACGGTGCGGGGCGGGCGTCGGATTTGTTCCGCGCCGTGGTTCCGTCGAATGGCGAGGGATCGAAGCGGTGCGTTTCGCTGCAGATCGAGTGATCGAAGGAATTGACCGGGGTGGGACGGCACACAGGGCCCTTGCGAGGTCGTATCGAGTTCCTCGACTGGAGCGTTGAGCCTCTACGGTCGCGATCTCAGATGAACGCTCGCAGTGATTGTCAGCGTGCGCCATGCCCTTCAGCCAACCGAGTCGCGCCTAACGCCGGGTCGGTCAGAATCTATTCCTCAGCTGCGGCCAGCCGCGGAACGGCCTGATCAGGCACCTGCCCGAGGGTATATAGGCCGAGAATGCCAAGAAAACCCGCACCGTGCTCGATAAGCATTTCAGTCGAGAGGTTCAGTTGTCCGTCTATCCAGCGACGGAGTATCTCGAACAGGCCCCCGACACCGTAGGTAGCGGCGAGATCTGCGACTTGGAGCACATCGCTGGGTATATCGAGATGCAAGCGGGCCTCTCTGAGCACCAGCTCCGCAAAATCGGTCATCAGCTCGCTTCGCAGCTGCCGAAGGAGGGGTTCTGCGCCCGATTCGACAAACAGTATGCGGGCCATGCTGGGATCGTTCTCGATCACCTGAACCAGGGCCTTGATCGGAGCGTAAGCGAGTTCTTGAGGAGCAACCGTGTCGTCCGGAATGGCGCTGGTTATCACCGCTTGGAAGGTAGTGGATATCTTGGTAAATACCGCACGCAAGAGCGCGTCTCGGTCGCGAAACTGTTGGTAGAAGTACCGGCTCGTCACTCCTGATTTCGCACACACCGCGGTCACGGTGCACGCGGCAGCTCCGTGGGTGCCCATGATTGAGACCGCGGCATCAATCAACATCACGCGGCGCTGTGCATCGCGTTGAGTTGCGGACAGCCCGCCATAAACACGTGCTGGACTCATGTCCTACAGTCTGGCAGTCTTATCTGACAAGGCATAAAGTCAGATCCAAACTTCGAGGAAGGACTTCAAATGTCGAACGATCAAGCCCCGGCCCGGACCCGGGTGCTGCCAAAACCCAGGCGTGTTCGGTTTCCGATGCCGACCTCCACGAAGCGGCAACACTTCGTAGATGGCGACCTGGTGATGAGCCATTTCATCTCGACGCTTTCCGCGACGTTCCCGGAAGGCGAGGATTTCTTCATCCGTTCGGTCAGGAACTTCCACAGTTCCATCGACGATCCCCAACTAGAGACAGCGGTCAAGGGTTTCATCGGACAAGAGGCCACGCACCGACACCAGCATCGGCTCCTCAACGAGCGACTCCAGGCCATGGGTTATCCGACCGCGCGGATCGATCGTCACGTCGCACGCTTGATCAAGCGACTGGAACGGCGCTTTTCGCCGGAAATGCGGCTGTCCATGACTTCGGCATTGGAGCACTACACCGCTACGCTGGCAGAAATCATTCTTACCAGCGAAGACGCCCAGAAGCTCATTGGACATACAGAGGTTCGACCGATTCTGCTGTGGCATGCGTTCGAGGAGTCGGAGCACAAAGCGGTCGCTTTCGATGTCTACCAGTTGATTGGAGGAACCGAGCGCACCCGTGTACGGGGCATGCGGATCGCTTCAGCAATTTTGTTTGGCGAACTCATTCTGCAGACTGCCTTGTCCATGGCCGCCGACAAAGCTTCATATAACCCGGTCACGTTGGTGCGCAGTCTGTACCGCTTCAGTCGCACCCCGATGTTCACCGCTGATGCGCTGCGGAGATTCCGTTCGTACAACCGCCCGGGTTTCCACCCTGATGATTGGGACAGTGCTGCGGTCCTGGAGCGTTGGAGCAAGGAACTGTTCGAGCAAGACGGTTCACAGAGAGTTAGCGCTCAGCTGGGATAGCAGAGGTGCGGAAGTTTGGCGACGCAGGAGCACAGTTCCTGCGTCGCTCCTGCCGAACAGCGTGAGCGCCGGCAGCGTCACGGGCGCGGTGCTCGGCCGCTGAAGGCGGTCGGACCAAGAATGCGGTTCGGCAGCGATCGCCACGGAGCTGGCTGGCCTGTGAGCCTGGATCAGTCGCTGACGATATAGCGTTGAGCCAAGGTTTCAGCCAGTCTACTCGTGTGCGCGACCATTTCCTTCTCGGTGACCGTAAGCAGACCCGAGTGCCAGGCCGTTATGACTTCGACGAACCCGCCGACTGCGATGAGAGTATCCATGCGAAGGGCCATCTCGTCGGCATCTTGTCGGAGGTGTGGCCGGGTTGCCTCAACGACCAACTGCGTTGCTTCCTGTAGCGCCACGGCGCGGCGGTCTTGTAGCGGTGAGCTACCAACATGCTGAGCGAGGAGGATGTGCGCCCGACCGGGATCGCGTGCGATCCGGTCGACCACGATGGCGATCGCCGCGGTGATGGTTTCGATCGGCGGCCGATTCACGCGCTCGTCGAAGAGCGCGGCGACCTCGTCGAGCATGTCATTGCGGACGCCATCCCACGCTGCGACGAGCAGTTCATCGCGCGTCTTAAAGTCCTCGTAGAAGTATCGATCGTTTAGCCTCGTGCGGGCGCATACGCCGCGCATAGTCACTGCGGCCCAACCGCTCTCACTCCAAATCTCGGTTGCGGCCTCGATCAATTGCTGCCGTCGCTCTGCACGACGCTCGGCACCGGTTCGACCACCCCAGCGCTTGTTTATCGACCGCACCTCTCCATCTTGACAAAGGGCTTGCCTCACGACCAAACTGGTGGCATGCGACACCAATGGTGGCTGGTGCCCCCAATTGAGAGTTTCCCTACAGCCGAGACCGGTGTCGCGACCCCAAAGGCAGACGGATGAGATTGCTGCCGTTCGGCGGCTCACAACGTAGAACGCACCGCGCCGACGCAGTCGTCACAGGCGCAGGAAGCGGTATCGGCCGCGCATTCGCCGTGGAGCTTGCGCGCCGAGGTGGACGCGTGGTGTGCGCCGACAGAGATCCCACAACCGCAAAAGAGTCGGCAGAGTTGGTGAGGCAGGCTGGCGGCGAGGGTTTCGACATCGCATGCGACGTCACCGATCTTGAGCAGATCCGCAACCTGGCTGATGCGAGCGAAGACTGGTTTGGGAAGGCTGCAAGCCTCGTCATCAACAACGCCGGAATCGGTGCGGGCGGCAACCGTATCGGTGCGACGTCGATCGAGGACTGGAACGCGGCGATTTCTGTCAACCTCTGGGGCGTTATCTATGGGTGCGAGACTTTCGTGCCTCGGCTCCGGAGCAATGGGCATGGCGGAGTCATCAATGTGGCGTCGGCAGCGAGCTTCGGCTCGGCCCCTCGGATGGCGGCTTACAACGTGAGCAAGGCCGGGGTGCTCGCTCTGTCGGAGACATTGGCGGCCGAACTGAGCGGTACTGACGTCAACGTCACAGTGCTTTGCCCTACCTTCGTGAAGACGAACATCGTCAACAATCCTCAAATCGACGAGGCGGCTGCAAGTCTTGCGACCAACCTGATGAAATGGACCGGCATTTCGCCACAGCACGTTGCTCGAACGACGTTGAACGCGCACGATCGCGGACAAATTTATGTAGTACCCCAACTCGATGCCAAAGTCTTGTGGCAACTCAAGAGAGCCCTACCCGGTCCCTTTACACGCACGCTGGGCCTCGTGGAGCGCATGGCCTCATGGAACGATTCAGCCGAGTAGAGGAGCAGGGAAAATGGCTTTCGCATACAGCGACATGCTCGAGACAATCAAGAACAAGCAATGGGCTCTTGCCGATATCGATTGGAACGCCCCTGGCGCGGAACTGATCACCGATGAACAGCGTCCCAAACTCAAGCAATTCATGTCCGACGTGGTGTGGATTGAGCATGTTGGAGCACGTGCCTTCGCCGCGATGGCTCCAAAGGCGCCATTCGAAGCGCTCGGAGACATTTACCGTTACTTTCACGCCGAGGAGCAGCGTCACGCCAATGCCGAACTTGCCCTGATGCGTCGCTGGGGCATGCTTGAGGAAGGCGAGAAACCGGTCCCGAACAAGAATATTCGGCTGGTCATCGAATGGCTGGACCGTTATGCCGAAGCCCTGCCCCTGACCGTCATCGGGGCCGCGATTCCGGCACTGGAGACTGCG
The DNA here is from genome assembly GCF_059812565.1 of Mycobacterium sp. NGS49. Classification (NCBI taxonomy): domain Bacteria; kingdom Bacillati; phylum Actinomycetota; class Actinomycetes; order Mycobacteriales; family Mycobacteriaceae; genus Mycobacterium; species Mycobacterium sp. NGS49. The sequence continues at coordinate 32,478 of NZ_JCALCX010000033.1, read as the reverse complement.
CTCGATGGAGCGCTGCTGAAGTTTCTCCTCGAGGAGGTTGACGACCCTGTGTGCGGGGAGGTGTTCAACAAGGTCAACAGCGACGAATCAAGGCATCTCGCGGTTGGCTTCCAGGTCTTGAACGACCTGGGCGCCAGCCCCATGCGAATCCACGCCATTCAAACTGCGGGTGCTCTGGTCGACCCGCGCATTCTCACCGGCGCGTTGCTGTATATCCCGCTCCTGACGCGCATGTTGATGAATCTCAACGCTATGGGTCTGTCCGAGGAGAAGTTATACAACGCAGTGACGCGGTACGCCAATGTCGGCGATCGCAGTGAGCATACGCGGAGGGTGCCCGGCTATCACATCTTGAAGGCGCACATGTCGTCTTCCATCAAGCGGTCCCAGCCTCTGCACTTCGTGTCTCAGCGCCTTGGCAATGCGATCGATGTTTTCCCTGTTCAGATCTTCGGCCGGCCGCCATCGTGGACGGACGAACTGACCTACGAACCGGTTGCCAAATGACAGGCACCACGACGACGTTGATCGTCGGCGCCGGGTTCGCAGGTATCGGTACGGCGATCAGACTGCTTCAAGAGGGCACGGATGACTTCGTCATCCTGGAACGGTCAGATCGCGTCGGAGGCACCTGGCGAGACAATACTTATCCCGGTGCGGCCTGCGATATTCCCTCACTTCTCTACTCCTACTCGTTCGAGCCGAATCCGGGCTGGACTCGTACCTACTCGGGGAGCGCTGAGATCCTCGAATATATCGACGATATGGTCGCCAAGTACGATCTTGCCCGGTTCATCCAGTTTGATACCGACGTGACTGCCTTGGAATTCGATGAGAGTGCCGGCATCTGGGTGGCCGACACGGCAGATGGAAAGCGGTATCAAGCCCGGTCAGTTGTGATGGCCAGTGGACCACTTGCCAACGCCAGCTTTCCCGATATTCGGGGTATTGACTCGTACGGTGGAAAAAAGATCCACAGCGCTCAATGGGACCATGGCTACGATCTCGGCGGTAAGAGGGTTGCAGTCATCGGGACAGGCGCGAGCGCGGTTCAGATCATTCCTGAGCTCGTAAAGTCGGCTGCCTCGGTCAAAGTTTTCCAGAGAACGCCCGGCTGGGTGTTGCCCAGGGTGAACTTCAGGCATCCAGCTTGGGCGCGTTCGACCTTCACACACGTGCCGATGAGCGAACAAGCGCTCCGCGACGCCTGGTTTTGGGCCCACGAAGTGATGGCAGTGGGTATGGTCTGGAACACCACCGCGACGTCCGCGATACAGCTGGCGGCGAAGGCTCATCTCCGTCGGCAGGTGAAAGACTCCTGGTTGAGACGTCAGTTGACGCCCCATTTCAGACCTGGATGCAAGCGCATGCTCATGACCAGTGATTATTACCCTGCGCTACAGGCGGATAATTGCAAGCTGATCAGCTGGCCGATCGCCACATTGTCACCCAACGGTGTTCGGACCGCCGACGGTGTTGAGCACGAGGTGGACTGTATCGTATTTGCCACTGGCTTCGATGTGGCCAAACGTGGCACCCCGTTCCCGATTAGCGGCCTCGGTGGTCGGAAGCTCGGCGATGAATGGTCTCAGGGGACATTCGCCTTCAAGAGCGTGAGCGTGGCCGGGTATCCGAATTTGTTCTTCACTTTCGGACCGAATTCCGGGCCAGGCCACAACTCGGCGCTCGTATATATGGAGGCCGCAATTGACTATATAGTCAAGGCGATCAAGCTCCTTCAGCAAAATGACATCGGTACTTTGGATGTGAGGGAGGATCGCCAGGACCGCTATCACTCCGAAATTCAGCGCCGCCTTCGACGAACGACATGGAATTCGGGGTGCAGCAGTTGGTATTTGACCGAGGACGGCTACAACGGCACGATGTACCCAGGTTTCGCGACCCAGTTTATGAGAGAACTATCCCGCTTGGATCCTCATGATTACGTGATAACCCGGCGCGACGATACACACCTCGAGCTGACGCAATCACTCTGAATACAAGTTTGCAAGGCTGACCGTCAGAACGGTGAAATACAGCAATGGATCGCAAGTCCGACCGTAATTACGAGATAATTATCATAGGAGCTGGATTTTCCGGCATCGGGTCTGGCATTAGCTTGATGAAGGCGGGATTTACCGACTTCTTGATGGTTGATGACGCCGATGGCGTAGGTGGTACGTGGCACTGGAACACCTACCCGGGTATCGCTGTCGATATACCGTCGTACAGTTATCAATTCTCATACGAAATGCGGCCCTCTTGGTCGCGCACGTACGCCCGCGGCAATGAGCTCAAAGCCTATGCAGAGCGATGTGTTGAAAAGTATCGGCTCCGGGACCATATTCGTTTCAACACAACCATTACCGAGGCTTGTTTCGACGAGAACGCAACACGGTGGTATTTGACCAGCGCCAACGGTGAGGAGTTCACGGCACGCTTCGTGATAAATTGCTCCGGCGTTCTCAGTCGGCCAAAGTGGCCTGAAATCAAGGGGGTGCGAGATTTCGCCGGCGTTACGCTCCACACGGCTAGATGGGACAATACCAAAGATCTCAGCGGGAAGAGGGTTGCAGTAATCGGTACCGGTGCATCGGCGGTGCAACTGATACCCGAAGTCGCAAAGAAAGCAGAGAGTCTGACGGTATTTCAGCGAACTCCAATTTATTGTCTGCCGAAGCCAGACTTCCCCATACCGACGTGGGGTGGAAGGCTTCTACATTTCCTGCCGGGGGCACAATTGGTGACCCGGACCGCGAGCCAGGCGTTCGTGGAAATCACTTTCCCAATCGCCGCTCACTTTCATACGGTGATACCGTTCGCCGATGTCATGGAGAGCGCCGCAAAGCGGTACATGCGGCGTGAGGTCCATGACCCGACGACGAGAGAACAACTCATTCCGCGCTACTCGTTGGGCTGTAAACGACCCAGCTTCCACAATTCCTATCTCGCAACCTACAACCGGTCCAACGTTTCGCTCGAGACGAGCGGCATAACCCATATCGACCATGCATCCGTCCATACTCGAGACGGCAAAGCTCATCCCATTGACGTCTTGATCCTGGCCACCGGCTTCAAAGTGGTGGAGTCGGGCAACATGCCGACTTACGTGTTGAAGGGCCGCGGCGGGCTGGAGCAGGCTACATGGTGGGACGAGCATCGACTGCAGGCCTTCGAAGGGGTGAGCGTCCCGGGATTTCCGAATCATTTCAACATCTTCGGCCCGTACGGCTACAACGGTTCCTCGTACTTCACGCTCATCGAGGCGCAGAGTCGGCACATCGTCCGGTGTCTTCGTCGCGCGCGGGCGCTGGGTGCTAACTGCGTGGAGGTCAAGAAGGAGGCGAACGACCGGTATTTCGCCGAAGTGCTAAAGCGGCGTCACAGACAGGTTTTCTGGCAGCCGAGCTGTTCCAATGCCAACAGCTACTACTTCGACAGGCACGGTGACGTTCCACTCCGTCCATCAACGACTCTGGAGACCTATTGGCGGAGCCGCACCTTTCGCCTCTCGGACTACCGATTCGAGAATCGGCCCGAGGAGGTGTGTCCCCGGTGACCAGAATGGATGCCCCCGACTGGCAGCCCAGTCTTGCCAGTCATCTCGTCGCGATGTCCTCGCGAACCACCCTGCGCCCACTGGCGCAGCTGATGCCATCAAACGCCTACGGACTTGCGGTGATGGATCGCGTGCTTCGAACAGCGCTCGTAGCCTCACGGCCTCGGCGCGGCGTCACAGTGCGCATGGTTGACACTGTATTCGCCGGAGGCCCGGTTCGTGGGGACTGGATCACCACACCTGTGATTAATCCGCATGCGAACCCATTGCTGTACATACACGGCGGTGCATACTCTATGTGTTCGCCGGATACGCACCGCGGTCTTCTCGGCGAACTCGCCTCTGCAAGCGGACGCCCAATCTTCGCCGTCAAGTATCGACTTGCGCCACGATATCCCTATCCCGCAGCCGCGGACGATGCACTGAACGCGTATCGCTGGCTTACCAGCGGAGGGTCCCCGGGTTCTTGCCAGCGCACCGTCGCGGTTGCCGGAGATTCAGCGGGCGGTCAGCTCACGATGGCCACGGCCTTGGGCGCACGTGCAGGTGGATTGCCGCTCCCTGATGCGATGCTGCTGATGTCTCCCGTCCTGGATCTCAGGTGCGAACTCGCCAGGGCGCGTGAACTTCGCCGCCGGGATCCTTTTGCCTCCGCTCAATCAGCGGCGCGCGCTCTTGACCTCTACGTAGGGGGTGCAGATCGCGACGATCCGCGCCTCAGCGTGCTTGACGCGGACCTGACTTCGATGCCGCCGATCCTCATTCAGGTGGGCGGGAGGGAAATGTTGATCGATGACTCGCGGCGTCTCGCCGAGCGACTTCAATCGGCTGGATCCCACGTCGAGATCCAGGTATACCGGGGACAGATCCATGTATTCCAGGCTATGTTCCGGATTCTTCCCGAAGCCCGCGACGCGATTCATCGAGCGGGACGCTTCCTTGAAGCCTCGGGAGTCAGGTGAAAGTGTCTGAACAGGCAATGCTCCTACACCTACACCAGCTACACCGCCGCAGCGTGAAGTCAGTCGTCTCTGCCTCATGAGCAGCAACTTCGCGACGGCCTGTCGCGCATACGATCCGTCGATCGTGATCATCGGGGCCGGCTTCGCCGGGGTTGCGATGGCCCACCGGCTGAAGAAGGACGGTTTCACGAACTTCACGATCCTGGAAAAGGCTGCAGACATCGGGGGTGTTTGGCGTGACAACACCTATCCGGGAGCGGCCTGCGACGTGCCGTCAGCGTTGTACTCACTCTCGTACACGCCCAATCCTCGCTGGTCACGGCGGTATGCCGAGCAACCCGAGATACTTGAGTACCTCCAACGACTCGTGGAGAGTGGCGGACTGGACGCACATCTGCGCACGCAGACCGAAGTTGTCGACCTGACCTTCGACGAACAGTCCGGGCGTTGGACACTGGCCACGAGCTCGAACGAGACGATATGCTGCGATGTCGTCGTCTCGGCCGTGGGTCAGCTGTCCTTACCCCACATACCTGATATCGCCGACGCAGACACCTTTCAGGGGCCGCGCTTTCACTCGGCGCGTTGGGACCGGTCGGTTTCGCTTCGCGGCAAGCAAGTAGCCGTCATCGGCACAGGAGCAAGTGCGATCCAATTCGTGCCACACATAGCCCGCGAGGCAGAGCATGTCACGCTATATCAGCGCACGGCTCCGTGGATCTTGCCGAAGTGGGACAGCAGGTATGGAGTCCTTCACTACAGGGTGAGCGAATTATTGCCGATGGCGCAGCGCCTCGAGCGTTTCGCGGTATGGCTACTTTTCGAGTTGCTCGCTGTGACGCTAGTCGACGCGAAGCCCCTCTCACGCGTCCTCGGTGCGATCGCGCGCCGCCACCTACATCGGCAGGTTGCTAGCCCATCTTTGCGCGAGCAATTGACGCCTTCCGACGCGCCAGGGTGCAAGCGAGTGCTGTTCTCGAATGATTACTATCCAGCAATCGCGAGTGATCGCGTGTCGTTGGTGCCGAAGGCTATCGCAGAGCTCTGCGACAAGGGTGTCAAGACCGTGGATGGAGAGTTTCGTCCTGCAGATGTCGTGATCTACGGAACCGGTTTTCGAGCCACCGATTTTCTCGCCCCGATGTCCGTGCGCGGCTCTCGCGGAGTCTCCTTGGCCGAGGTGTGGAAGACCCAGGCATACGCATCTGGGCATCACTGTCCCCATGTTCCCGAACCTGTTCCTGCTTTATGGTCCCAACACGAATGTGGGCTCGGGGTCGATCCTCTACATGATCGAGTCACAAGTCCGTCACATCACAACGCTCATCAAGGTCGTGGCTGCTCATCCGGGTCATGCGGTCGAGGTCAAGTCAGAGATCGCGCAACGTTACAACACGCGCTTGAGAAGGCGACTACGGAGGTCGGTGTGGGCGCTGTGTGCGAGCTGGTATCGAACCTCGAGTGGGGAAATCCCGACGAACTGGCCGGGGCCTACCTTGGTTTATCGAATCCTCACGCGGAAGCTGCGCAGCGGCGATTACGTCTTGAGAAAGGTCGGGCGTCTAAAGGTCGGAGGCCCCGCTGCACCGAGTCTGCCGGGTCCTGAGCCGGCCATGGGTGCGAGACGCGTACTTAACCCCTAGCCCAATAATGTCCAGATATTGACATCGAGTGCATGTTTGTAAAGTCTGGTGGAGACGCCGTCAGAGCGGCCCAGCGTCCAGGAGGAACCATGACGAATCACCTTCTCGCACCTGCGCACCACGTGAAGGAGCGGTTGTCCTCTGTGATCATGGTCCCCGCGCCCCACGCCGTCGACGACAGATGGCGTCGATGGAGCCGGGACTGGCCGATTCGTGAACTGGCACCGGCACCCGCGGGCAGTGGATTGAAAGCCGTGCGGGGGGATGCCGGACTGCCCTTGGTGGGTCACACGCTCGACTACATACGATTCGGCTCGGATTTCAGTCGAGAGCGCTACGACCGTCTGGGTTCGGTGTCGTGGATGGGCGCGTTCGGCACCAAGATGGTGGTCATCGCCGGCCCTGACGCCACTCGAGAGGCATTCACGAGCGAAGCGAAGGCATTCTCTCAGGATGGCTGGTCCTTCCTGATCGACGCCTTCTTCCATCGCGGTTTGATGCTCATGAGCTTCGAAGAGCACTTGATGCACCGGCGCATCATGCAGGAGGCGTTTACGCGTCCGCGCCTGACCGGATACGTCGAACAGGTGACCCCATGCGTTCGCTCGGCACTGCCTGCGTGGCCGGTGGGCCCGTCGGTTCGAATCTACCCACTGTTGAAGGAACTCACCCTCGACATAGCTACCGACGTCTTCATGGGCGGCCGTGGCAAGGACGAGAGCGATGCTGTCAACAAGGCGTTCGTCGCTACGGTCCGGGCGGCGAGTTCCCTTGTGCGTGCTCCGCTTCCGGGAACCAGATTCCGCGCTGGTGTGCAAGGGCGGCGCGTCTTGGAGGACTACTTCTTCCGGCATCTGCCGGCCGCGCGAGCCGGTGAAACGGAGGATCTGTTCGCTGCTCTCTGTCAAGCCACGGCCGAAGACGGGGAGCGGTTTTCCGACGAGGATGTGGTGAATCACATGATCTTCTTGATGATGGCGGCCCACGACACCTCGACGATCACCACCACAGCGGTCACCTATTTCCTTGCCAAGTATCCGCAGTGGCAGGAGGCAGCGGCTGCGGAAGCCGCGGCCATCGGTGACGGGTTGCCGGACATCGATGCCCTGGAGAAGATGACGGTCATCGACCTCGTGATCAAGGAAGCGCTCAGACTGCTTGCACCTGTTCCGCTGGTGATGCGCAAGACGGTTCGAGATGTCGCCATCGACGGATATCACATCCCCGCGAACACTTTGTGCGCCATAACGCCTGCCGTGAATCACTTCGATCGAACGATCTGGAGTGATCCGGAGCGGTTCGATCCCTCACGTTTCGACGAGCCTCGGCGCGAAGACCAACACCACCGATTCGCCTGGGTTCCGTTCGGAGGTGGAGCGCACAAGTGCATCGGCATGCAATTCGGGACGCTCGAGGTCAAAGCAATCCTGCACAGGATGCTGCGTTCGTTCACCTGGACGGTTCCGGAGAACTATCACGTCCGATGGGACAACACCTCCCTGCCCATTCCGGTGGACGGACTTCCGTTGGAGATGAAGCGCCGATGACCGTCGACCACAGGCCCTACCTCGAACCCACGGAGTTTCTTGACTGGCAACAAGATTCGGTACGTGACTTCGTGTCATCGGCGATCCGTGGTGCCTGCGGCGACACCGAGAAGGCCATCGCCATCTTCACCGCGGTCCGTGACTCCATTTGGTACGACCCCTACACGGTGACCGACAACCCACACGCGTATCGCGCCAGCACCGTCGCGACCGCAGAACGGGCCTACTGCGTCCCGAAGGCCGTGCTCTTGACTGCAGCGTGCCGAGCGGCGGGAATCCCGGCGCGGCTGGGGTTCGCCGACGTCCGAAACCACCTCCAGACCAAGACATTGCGCGAGCGGATGGGTGGTACCGACGTTTTCGTATACCACGGCTACAGTCTCATGTTCCTCAACGGTGCGTGGGTAAAGGCCACCCCGGCGTTCAATCGCGAGCTGTGCGCACGTTTCGGTGTCTCGCCGATCGAATTCGACGGCCGTAGCGACGCGCTACTCCATGGTTTCACCGCTGACGGCACCCAGCACATGGAGTATCTGCGCGACCGGGGAGCCTACGACGATCTACCCCTAGCAGACATCCTGCGAGCACTGAGAACGCATTACGGCACATTCATCGACCAGCCGAACAGCCGTCCCGACCTCTTCGCCTGAAAGGGCACTACACGATGCAAAGCACAATGCAAAATGTTCCCCTGTCGGTTTCGGCGATCGTTCAGCATGCGGCAGCCATACACGGTGACAGCGAGGTCGTCACTCCGACCGGAAATGGATATCGGAGAACGCCTTACCGCATTGTGCTGGCGCGAGTGGCTCGCCTTGCCAATGCGCTGCGCAGTCTTGGCATCACGGCAGACCAACGCGTGGCCACCTTCCAGTGGAGCAACCAGGAACATCTGGAGGCCTACTGTGCGATTCCCTCCATGGGCGCGGTCCTGCACACGCTCAACATTCGTTTGGCCCCAGAGCAACTCGCGTACATCGCCAACCACGCGAGCGATCAGATCGTCCTAGTCGACGCTTCGGTTGCCCCGTTGTTGGCGCGCGCGCTCCCAGCGATGGCGTCGGTGCACACCGTCATCGTCACCGGAGAGGGCGACCTTGCCCCGCTACAGGGATGCGGGAAGACCGTTCTGCGTTACGAGGAAGTGCTTGCCGGCCAGGAAGAATCATTTGACTGGCCTCGGCTCGACGAGCTGTCCGCCGCGGCCATGTGTTATACGAGCGGCACCACCGGAGATCCCAAAGGCGTCGTCTACAGCCACCGTTCGACGTACCTTCACTCGCTGACCGCCTGCACAGCTAACGCTTTGTCAGTCAGCGAGGCCGACCGTGTGCTGGCCATCGTCCCAATGTTTCACGCCAATGCGTGGGGGCTTATCTACGCAGCGTTGATGTCCGGTGCGGATCTGGTGCTGCCTGACCGGTATCTCCAAGCCGAACCGTTGGTGTCGATCATCGAAGACACCAGACCGACCTTGGCCGGTGCAGTGCCGACGATCTGGAACGATGTCGACCGATATCTGGATTCGCACCCTGAGCGGGACATTTCTTCGCTACGGCTGGTCGCGTGCGGGGGATCTGCTGTTCCGCTTTCCTTGATGCGGGCATTCGAAGAGAAGTACAACGTGCCCATTGTGCAGGCCTGGGGTATGACCGAAACCTCTCCGTTGGCGACCGTTGCACGTCCGGCTCACAGAGCCGACGCGACGCGACGATGGGAGATGCGCGCATCCCAGGGCCGGCCGATCTGCGGTGTCGAAATCCGGTTGCGGGACGACGACGGGAAAGACGTGCCGTGGGACGGGCAATCAGTTGGGGAAATCCAGGCGCGCGGTCCTTGGATCACCGGGTCCTATTTCGGAGACAACGATACGGAGAAGTTCGACGAAGGATGGCTGCGTACCGGTGATGTGGGCAAGATCGACGCCGAGGGCTATCTGACACTGACCGACCGCTCGAAAGACGTCATCAAGTCAGGTGGCGAATGGATCTCCTCGGTGGAGCTGGAAAACACGCTGATCGGGCACCCTGCCGTGTACGAAGCGGCGGTAGTCGGCGTCGCGGACGATAAATGGCAGGAAAGGCCGTTGGCGCTTGTCGTCGTCCACCCCGGAACCGACGTTGACATTGACCACCTCCGATCGTTCCTTGCGGACAAAGTCGCCAAATGGTGGATTCCTGAGCGATGGAGCTTTGTGTCCGATATTCCGAGAACGAGCGTCGGAAAGTACGACAAAAAGGCCATCCGTGCGCGCCACTCTGCCGGCGAATACCTCATCGAAATCGAAACGCAATAACGTCAAGTCCCCGGAATTCCAACAGTCGGAAGGTAATCATGTCCTCCCCAATCTCTCCCTGGATGAATGCTGAATTACTCGAGCTTCGTGACCTCGCTGCGAAGTTCTTCTCGGCCGAACTGGCGCCGCATGCGCAGCGCTTTGCAGAACAGCACCACGTCGACCGAGAACTGTGGAACCGAGCAGGCGAGCTGGGCCTACTCTGCATGTCAATACCTGAGGAATATGGCGGAGGCGGGGGTACTTTCGCGCACGAGGCGGTCGTCCTCGAAGAGCAGGCCCGCATCGGCGACAGCTCGTGGGGCGCGGGATTGCACAGCGGAATCGTGGCCCACTACATCCTGCAATACGCGACTGAAGAGCTGCGTAAGCAGTGGCTCCCCAAAATGGCCTCCGGTGAAATGATCGGGGCGATAGCCATGACCGAACCGGGTACGGGTTCCGATCTCCAGAGCGTCAAGACAAAGGCCATCCTCGACGGTGACGAATATGTGATCACGGGCTCGAAGACGTTCATCACCAACGGCCAACAGGCCGACCTGATCATCGTTGTCGCCAAGACAGATCCGAGCCAGGGCGCCGCGGGTATCTCTCTGATCGCTGTCGAGGCAGACCGGTCGGGATTCCGTCGTGGCAAAGTTCTCGACAAAATCGGCCAGCGCGGCCAGGACACTTCGGAGTTGTTCTTCGATGAGGTGAGAGTTCCGCGCTCGCACCTTCTGGGCCAGGCCGAGGGACAAGGCTTTATTCAGCTGATGACGCAGCTGCCGCAAGAGCGACTCATTGTCGCGGTGGGGGCTGTCGCAGCGATGGAACTTGCCCTGGAGCAGACGCTCAAGTACACGCGTGAGCGGGAGGCGTTCGGTCGGCCTGTCTTCGGCTTTCAGAACACCAAGTTCACGCTGGCTGAAGCCGCGACCGAAACGCGCATCGCACGAGTGTTCCTCGACTACTGCATCGACCTGCACCTTTCGGGTCAACTCGACGTGCAGACCGTCGCCATGGCGAAGTGGTGGACCACTGAGCGAGCGATGAAGGTGCTCGACGACTGTATGCAGCTTCACGGCGGATATGGCTACATGACCGAGTACCCCATCTCGAGATTGTGGGTGGATCAGCGCGTGCAAAAAATCTATGCCGGCACGAACGAGGTGATGAAGGAAATCATCTCGCGTTCCTTATGACGCAGATGAGTTGCCGCCTGCACGTTAGTCATCTAGAGGAGGAGGATTGATGGCATCGATGGTGGTGCCGTATCGCCACGACATGGGCGGCCATTGCGGATCGGGTGCGCTTCGGGATCTGACCGAATGGGCAGGGATCCGTTGGGGTGATGACGCTCCGGACGAAGGCATCGTGTTTGCTCTCGGGGGGGCCCTCGACTTCTCGTATGTTCGCTCGGGGCACCTATGCCCACCGATCTACCTGGTTGGACGCAGCGCGGACCTCGAAGACGAATACTTGACCCGGTTGGGCGCGCGCTTCGAGCGCCGTTCGACAGACGACCCCGATCTTGGTTGGAAATGGGTGACCGAACAGATCGATTCCGGCACGCCGGTCATGGTGTGGACTGACATCGCCGAATTGCCCTATCTGAGAACGCATCTGAGTATGAGCCGGCAAGACGTCGTGATCGTGGGGTACGACGACGACAAGGAACTCGCGTTCGTGGTCGATAACGATCGCGATACACCTCAAGCGGTGCCGTACGAGAATTTACGGAAGGCGCGAGCATCGACGGGATTTCCCGTCCCCACGCGGCACACCACCTACGTGGTCGAGTGGCCCGGCGCGGCACCAGATCTCGGCAATGCTGCCCGGTCGGCCTTCCGTAGGTCCGCGGACGCGATGCAGGGTTCGTTTGTGAGCGCGCCGATCACCGAGGGCTCCGATTGTGAAATTCAGGTGCGTGGATTATCAGGGGTATCGACCTTTGTGGAGGACCTCAAGCGGTGGCCGGAGATCTTTGACGACGACACCCTCGACGGTGTCTTGTTTGCGCTGAGCGCCTTCATCGAAAAGGCTGGAACCGGAGGCGGTCTGTTCCGAGATCTGCAGGCACGTGGATGTCGGCGCATCGCTGAAGAGTTGAGTTTCGAACCTGCGTTCCGAGCAGCGGAGGCTGCGAAGACCGCATCTGAGTTGTGGACCGCTGTTGCGCACACCGCTTACGAACGCGGTGCAGATCCGCGCCGGCGAGCGAGTGGCGCCGCGTCCCTCGCTGCGCAGTTGCCGCGAGCCGAACGTCGACTCGCGCAGGCGCTGAGGGAGGCAGGGAATTTACTCCTATGAGTCCTGATTGCCTGCGGAGGAAATCAAACTGGGTGCGACCCAACGGATTTCTTTGTGAGTGCTTGGATTGCGTCAACAGAATGGAGATTCACGATGGCTGTCTTCGCTGATGCGGAAGAGGTTTACCGCTACCTCGCCGGCATCTTTCTGGGCTTGACCCCGTTTGGTGGACACACGGTCAGGCGGCTTGTGCCGTCTGAGTGAGTCGGTTCTCGAACTCGACGGGGCAAATCATACCTAGCGATGAGTGGCGCCTGCGTCGGTTGTAGACGCGCTCGATCCAGTCGCCGACCGCGACTTTGGCGGCGGCCTTGGTTGGCCACACGTAGCGGTCGTAGAACTCGACTTTCAGTGTCGCCCAAAAAGATTCCTGCTGAGAGTTGTCCCAACACAACACCCCTGTACGGCCAACCGAGCGGGCCAGGTTGTGCTCGCGGGCGAACCGCGCGAGCTGCGCCGAGGTGTACTGACAGCCGCGATCGGCGTGCATCACAACCTGCCCAGCGAGCTCGCCGCGCATCGCCACGGCCATCTCCAGGGCGGCCTGGACCAGATCGGTGTGCAGGTAATCGTCGATGGCCCAGCCGATTACCCGGCGTGAGCAGCCATCGCGGACGGCACACAAATACAGCCAGCCCTCACCAGTACCCAGATAAGTGATGTCCGAGGTCCACACCCGGTTGAGTATCCCGGTGTCGAAACGGCGCTTGACCAGGTCTTTAGGTACCGCAGCATCCAGGTCAACCACCGTGGTGGCCGGCGTAAACCGGCGGGGGCAGACCCCGGCCAATCCCTGGCGGCGCAGCGAGGCCGCCACCGTTTTGCGTGACACCTGCTCACCGTCGTCGCGTAGATCGGCCAAAATGCGTGGGGCGCCGTACACACCGTCAGAAGCAGCGTGGAACTTCGCGACCTTGGCGTCCAGCTCGGCGCGGCGCTGCTGGGCCAGGGTCGGCCCGGAATCGCGGGATTTGCGCCACTTGTAGTACCCCGAGCGCGACACCTCCAGCAGCTCGCACATCCGCTCAACCGTGTAGGTGGCCTTCTCCGCCTCGATCACCCGGTAGGCTTCTACCGGTTGTGTTCGGAGACGAAGAAGGCCGCGGCTTTTTTCAAAAACTCACGGTCCAAACGTAATTCGGCATTTTCACGGCGCAGGCGCTCCAGCTCGGCGCGCTCATCAGCATCCAACACCGCGCCAGTATCACCAGCCGACAAGGCCTGGCGTTGGAGGCGCACCCAACGCCCGAGCACTTGTTCTCCGACACCAATTTCGGCCGCCACATGAGCCACCGGACGGCCGGTCTCAATCACCAGGCGGGCAGCCTGCTCCCGAAACTCCGGGGTGTACTTGCGACGCTTGCCCGACATACGGACATCCTTCCCGCGGGACCAGCAGTCCCACCAGTCAGGTGTCCACCATTAGGGGTCAACCCCACTTTCGACGAGGTTTGGAGAACGAAGACCTTGCGAACAGACTTGCCGGGTCCGGGGTGGTGTTGCGGATCCACTACACCGATCCGGATGCGGTAGTAACCGTGGATATGCCGAAGAAGGTGATAGAGACCGGCGCGGACAGTGGCGTTACACCGAATGTCGAATTGTTCATGTCCGCGGATACCGGTAACAGGTTCTGGTTGGGGAAAGTCAACTTGACCATGGCGATGGCCAAAGGAACTGTACGAGCGAAAGGTCCTGTCACGAAACTGATCAAGCTCATACCGCAGGCCAAAAACCTTTTTCCAGAATATCGGGCAATCCTCGAAGCCGACAAGCGTCACGACCTGCTCGATGTGTGATGTCAGTCCGGTACGAGACCGGGCGCGGGCGAGCGGCCGCCGGGTCGTGTCCGGAATCCGGTGTAAATAGGGAGCACGGGCGTAGGTTCCGCTTCACGACCTGCAAGTCTGCGAAGAAGGAGCAACGCCCGTGCCTGTTCGAGTATCAGCCACCGACCGTATCCGCACCAAGATCGACGCCTTGTTTGCCGAGGATCGGGAGCTGCCGGAGATCCTTGAAGAAGTCGCCCGTCTCGGCGCCCAGCTGTTGATGCAGGTGGCGCTGGAGGCTGAGGTCACCGAGTTCCTCGGCCGCGAACGCTACCAACGCACCGCCGCCTGTCCTGCCGCTAAGGAGGGCTCACGCAACGGGTATCGGTCGGTGACGGTCAAAACCACCACTGGACCGGTCAGGTTGGAGCGGCCGAAGCTGCGCGGCACCACCGCAGCGTTTGCGTCGCGGTTGTTCGGTAAGCACGTGACGAAAACCAACGCCCTGGAGACGCTGGTGATCGCGGCGTTCGTGCGCGGCCTGTCCGTCCGGGATGTCGAGGCCACCCTGGCCGAAGCGCTCGGCGATCAGGCCGCGATTTCCAAGTCGACGGTCTCGGAAGTCTGCAAGGTGATCCGCGCCGAGTATCAGGCGTGGGCGCGCCGCCGGCTCGATGAGATCGTGCTGGACTATCTGTTTTTGGATGCCTCGTTCTTTCGGATGCATCCTGGGTCGCCGGCCGAGCCGGTGTTGGCCGCTTGGGGCATCACCACTGAGGGCAAGCCGGTGTTCGTCGGATTGGCACCCGCGACGGGCGAGTCGACCGACGCGTGGGGCGACTTTTTGACCGATCTGCGCGAGCGCCGCCTTGGCTGTCCGCTGCTGGTCGTCTCTGACGGCGCCAAGGGCTTGATCGCAGCTATCGAACAAATTTACCCAAAAGCGTTGCGCCAGAGATGTCTTATTCATCGACTCCGAAACGTGCTCGCCAAGATTCCCACCGGGGTGCAAGCCGAGGTCCGCGACGGGTACTGGGCGATTTTCGATACCACCGACCTGGGCATCGAACCGGGACCCCAGCTGGTCGAGATCGTCGACAAGCGGATCGAAGCGTTCGCCGCTAAATACTGCGACCTCTACCCGGCGGCTATGCGGATCCTGCTTACCGACAAAGCAGGGCTGACGGCCTATCTGCGGTTCCCGGTCGAACACCATGGGCGCGTTCGGCATTCGAATTTTATTGAGCGCTCCTTTGGGGAGACCAAGCGACGGACCAAGGTCATTGGCCGATTCCCTGGCGAGACCAGCGCCATCAGCCTGGTGTGGGCCGTGCTTGATCGCGCCTCGGCCGGTTGGCGCGGTCTGACCATGACCCCGGTCGGCACCCGGTTGCTGCAAGACCTACGCCGATCACTCCTCGACCCACCCCGTGAACTGCGGCCGCCGCCCTCCACCACGAATTACGAACCCGAACCCGCAGATCCCATCTCGGCCACCGCGTAGCGACCTGGGGTTTGCGACGCCGGTACGTCCCCCAGGTAGGAGGACAGTTGTTACCGCTGGTCTTGACGGCTGGCGGTGACGAGGTCGATCGGTGGGATATAGCCGGTGATGCTGTTGATGGTGCGGTGCAGGCCGTGGTGCAGCGCGTTGATGTCGCAGCGGGCCAGTCCGCCAGTGGTGGCGATGACGTGTTCGGTGGTCAACGCTAAATCGTTGATGGTGCCCAGGATGCGGCGGTCGGCGGTCTTGGCCACGACCATCTGCTTGGGATCAAGATCGCCAAGCGTATCGACGGGCAGGCCTTCGGCTTGCAGCGCGGCCTGGATCGCCGAGACGACGGGCGGGCCGATCGGGCGCAACCCGGCGGCGGTGACGTTCGGCATGAACACCGAGAACAACGTCCCGCTGTGGGTCACCAGCAGGCATTTGCGTCGGTCGATCCAGACCAGATGGGCATACCAGTCCCGCGCGCAAGCTCGCCGATGGCCGGCTCAGACACCCCCAGCAGCGCCAACACCTTGGCGGTGCATCGCAGCATCACGAGTCATGATCGTAGGCAAAGCCACCGACGATCGGGACGCAAGAACGCCGTGGCTTGGCGCCGGTACAGTGTGGCGACGTGTTGGTCGCTGATCTGCATCACTTCCTCGACATGCCGCACGACGCTTCGGGTCCCGCGCGGCGCCTCGCGCAGCATTTGGGCGACATTGTCCGGGCGGGCACCGCCGGCGAGGTCGGTGATCCGTGGGTATCCGCATTGCCGTGTCGGCGCCGACCGGCCCACAGGCGCTGCCCCGGGCGGATGACCATCGCCATCATGGGGGCGGAGGCCTCGGCGCCGATCCGATGGTGGTGCAGCGTCTGCGACGACGAGGGGGTGATCAGCAACTGGGCAGACTCCCCGTACGACCTGCGCCGCCGCCGGCTCAGCGTTGCCGGCGACGTCGACGAGGTCATCGTCAGCGACAAGACCGCCGCGGTGTTACGCGACCTGGTGTTGCTTGACCCCGACTGTGAGCGACTGGTGTATGGCATGCGCGCCCACCCCGACGGCGCTGCCTTGTTAACCAGTGCAGACGACCTGGAGGAGCTGATCGGGTTCGTGGCCGCCGAAGCCAACCACGAACCCAACCGGCGCCGCCAAGACCGCCTCGACGCCGCGTTTAACACACTGACCGAAGCCGCCCAAACCCTATACGGCTGAACATCTCTCGGCCCTGCAGTGTCGGTCCTGGGGGCTGCCAAAGCATCCGGAGCGGGACCCGAGCCTCGTTACCCATGACACCATCAGGGGCCAGCTGCGCGGTGGTGTGACTGCCGCCCGAGTTCCCCTGCCCGTATGCTGACGACGAAGCCGCGAACCGGCCCGTGCTTTTACACCAACTTTCGGACGCGACCGGCCGCCGCGGCCCCTGGGCGACGTGCCCGGAGATCATCCACGACAGTTCGCGGTATCGCCGTGCGCGGTCGGGATAACTACTTCAGAAGCGTCATTAGATATAGCTAGAAAAGAAGGGACTTAAGCATGAAGACACGTGCCGCTGTTTTGTGGGGCTTGGAGCAGAAGTGGGAGGTCGAAGAAGTCGAGTTGGATCCGCCAGGTCCCGGGGAGGTCCTCGTGCGGCTGGCGGCCACCGGCTTGTGCCATTCCGACGAACATCTGGTGACCGGCGACCTCCCGATCCCATTGCCGGTAGTGGGGGGTCATGAGGGTGCTGGCACAGTCGTGGAGTGCGGTGAAGGGGTTGAGGAACTGTCCGAAGGTGATTCTGTCATCTTGACCTTCCTTCCCTCGTGTGGGCGCTGCTCGTACTGCGCGCGCGGCATGGGCAATCTCTGTGAGTTGGGAGCGGCGCTCATGATGGGACCGCAGATCGACGGCGCCTATCGCTTTCACGCACGAGGCGAGGACGTCGGGCAGATGTGTTTGCTCGGAACGTTTTCCGAGTACACAGTGGTGCCGAAGGCGTCCGTGGTCAAGATTGACGGCGGGATCCCCCTGGATCGGGCAGCCTTAATCGGCTGCGGCGTCACGACCGGTTACGGATCTGCGGTGCGGACTGGGGAGGTGCGCGCCGGGGACACCGTCGTGGTAGTGGGAGCGGGGGGAATCGGAATGAATGCGATTCAGGGCGCGCGAATCGCGGGAGCGTTAGCGATTGTGGCGGTCGATCCGGTTAAGTTCAAGCGAGAGCAAGCGAGCGGGTTCGGTGCGACGCACACCGCGGCCTCGATGGATGAAGCTTGGTCGTTGGTCAGCGATATGACGCTGGGCAAGCTGGCTGATGTCTGCATCCTCACCACCGATGTGGCTGAGGCCTCCTACACCGCGGAAGCGCTGGCCTTGGTCGGAAAGCGCGGGCGCGTCGTGGTCACGGCCATCGGGCACCCCGACGACTCATCGATCTCAGGATCACTGCTTGAAATGACGCTTTACGAGAAGCAGATTCGTGGCGCTTTGTATGGCTCATCCAATGCGCCGCACGATATTCCGCGACTGGTCGAGCTGTATTCCGCTGGGTTGTTGAAGCTCGATGAGTTGGTCACCCGCGAATACTCCCTCGACCAAATCAACGAAGGCTACCAGGATATGCGTTCAGGAAAAAACATCCGAGGGCTCGTCCGGTTCTGAAGAGAACCATGCTCCACTGCTTGTGTTCATGTCCTTGCGCCGCTGCAGATTACACGCCGCCGGACCGCTTAGGCTGCCGCGCGTCGCGTCCTCCTTTCCTGTCTGAGGACGGCAAGCGTCAGACACCTTGTAATCAATCATCCATCAAATTCTCCCGGAGGCTGAGATGACGGACGCTGGCACGACCATGGCAAGCGAGGATGGGGCAGCTCGTTTCGTTGTCGCCCCGGAGGTGTGGACCACGCCGGAGCGACGAGCGCTGAGTCAGATGGCGCGGTCTTTCGTCGAACGTGAAATCGCGCCGAAGCTAGCGCAATGGGAGCAGGTGGGTGAGATTCCACGCGACCTGCACCTCAATGCTGCCGAGGTGGGGCTTCTCGGAATCGGGTTCCCGGAAGAAGTCGGCGGCAGCGGCGGCAATGCGATTGACTCCGCGCTGGTCACTGAGGCCATCCTGGCCGCAGGCGGGTCCACTGGCGTCTGCGCCGCCTTGTTCACCCATGGCATTGCCCTTCCCCACATTGCCGCCAATGGCTCCGACGCCCTGATTGAACGATATGTCCGTCCTACGCTCGCAGGAAAGATGATCGGCTCGCTGGGCGTTACCGAGCCTGGGGCAGGCTCAGATGTCGCGAATCTGCGCACACGCGCGGTGCGCGACGGGGACACCTACGTGGTCAACGGAGCAAAGACATTCATCACCAGCGGAGTTCGAGCGGACTTCGTTACTACGGCGGTACGCACCGGCGGACCGGGTTACGGTGGAGTTTCATTGCTTGTGATCGACAAGAATTCGCCTGGATTCGAAGTGTCCCGCCGGTTAGACAAGATGGGGTGGCGATGTAGCGACACCGCCGAGTTGTCTTTCGTCGACGTTCGCGTACCGGCTGACAACCTGGTGGGGGCAGAGAACAGCGGGTTTTTGCAGATCATGCAGCAATTTCAGGCTGAACGGCTCGGCATCGCCGTCCAGGCGTACGCGACGGCGGGTCGGGCTCTCGATCTTGCCAAGAGTTGGGCGCGGGAACGTGAAACGTTCGGTAGACCCTTGACGGGGCGCCAGATCATTCGCCATAAGCTTGCGGAGATGGCTCGACAGGTCGACGTGGCGTGCACCTACACCCGTGCGGTCATGCAGAGGTGGCTAGCGGGGGAGGATGTCGTTGCCGAGGTGTCGATGGCCAAGAACACCGCTGTGTATGCGTGCGACTACGTGGTCAATGAGGCGGTTCAGATCTTCGGTGGGATGGGCTACATGCGTGAGTCTGAGATCGAGAGACACTATCGAGATTGCCGAATTCTCGGAATAGGCGGCGGCACCAACGAAATCATGAACGAGATCATCGCCAAGCGCATCGGACTCTAGTTCTTGATTCCAGTAAAGAAAGTTCTCACACCGCAGGCCAGAAGCGGTCAGCCCGCTGGCGCTGGTAGTCCCGGCTGTGAGCGGGCCGCCGCTGGTCGAGGATGGCGTTGGCACTATGCGTGGGCCGCGGCTGTCGGCTCATCGCATGCTTCGGGTAACCGATTCGACAAGTGTGCTCGCTCGTGCTGGCTGCTGTGGCGGCGGACGGAGGGCGCAACGTAGCGACCGGCGCGGACGGGAGCGCCAGCGGACGGGAGCAGAGGGAGCGCAGTGAAGCCCGCAGGTAGCCGCCGATGTTGCGCGCCGGAGCCGGGTTATTGGCGCGCTTGGTGTCGGGGCGGTCCGGTCAGCAGGGTGATGAGGGTGTCGGCGTGTCGGCCGAGGTGGTCGAGCAGGGCGTGCCCTTTGGCATCGGTGGCCCGTGACGGGTAGCCGATGACACCGGTAGGGGTGTAAGCGTTGATGCCGACGGTGGTGAGGTAGCGGCGGTCGCTGGCGCTGTGATCAGCGATGTCCCACCCGCTGCGCAGGTACCGCGGGTATGCGGCGAGCAGGATGGAGGTTTCTAGTTCTCCGGCATGCATGTCGTCGTGGTTGGTGCTGGTGATGCCAGCGGCGGTGCGGGCTTCGGTCCAATCTTCGCGACTTGGGTAGAGCCCCAATTTGATCGACGTGGCGGGCTGGTTGGCCTGCTGCACGACATTGGTGAGCACGGCGTTACCCCCATGGGCGTTGACGATGACGAGCCCGCACACCGCCTGTTGGGTGAGCGACTGGACGATGTCGGCGATGACGGCCGCCAGTGTTGTGGCACTAATACTGACTGTTCCGGGATAAGTGGCGTGTTCGTGGGAGCATCCGAACGTGATCGGTGGTAGCTGGAAAACGTTGTGATGCTGGCTGATTGCCGTTGCGATGGCACAGGCGATGAGGGTGTCCGCGCCGAGGGGCAAATGGGGGCCGTGCTGTTCGAAGGAGCCAACGGGTAACACTGCCACGGTGTTGGTGGCCGCGGGATCGGTGGTGGTGGTATCAGGGATGATGCGGCGGCTCACGTATGGGCTCCTTGGGTAGCTTTCTTGATGCGCGCGGCGAGTTCTTGCAGGACAGGGCTGGAGTCTCGCCGTCTACGGTCACGGACGAGTTTGCCTGCCTGAGCGAGGTGTCGGCGCGCTCGTTGCGATGGCGCCGATAGGTAAGCGGGGATGGCGGTGTCAGCTAATGCCAGCGCAAGGCGATAGTCCCGGATCGCGACGTAGGCATGCAGCAGCCGCATGTCCGCGACGGCACGGTCGCGGTGTTGTTGTGAAGTCCATTCGGAGTGATGGCTGGCCAATAGCTCAAGAGCTTTCTCAGCATGGCCCAGACGTAGATATCCGGATGCGACATCACTTGCGACGTAGGCGGCGTGGGCATAGGGAGCCCGATCACCAGCGACGGGCTCGATGTCGCCGAGTTCAAGGGCTTCGGCGGCGTGCCGGTGAAAGCCCCGCTCGTCCTCATTGTGCAGCGCGGCAAGGGCTTGCTGGCGGGCGATGCTGGCCGTCAGCCGGCCTGCGTTGCCGCCTTCGATGAGATCGGCCGCATCGGCTACGAGGTCGACGGCCAAGCTGGCGTCACTGCGCGTGAGAATGTTCGATTGCCGCATCAGGATCATCGCACGTAGCTCGGGACTCGCCGCTCTCAGATGCAAGAACGCTTTGTGCGTCAGAGTTTGGGCGGCGGCATGATCGCCGAGGTCTTGGGCGATCCAGCCGGCTACTTCGGCGATGGTCCCCGCAGCTTCTGCCATGGCACGTTTGAGCCGGCGGGGCGCGGTCCTGATCAGCGCTTCGACAGTGTCGAGATCGCGCTCGACCAACGGCCGCGCGTGCTGGGCTCCGAAGGCATGCTCGGCCTCGATATGCGCAGCCCGTTGCGCGGTGATTACCGATAGGACATCCTCGTCGACCGGCAATTCCAGGAGCAACGGGTGCGGCAGCGGTGATTGGACCGGCACGCTGAATATCTCGTCGGGGTCGCGGCCGAAGACTGCGGCAAGGTCTGCCCGCCACATTTCCCCGAACGAGCCGCCGCGTTCGATGCTGATGATCATCTGACGCAGTGATTCGCGGGGAGGAATATCGCGGTCACTGCGCATCCGGCGAACGTTTTCGACCTCAGCAGCAAGCTCCTGGAGACTGAACCCGTATTCCAGGCGGGCACGTCGAAGCCGCTGCGCGTTGAGCGCACGGTTTGGGTCGACTGCCGCCATCTTCTGATCATGCCTCACACATCAGCGCAGGTCAGGCGATCCTGCGCGTGCCGGGGTGTTACTGACTCTTACTGGTGGTGACTTCCGGCGATTGCTGTCGAAGCGCTGTTCTGGGTGTCGCGGGCACCGATGACCGCATACGAAACCAAAAAAAGGACGGCACAGCAATGCGATTGAAGATCGATACATCAGCGACCCGGTTCATCGTGACCCGGGCGGCCGAACCCCGGCTGAATTTCGAGACAGGCAGCCCCAAGGTCGACACCAGTACCGGGTTGCCGCTGTTTGCGACGCAACTCCTCGCTCTGGACGACACCGGTGGCGAAGTACTCAATGTCACCGTCGCCGGTGACCCGAAACTGGCTGTCACTCAACCGGTGTCGGTGTCGGGCTTGGTGGCAATCCCGTGGGCACAGGGCGATCGCAACGGTGTGGCGTTCCGCGCCGACGCCATCACCGCGATCCCGGCCGGCTCAGCTGACCAGGTGGCGCGCGCACCGAAGTAAACCCGGGGCTGGGGTGTGGCACTCGCATGGTCTCACGCCCCAGCCCCGGCCATCGATCCGCACATCACATCGGCTCACGAAAGGCAGTCGTCATGGCGTCAAACAGCAAGGGCACCAACAACACCCAGTCGAACAATGACGAATGGATCGAAGACCTCATCGTGTCACTGTTCAAGGCGGTGGGGTATCTGCTGTGGTGGGCGATCTTGTTTCCCACCATCAGCATCCCGATCATCGCCTGCATCGCGGTGGCGATCACTCATGGAGTACGCCCGGGACTGATCACTGCCATCGTGGTCAGTGTCGGGTACATGGCGTGGGCATGGCTGGACAACCGATCGTTTCACGCCTGGGTGACCGAGCCAGTGCGGCGGCGCTGGCTGACGTGGTGGCGCTACACGCGCAACTGGGATTCGGTGTGCAGCCTGCACGGATTGACCGCCAAGCTCGGCGAGCGCACTCTCACGCCGACTCTGCAGTCGGTGCAGATCTGCGCGCAGACCGATGTACTGCGGCTGCGGATCGTGACCGGCCAATCGGTGCAGGACTGGTACAGACAAGCCGAGGCGCTGGCTGCCGCGTGGCGCGCGGAGCGCATCACCATTACCGCCACCGCGCCAGGAGAACTGCGGATCGCCCTGATGCGCGGCGACGTACTCGCCGAGCCGATCCCACTACCGATGCCCACGCCAGCCACCGTCGTCGATCTCACGTCCGTGCCGATCGGGGTCACCGAGAACCGTGGCTGGTGGCGGCTGCCCCTGCTGGGGCATCACATCCTGGTCGCCGGGGCGACCGGCGCCGGGAAAGGCAGCGTGTTGTGGTCACTGATCGCAGGCATCGCTCCCGCAGTGCGAACGGGACGGGTGCGGTTGTGTGTGATTGACCCCAAAGGCGGCATGGAACTGGGCGCCGGAGCACCCATGTTCACGGTGTTCACCCACGACGCCACGGACACCACTCTGGAGTTGCTGCGCCAGCTCGTGAAGGTGATGTACGGCCGCGCAAACCGGCTGCGCGGCAAGACGCGTCTGCACACTCCCACACAGGCTGAGCCATTGTTCGTGGTGGTGATCGACGAGATCGCAGCTCTGACTGCGTACCTGACCGACCGCAAGATCCGCACCGAAATCGAACAACTATTGGGCCTGCTGCTCTCCCAAGGCCGGGCCGTAGGCATCAGTGTCGTGGCGGCGGTGCAGGATCCCGCTAAGGACACCCTGCCGGTGCGGCAGCTGTTCACCGTGCGGATCGGCCTGCGGCTGACCGAAGCCACTCAAACCACCATGGTCCTGGGCCAAGGAGCCCGCGACGCCGGCGCCGATTGCGACCACATCCCCGATGTCACCCCCGGTGTTGGGTACATGATGATCGACGGCACCGCCCACCCGACACGGGTTCGCGCCTTCCACGTCACGGACCACGACATCACTACCCTCTCCCGCCGTTTCCGCCACCCTACCGGCCGGCCAAGTAGCAGGCAGCCGAGAAGTGACGACAGTGGCCAGACATCGGGTGAGGGCAGCGGTGAATAGCGCCCAGACATCGGCGCAGCTCGCCCTTCCCGGTGTTCCTGACACTGTCGACACCGCCAACGTGGTCGAGCAGATGGTGCGCCGCGCGGCCTCCATGGGGTTCGAATCGTGGTGGCGGCGTGCCGAATCGGTCGGGTTCTGCGCCCACCCAATCCAACTGGTCGGCACCGATGAATATAGTCGGGATCGGGTGGTATGGACACGGTGCAACAACCGCCGCGCCCGGATCTGCCCGTCGTGCTCAGACCTGTACGCGCGCGACACCTGGCAACTCGTGGACGCCGGCACGGCTGGCGGCCATCACGACGTCCCCGCAGCAGTAGCCGATCGTCCGCAGGTTTTCGTCACCCTCACTGCACCCAGCTACGGACCTGTTCACAGCTACGCGCGTGCGGGCGACAAGCGCGACCGGGTGTGTCGCGATCACGACCGTACTGGCGGCTATCACCGCTGTCCGCATGGAAAACCGCTGTGGTGCAGCATAACCCACGGCGACGGTGATATTCGTGTGGGACAGCCGACATGTGCGGACTGCTACGACTACACCGGGCATGTTCTGTTCACCTGGCACATGCCCGAACTGTGGCGACGCTTCACCATCACCCTGCGACGCGCACTGCGCCGAGAAATACGCTCCTCGGGTGCCGACCCGGACGGGGTGCGGGTCAGCTTCATCAAAGTCGTCGAACTACAAGCCCGGCTCATACCGCATATTCACGCTCTGATCCGCCTCGACCCGCCAGCCGACGCTAACTGTGGCGGCCAGGACTGGCACTCGCCCGTCACGGCGACCGAACTGGCCACAATCATCCAACAGGCTGCTCGAACCGTGGCCGTGACGGTCATCGACTCATCCTCAGCGACCGCGACACGGGTGATCAGGTTCGGCACACAAGTCGACACTCAACCCATCGACAACCGGCACGCCGGCATGGAAGGCCCTGCTGTGCAGGAGGATTCACTGCGCGGCAGCGTGCTGCCAGGCCGCCGCGTAGCTCGCTACCTCGCAAAATACGTCACCAAATCCTTAGCTGATGTCGGGATCGGTGCACGGCGCATCTCCACTGAGGCCATCGCCGACCTCGACGTCACCGAACATGTCCGCGCGATCCTGACTACCATCAGCCAACTCGCCAATAGGGGACTGGCCAGTATCGGCCGGTGGCTGCACACCCTCGGCTACCGAGGCCACATCACCAGCAAGTCCCGTCGCTACTCCACCACCATGACTGCGCTGCGCGAACAGCGCGCCACCTGGACACGTGAACAACGCTTGAAAAACGCTGCACACCAACATGATCTCGGCTTCAACTCCACCGATGGCGATGATCTGGTGGCGTGGGAGTTTGACCGTGCCGGCCCCACCAGCTTCGGCGACCGCACTCTCATCTACTCCGCGGCCCTGCAACGCATCGATGCCCGCCGCATCGGGCTGGTGGAAGCCCGTCGACAAGCCCGAAACCAACGAGGGGATCCGCCGGGGGTACTCGATGGCTGACAACTCCCGAACAGCAGGTACTCGCTCCGAGTGTGACGGTCGAATCGACGCGCCGACCTTGTCAGAGGGAGATGTTGAAATAGTCGTACCCGAGAACTATCGACTTCGGCATGAGGCCAACCGCGCGCTGGTACACGTCATACTTGCTGTGCGGGACCGGATGCTTGGATCAGGGAGGGGAGTGGCGTGAGCTTGAGGTTCGCCTTCTATGGCCGAGTGAGCACGGAGGACGCTCAAGACCCGGAGGCGAGCCGCAGCTGGCAGAAGCGGCGTGCCATGGACCTGATCACTCCGCATGGCGGAGTGATCGCCGCTGACTACTTCGATGTGGGACAGAGCCGTTCGCTGCCGTGGAAGCGCAGACCGGAGGCATCACGTCTGCTTGCTGACGTCGCTTCGCGTGATCGTGGCTTCGATGCCGTGGTGATCGGGGAACCCGCGCGCGCGTTCTACGGGCCACAGTTCGCGCTCACTTTCCCCGTGCTCACACACTACGGAGTCGGTCTGTGGGTGCCGGAGGTCGGAGGCGCGGTCGATCCCGGCTCCGAGGCACATGACCTCGTGATGACGCTCTTCGGCGGTATGAGCAAGGGCGAGCGCGCACGAATCCAGATGCGAGTCCGTACCGCGATGTCGGCACTCGCGCAGGACACCGCCAGATACCTCGGTGGTCGGCCACCGTACGGCTATCAGCTCGTCGATGCCGGCCCGCACCCGAACCTTGCCAAGGCAAATCTTGGGCAGCGGCTGCACCGCCTCGAACCTGACCCCGCAACAGCGCTGGTCGTTGAGCGGATCTACCGCATGTACGCCGACGGCGCTGGCCTGCGCTACATCGCGCAACAGCTCACCGACGACGGCGTGCCGTCCCCGAGTCAGTACGACCCAGCCCGGAATCGTCACCGTGATCCGCGAGGATGGTCCCATTCCGCGATTCGCGCGATACTCGACAACCCCGCGTACCGCGGTATCCGTGTTTGGGGCAAGCAGGAGAAATACGAGGTACTGGTCAACCCCGACGATGTCGCTGCGGGGTACGAGACCCGCATGCGGTGGCGTGATGAGTCCGACTGGATCGCACCAGACCGCCGCACGCACGAAGCGCTGATCCCTGACGAGCTGGCGCAGGCTGTTCGACTTCGGACACAGGTGCGGCGCGGTCCCGGTCTTGTTTGCAGCAGAGAATCGACGGTGCCATATGCACTGCGTGGGCTGGTGTTCTGTGCCGCATGCGGACGGCGGATGCAGGGCGCTGCCCGGCCAGGGAAGCAGACAACGCGCATCCTCTACCGATGTGAGCTGGGCAAGTCGCGTTCTGTACCCGTGGACCTGAGTGATCACCCGCGCACCGTCTATCTCCGTGAAGACGAGGTGACTGCGCGACTGGACGAATGGATCGCCACCTTGGCCGATCCAGAAGACCTCGCCCGCGGGCAGGAGATGGACCCCTCGGCCGGAACTGGCTACGCCGCCTTGCAGCGCGAGCTCGGCGAGGTCAATGGCAAGATTGCTGCCTTGGTTGCGGCGGTGGAGTCTGGTGTGGCCGTTGAGGATTTGACTGCTGCGTTGCGTCGTCGCACGGCCGAGCGTGACGAGCTGAGGGCACGCCTTGAGCGCACGGAGCGGCCCCATGTCATGTCTGCCGCACAGATCAGCGAGCTGGTCGAAGGATTGGGCGGGCTGTCGGCCATCCTCGGTGCGGCAACCGGGGCAGAACGCGCTCAGGTGTACGCCAGCCTGGGTCTGCGGCTTGACTACGATCCCCACCTGCGACGAGTCAAGGCGACGGCCGACCTAAGTCGTGTCGCCGGATGTGTCCGAGGGGGGACTTGAACCCCCACGCCCATTAGTAGGGCACTAGCACCTCAAGCTAGCGCGTCTGCCATTCCGCCACTCGGACTTGACCAACCACATGAGTTGGCAGCTAAGGCTATCGGATCGATTCGCGTCGGCCCAATCGGCCCGTGGCGATCGCAAGCGCGGCGTGGCCGGGCGCGGCGGGTCGCCACCCTGGCAGCGGCGCGGATCGCAAGCGCGGTGTGGCCGGGCGCGGCGGGTCGCCACCCTGGTAGCAGCGCGGATCGCAAGCGCGGCGTGGCCGGGCGCGGCGGGTCGCCGGCAGGTCGTGGTAGGAAAGGTGACTGTGACCGGTGTGCCTGCGGCTGACCCGAATGTTCCCTTCGGCCCTGCCGATGATGTGGCCGAAACGGTCAGCAAGTTGATCCAGTTCGACACCAGTAACACCGGTGAACTCGAGACCACCAAAGGCGAGGCCGAGTGCGCGCAGTGGATCGCCGAGCAGCTCGAGGAGGTCGGGTACGAGACCGAATACGTCGAGTCGGGGGCACCTGGCCGGGGCAATGTGGTCGCTCGGCTCCCCGGCGCGGACCGCACGCGGGGCGCACTCATGGTCCACGGACACCTCGACGTGGTACCCGCTGAACCGGCGGATTGGAGTGTGCATCCGTTCTCGGGTGCGATTGAGGACGGCTACGTCTGGGGGCGCGGCGCGGTTGACATGAAAGACATGGTCGGCATGACGCTGGTGCTGGCCCGCCATTTCCGGCGCGCCGGCATCGTGCCACCGCGAGACCTGGTGTTCGCGTTCGTTGCAGACGAGGAACACGGCGGCAAGTACGGGGCGCAGTGGCTGGTCGACAACCGCCCTGACCTGTTCGACGGCGTCACCGAGGCAATCGGTGAAGTCGGCGGCTTCTCGCTGACGGTGCCACGCCACGACGGCGGCGAGCGGCGGCTCTACCTTATCGAGACCGCGGAGAAGGGCATCCAGTGGATGCGGCTGACCGCGCGCGGACGTGCGGGGCACGGGTCGATGGTGCACGACAACAATGCCGTCACCGCCGTCGCCGAAGCAGTGGCCCGGCTCGGACGTCATCAGTTCCCGTTGATATGCACCGACACCGTCGCCCAGTTCCTCGCCGTGGTAAGCGAGGAGACGGGGCTGGCGTTCGACCCCAACTCACCCGATCTCGACGGAATGATCGACAAGCTGGGTCCGATGGCGCGCATGCTGAAGGCCGTCCTTCACGACACCGCGAACCCGACGATGCTCAATGCCGGTTATAAGGCCAACGTGGTTCCGGCGACAGCGGAAGCGGTGATCGATTGCCGGGTCCTTCCCGGTCGGCTGCCGGCCTTTCAGGCGGAGGTGGACGCGCTGCTCGGACCCGACGTGACCCGGGAATGGATCAGGAGTCTGAGCTCCTACGAGACCTCGTTCGACGGCGATCTGGTGGACGCGATGAACGCCGCGGTGCTGGCGCTGGATCCGGATGCCCGGACGGTGCCGTACATGCTGTCCGGTGGCACGGACGCAAAAGCGTTCATGCGCTTGGGTATTCGCTGTTTCGGCTTCAGCCCCTTGCGGCTGCCGCCGGATCTGGACTTCACCTCGCTGTTCCACGGCGTCGACGAGCGGGTACCCATCGACGCGCTGAGGTTCGGCACCGAAGTACTGGCGCACTTTCTGACTAACTGCTGATCACACGAGAGGACTCACCATGACAGTGCCCAATCCCTACGACGCGCTGCCCAAGCTGCCGTCGTTCACCGTGACCTCGGAGTCGATCACCGACGGGCAGCCACTGGCCAAACCACAGGTCAGCGGGATCATGGGCGCCGGGGGTGAGGACGTCAGCCCGCAGCTCAGCTGGTCGGGCTTCCCTGCCGAGGCTCGCAGCTTCGCGGTCACCGTCTACGATCCCGACGCGCCGACGGCGTCCGGATTCTGGCACTGGGCGGTGGCCAACCTGCCGGCCGACGTCACCGAGCTACCTGCCGGCGCGGGCGACGGCAGCGACCTGCCGGGCGGCGCGCTGACGCTGGCCAACGACGCCGGGCAGCGTCGCTACATCGGGGCCGCGCCGCCCCCCGGACACGGCCCGCACCGCTACTACGTCGCCGTGCATGCGGTCGATGTCGACAAACTGGATCTTCCGGACGGCGCCACCCCCGCTTACCTGGGCTTCAACCTGTTCCAGCACGCGATCGCCCGCGCCGTCATTCACGCGACCTACGAGCAGACGTAAGTTCCCACGTCGACTCTCTTCGGGCAGCCGCTGCCTCGCGAAAAGCCTGCTGAAGCGGCGGCGATGCCGTCTGCCGGTACGTCGGCGTCGGGCAATGGCTGCGTAAGTGAGTGACCCGGGGCCGCAAATCATCCCAACCGCAGGTCTAGGAAGCAACAATGGGTAGGCGCCCGTCCGCGCCGCGGCAGGGCTCGTAGCGCTTCGCCGAGATGTGCTGGGAGAGTCGATGACCACCACTGACCGTGTCACCGTCGTCGTGGCAGACGATCACCCGGTAATGCGACAAGGCGTCGTGCGGGCTCTCAAGGCCAGCGGACGGGTCGAGGTCGTCGCCCAGGTCGCCGATGGACGTGCGGCGTTGGACGCGATCCGGCGATTTCGGCCGGCGGTCGCGCTGCTGGACTACAAAATGCCCGGCCTGGACGGCCTGGAGGTCACCCACGCGATCGTCCGTGACGGATTGCCCACCAGCGTGGTGCTGTTCACCGCCTTCGACGACAGCCCGGTCGTCTTCAAGGCCCTGGCTGAGGGCGCCTCGGGATTCTTGACGAAGGAATCCGACGTCGACGAGATCGTGAGCGCCGTACTTCGGTGCGCGGCCGGAGATTCCTATCTGCCGCCCGGGGTTGCCGGGGGGCTGGCCGGTGAAGTCAGAAGGCGCGGCAGGGGAGCGACGACATCGCTGACCGAGCGCGAGACCCAGGTGATCACGATGATGGCAGAAGGGATGTCGGTTCCGCAGATCGCCGTACGACTTCACTTGGCGCGCAGCACAATCAAGACGCATGTGCAAACCCTCTACGAAAAGCTGGGTGTCTCCGATCGCGGAGCGGCGGTCGCCGAGGCGATGCGCCGTCGCTTGCTGGAGTAGCGGTCAGACCGGTACCCGCTTCGGAGCCTGCGCACGAAGCGGCAGCTCTACCCGCAGGTGTGCCCCGACGGGTTCGTCGACGATCGTCAGTGCGCCGCCGGCGGCTTGAACCCGCGCGCGGTGGGAGGCGAGACCTATGTGTCCCTCCGCGAAGCGACGCGCGGCGACGTCACCGGCCAACCCGATCCCGTCGTCCACCACGTCGACGCGGGCGATTCCGCGGTCCACAGCAACCTTCACCGTCGCCGAGCCGGCCTGCGAATGACGGGCCACGTTGGACACCAATTCGCGGATCACGCCGAACAGGATCGGGTCGATCGCGTTGGAGTCCGGATAGTCGATGTCGGTGGTGAACGCTATGCCGGACCGGGCCGCGGCGACGGTTACCAGCTTGTCCACGGCCGCGGCCAGCCCCACCTGCTCCAACAGGGCCGGGTGCAGTTCAAAGGTCGCCTCCCGCAACAATTGGGAAGCTTCGCGCAGGCTCGCCAGCGCGTGTTCCAAGGGCGCCTCCGGGGACACCTTGAGGAAGCCGGCCACGTCGCGGCGGGCCGCCAACACGTCTTGCAATGGCCCGTCATGGATGAATTCCGATATCTGCCGACGCTCCGCCTGCGACGCCGTCATCGTTTGAGCGAGGAGTTCTTCGCGCGAGGCCGTCAGCTCGGCCATCTCGTCGACGTTGCGCAATCGGAAGACAACCATCAGAAACGCTGTGGCACAGACGAATCCGTACATCAGCACGATCAGGGCCACCTCCCACGCGCCGACGCGCGGCATGATCACGGGATCTTGCAGCAGCGACGCTGCGAACACGGCGAGGCTGGCGGTCAGTACCGCGCCGGCCCGTCGTAACGACAACTCCGCAGCCACCAGGCGTGGCAACAGAGCCATCACCAGCAGCGGGATGTAGCCGCCGGGGGAAAGCAGCTTGAATCCGAAAACGGCCGCCACGTCGGCAAGGCCGAGCGTCATCAGTGTGGTGTCGTCGCCGAACTGACTGGCGCCGCCGGAGAAAGCCACCAGCAGCGCAGCCACCGTCACCACGGCATAGATGCCAAGCAACACGGCCTTCATCGGCATCCGGGCGCTGTCGCCCGCGATGAACATGGCGACGATCATGATCACGAGGACACCGACGCGCAGCAGGGACCCGCCTTGCAATGAGCGCAACCGTTGTCGTCGCAGGACCTGCTCGATATCTGTGCTGCTCATCAGTCACCTAACGTTGGCGGCGCATGCTGCGAATGTACAACGGTTCCAGCCCGATTCAATCGAGTCACAAGTCGCGTCGTCCGCGGTTGCTCAACGTCGCGAAGCATTGTGGAAGAAGCCGGACAGGTCGATGCCGACATTGCCGACACCGGAGGTCGAAGCGACCTCCGCGATGTCGACGGTGCTCGTATTGAAGAAGCCCGAAATGGTGTTGCCGGTGTTGGACACTCCCGACGCCAGTTGACCGAAATTGAGATAGCCGGAATTACCCGGTCCGCCGGCGTTGCCCAGCCCTGACGTGTCGGCGAAGGCGTTGAACAGGCCTGATACCGCGCCATCCGCGGAGTTGAAGAAGCCCGACGCACCGCCACTACCGGAATTGAGGAAGCCTGAGGACGGGTCCGCCGACGAATTGAAGTATCCCGGGTTCTGCTGATACGCGAAGCCGAAAGTGTACGGGCCCACGGTGCCGCTGCCGGGCAGGTCGAATGTCTGGCCGACGGTCTGATCTATCGACATCGCGGAGAGCAGGGTGGTCGCGCTGATAGTCCAGCCTCCGATGCTGCCGTTGTAGACGGTCGTCGTCACCGTGCTGCATTTGTAGAACGGGTACTCGTACCACGGATAGCAGATGGTTTGCTGCAGTTGCACCTTGAGTGGGACCTCGGAGATATTGAGTTCGTCCAGGGTGATTTCATTGATGTGGCCGGTAATTGGTATCTCCATGGGCGCATTCACGTCGTAGTGCCAGGCAATCTCGGGAATGGTCGACGAGTATCCGACAGCGGCCAGGCCCTGGTAGTCGCCTCTCCAGAACAACCCGTTGCTGTAGCTGCCAGTGATGAAGGCGCCGGTGTCGACGTTGCCCGAATTGGCCAGGCCGGTGTTGGTATCACCCGTGTTGAACAACCCGGTGTTGTAGGAGCCGGGGTTGAGCAAGCCGGTGTTGTGGTGGCCGGGGTTGAAGCTGCCGGTGTTGG
>NZ_JCALCX010000032.1:0-64882 GCF_059812565.1 Mycobacterium sp. NGS49 | reverse complement strand
TCCAGATGCGGACCCGGTGTTGCGGGTCCAGGAACAACGCGTCGCGCTCGCAGACCTCGAAAGCCTCGTAGAACGCGTCCACGTTGCGGATGACTCCGTTGCACCGGAACTCCGGCGGTGAGTGCGGGTCCACCGTCAGGCGCCGAATCGCCTCGGCATCACGGGATTTGGTCCGCCACACCTGAGCCCAGCCGAAGAAGACCCGCTGCACGCCGGTCAAGCCGTCGATCACCGGGGCAGGCTCACCCTGCAGCGACAGCCGGTAGGCCAGCAGCGCGATCGACAGACCGCCGAGGTCGCCGATGTTCTCGCCGACGGTAAAGGCGCCGTTCACGTGGTGGCTGCCGTCGAGCCCGCGGGGCGTGTACTGCTCATACTGCTCGATCAGGGCCTTGGTGCGGGCGCCGAATTCGGTGCGGTCGTCGTCGGTCCACCAGTCCACCAGGTTGCCGTCGCCGTCGTACTTGGCGCCCTGGTCGTCGAAGCCGTGCCCGATCTCGTGTCCGATCACCGCGCCGATGCCGCCGTAGTTGGCCGCGTCATCGGCTTCGGCGTCGAAGAACGGCGGCTGCAAAATCGCTGCGGGAAAGACGATTTCGTTCATCCCCGGGTTGTAATAAGCGTTGACGGTCTGCGGCGTCATGAACCACTCGTCGCGGTCGACGGGGCCGCCGAGCTTGGCCAGTTCCCGGTCGTGGTTGACGGCGTAGCCGCGCTGGAAGTTGCCGTAGAGGTCGTCGCGGTCGATGACCAGCGCGGAGTAGTCCCGCCACTTCACCGGATAGCCGACCTTGGCGGTGAATTTCTCCAACTTGGCCAGCGCGCGCTCGCGGGTCTGCGGTGTCATCCAGTCCAGGTCGTTGATACTGATCCGGTAGGCCTCCCGCAAATTTGCCACCAGAGCGTCGATGCGGGCCTTGGCTCCCGGCGGGAAATGCCGCTGCACATAGAGCTTTCCGACGGCGTCGCCCATCAGGGTCTCCACCAACGCGACCGCCCGCTTCCAGCGGTCCCGGATCTGCTCGGTGCCGGTGAGTCGGCGGCCGTAGAAGTCGAAGTCGGCCTCGACCATCTCGCTGGTCAGCCAGGGCGAACGGGCCCGGATCAATCGCCAGCGGGCCCAACTCTTCCAATCCTCGAGGTCTTCGCTGCTCCACAGTTCGGCGAAGGCGGCGAGGTAATCCGGTTGGCGCACCACGAGTTCCGCCACCGCCTCGGGGGTGGTGCCCAGGCCGGCGACCCAGCGCGACCAGTCGAAGCCCGACGCGTCCTGCAACTCGGCGAAGGTGCGCAGGTTGTAGGTGAGCTCGGCGTCTCTCCGCTTGACCACGTCCCAGTGGGCGGCGGCCAGTTTGCTCTCGAGCGCCACGATCCGGGCGGCCGTGCCGGCGTGGTCGTCCGCGCTGCCCCCGAATACCAGGCTGAACATCGTGGCGATGTGGCCCGGGTAGGCGGCCAGCACCGCGGCGTGCTGCTCGTCGCGGAAGTACGACTCGTCGGGCAAGCCGATCCCTGACTGCGAGAAGTGCACCAGGTAGCGGCTGGAGTCTTTGGAATCGGTATCGATGTACAGCCCGACACCGCCTCCTACCCCGGTGCGCTGCAGGGCTCCGACGACGGCGGCCAGCGCGCTGCGGTCGGCGGCGCCGTCGATGACGGTGAGTTCGTCGAGCAGCGGTTGCAGGCCGCGGCGCTGCACGGTCGTCTCGTCCAGGAAGCTGGCATACAAGTCGCCGATACGCTGCTCGTCGGTGCCCGGTGCGGCCTGACCCTGGCTCGCTTGGATGATCAGGTCGCGCACCTGCTCTTCGGCCCGGTCGAACAGGGTTCGGAAGGCGCCGTCGGTGGCCCGGTCGGCGGGGATGTCGTATTCGGTCAGCCAACGGCCGTTGACGTGACCGAAAAGGTCGTCCTGGGGGCGGGCGGCTGTGTCGACGTAGCTCAGGTCGATCCCCGAGCGGATGGCCTCTACTGTCACCCCGCCATCCTTCCATCTCGTTTCGGGTGCGACGATCGGGCCATGCCTGACCAGGACACCGAAGACATCGAAGACGCTGACGACGCAGCAGACGCCGCCGACGACGATGATGACTACGCCGACTCCCGGATGTTCTCGCCCTATGGCGTCGCGTCGAGCGTGCTGGGGCTGATCTCGGTCGCGGCGCTGGTGCTGGGTGCGCTGATCTGGTTCGGGCATCGCGACGACTCCGCCGAGCGCGTCTACCTGTCCCGGGTGATGACGGCCGCGGCCGACTGGACGGAAATCCTGATCAACATGAACGTCGGCAACATCACCGCCAGCCTGCAGCGGCTGCACGACGGAACGGTCGGACAGCTCAACACCGACTTCGAGGCCGCGATCCAGGACTACCGGAAGGTGGTGGAGAAACTGCAGGCCAAGAGCGTCGGCCAGATCGAGGCGGTGGCCATCGACACCGTGCACCGCGACCTGGACACCGTGCCCGGCTCCTCGCGACCGGTGGTGACCACGAAACTGCCGCCCTTCGCGACCCGCACCGACTCGGTGATGCTGGTCGCAACCTCGGTCAGCGAGAACGCCGGCGCCAAACCGCAGGTGGTGCACTGGAACCTGCGCCTGGACGTGTCCAACGTGGACAACAAGATGCTGATCTCCAAGTTGGAGTCGATCCGATGAGAAACGCATGGCGGCTGGCGGCGTTCGACGTGCTGGCACCGCTGGCAGCGCTGGTTGCCCTGTTCGGGATCGGCGGGGTGCTGGTTTGGCCCCGGTGGTGGGTGGCGGTGGCCGCTGCGCTGGCGCTGCTGGTCGTCGAGGGCGTGGCGATCAACTTCTGGCTGCTGCGCCGCGACGCTGTCAGCGTCGGGACAGACGACGACGCACCCGGGCTGCGGATGGCCGTCGCGTTCCTGGCGGCAGCCGCGCTGTGTGCGGCGGTGCTCACCGGATACACGCACTGGACGACTAAAGACGAGGACTTCAAGCGGGACTCGGTCAGGGTGGTCCAGGTGGCCACGGGCGTGGCCGAGGCGGTCGCATCGTTCTCGCCGACCGCGCCGGGGGCCTCTATGGACCGCGCCGCCTCGATGATGGAGCCGGACAAGGCGGGCAAGTTCAAAGCGGAGTACACCAAGACCAGCGCTGACCTGCTACAGCGGAAGGTCACCGCGCAGGCCTCCACCTTGGCGGCCGGTGTGGAGGCGATCGGGCCCACAGCGGCAAGCGTCGCGGTGATCATGCGGGTCACCCAGAATGCGCCTGGTCAGCCCACCAGTCAGGCCGCTCCGGCGGTCCGCGTCACGTTGGCCAAACGCGGCAGCGACTGGCTGGTGCAGGACATCGTGCCGATCAACTCACGCTGAGCGTCTATCCGCTCCCCCCGAGACCGCGTCAGTGGCACCGAGACCGCAGCGGAGGCGGGTGTTCAGCCGCTCGGTACGACCAGGGCGCAGGCTCGCCGCCGGTGTGGTCAGCGGCAGTCAGTTGGAGTTGGCCGACCGCTCGTTCTTGACTCGGACGAACCGGTCGGACAGCCGGCGCATCCGGATCATCAGCGACGCCGACGGGCTGACGCTTCCGTCCAGGTAGGAGGCGAGGTCTTCGACGGCGACCCCGATGCGCGAGGCGAACTCCTGTTGAGCCAGACCCGACCGGTCCATCAGCAGCTTCACGTGGCGGGCCACTTCCGCGCGTTCGTTGGCTTCCAGGTGAGTGCGGGCGCGCTCCAGTACCTCCCACAACGCCTTGGCGATGCCGACGGGCCGGGCCCCCCGCAGAATCTCTTCCACCTGACGGGCGGTGCGGCCGTAGGGATCGCGCTTCAGCGCCGCCGCGATCCGCTTCCAGGTGGCGATGTCGCCGCCCTGCAGGGCAGCGTGGATCGCGGCAGTGGACCAGAACTCCACCGGTTGATCGGCATCGGGCCGCCGCACAGGCGGAGCGGGCGCGGGATTCCGCTGGTCGGCAGCCAACGTCACCTCGCCTCCTCCAGCATTGCTACGGCCACGGACAGGCAGCGCTGCCTGACCTCCTCCCAGTCTGCCCTCACGTCGGATTGGGGCCAATCGTCGTCCAGGTCGGACGGATCGGGATCCGCCAGCCGGCGCACCAACTCGGTGGCCATCCACTGCGATCGCGAAGACGAGCCAGGAGGCTGACAACAGTAATACCTATCCATCCCGGCCAGCACCACCGCGGCGGTCTCCGGATCCATTGCGTCGACCATGTCAGCAAAATCGGCGTAGTCGCGGCTGCTGTTACGGCTCATGATGAGGTAGCCCTTGAACCGCAGCGTTTCGGCCCCGGTCGGGATCTGCAGGCGGTCGCCGGTCGGCAGTTGGACGTTGGTGGTCTCCACCGGGCTGCTGCGGCGGTAGCCGTTCTTGGCGCCCCTGCTCTCCAGCGCGTCCAGCGCCACCGACAGACGTCCGCGCCACAGCGTGACCGGATGGATCGGGCGGCCGGCGCCGGACATGGCCCGGGCGATGCCACTGCGGTACGCCAGGCTGACCCTTCCGACCGGGCCGGTGGCCAGCGCCACCGTGTCGGCCTCGGCCGACGCCGCGGCTTCCTTGCGCTCACAACCCGTGAACGCCAGCGGGTCCGTTACGCAAATCGCATCGGGCGCAAGGTGTTTGAGTTTGGCCGCCGACTTGAGCACCACCCGCAGATCGGCGCTGGGGACGATCGCGGCGGTGATGTCCTCGGGGATGACGACGACACCGCCGAGGTCGACGTCGGGCAGTGGCCGGTCGAAGTCGACCGACGGCAGCATCCGGCCCAACCAGCCCGGCAGCCACCAGTTCCACTTGGCGAACATCGCCATCAGTGCCGGGACCAAAACCAGTCGCACCAC
The DNA here is from genome assembly GCF_059812565.1 of Mycobacterium sp. NGS49. Taxonomy (NCBI): domain Bacteria; kingdom Bacillati; phylum Actinomycetota; class Actinomycetes; order Mycobacteriales; family Mycobacteriaceae; genus Mycobacterium; species Mycobacterium sp. NGS49. Next base: position 60,047 of record NZ_JCALCX010000032.1, on the reverse strand, counting down.
CGTGGCGTCCACGGCGATCGCCACGGCACATGCCACACCGATCTCGGCGACCAGCGGCATGCCGGCGAAGGCGAAGCCGCAGAACACCGCGATCATGATCAGCGCGGCGCTGGTGATGGTGCGCGCACTGGTGCTGACCCCGTAGGCGACCGCGTCGCGGGTGTGGCCGGTCTGCAAGAACCGTTCGCGGATGCGGGTGAGCAGGAAGATCTCGTAGTCCATGGACAGCCCGAAGGTCATCGCCAGCACCAGTGGCGGCACCGTGCTGTCGATGGAGGTCAGCTGCGGGAAGCCGAGCTGCTCGGCCCAGCCCCACTGGAAGACCATGACCAGGCTGCCGTAGGCGGCCGCCACCGACAGCAGGGTCATCAGCACGCCCTTGAGCGCCAGCAACACCGAGTGCACCGAGAGCAACAGCATGAGGAAGGCGATCAGCGCGACGAAGCCCAGCACCACCGGCTGGGTCTGCGACACCCGGTCGTCGAAGTCCTTGATGAGCGCGGTCGAGCCGCCGACGGCGACCTGCGCGTCGCCGCCGACCCGGGGCAGCTGGCTGCGCATCCAGTCGATGGTGTGCCGGGCGCGCAGGTCTTCCGGATCGACCGACAATACGGCGGACAGCAGGGCGCTCTTGTTGTCCTCGGCGTATTGCGGCGGTCCCACCGAGGTGACGTTGGGCGCCTGCGCCATCTTCTCCCGGAGTGCGGCGACCTTCTGCGCGCGCACCGGGACGGCGTCCTGTCCCTGCGGCCAGTCGGGGAAGGTCACCAGGACCTGTACCGGGCCCAGCGCGCCGGGGCCGAGGGCCTGCGACGCCGCGGCCACCCCCGCGCGGACTTCGTGGGAGGAGTCGAACTGCCGCAGCAGGCTGTTGCCCAGCACCATCGACAGCGCCGGAGTCGCCATCAGCAGTAGCACGGCCGAGGCGGCCAGCGCGGAAATCCAGGGCCGCCGCATCACCCAGCTGACCCAGCGGGTCCAGAACAGTGACACCGTGCTTTCCGGCCGTCGTGACCAGTGCAGCAGCGGGGACCTCTTGGCCGCCGCGCGGGAGAACGACGCCAGCAACGCCGGCGTCAGGGTCGCCGACGTCAGCATCGCGACCGCGACGGCGAGGATGGCGCCGGTGGCCATCGACCGCAGCGCCGGGGTGTTGATCAGGTAGATGCCGGTGAGAGAAGCGATCACGGTCATGCCGGACAGCACCACCGCCAGACCGGAGGTGGCCATCGCCGCGTCCACGGCTTCCTGCGGCTGGCGGCCGGTCCGCAACTCCTCCCGGAAGCGCATCAGGATGAACAACGAATAGTCGACCGCCAGCGCGATGCCGAACATGGACACCGTCGAGGTCACGAAGACCGACATGGGAGTGTGCACGGACAGCGCGTAAACCAGTCCCATGGTCACCACGACGGTGCACACACCCAACGCCAGCGGGATCGCCGCGGCGGCCAGCGAACCGAACACCGCGAGCAGCACGATCAGGATGATCGGCAGGTTCCACTCTTCGGCCTTGGCGATGTCGTGCTTGGTGTTCGCCGCCGCGGCCGCGCTGAGCGCGCCCTGCCCGATGACGTACAGGCGGACGCGGCCGTTGGCGGTCTGCCCGGACTGGTCACCCTTGATCCCGACCCGCTCGCGCAGCTTCTTGGCGACGTCGCTGGTGCCGGGGTTGCGGGCGTCCAGGCGCAACGTCACCACGTAGGGCCGGTCGGGCTGGGGCGGTCGCTGGGTCGGGTTGGGTGCCTCGGTGACGCCGGGAAGCTCACCGGCGATCCGCTTGAGCTCGGCGACGGCGTCGTTGATGTCCTGGTAGGTGGCGTCGGCGCGGGGGGCGGCCACCAGCGCCAGCGGCGAGGCTCCCTGGTCGGGGTACTGCGCGACGAGTTGGTCGTGGACTGCCAGCGACTGGGAACCGGCGACCTCGAACCCGCCGCCGGTGAGGTTTCCCGACTGCGTCATCGCCAGATAGACCGCCGGGACGAGTGCAAGCAACCATCCTGCGAAGACGAACCAGCGGAATCTGCGCAGGTTGCGGCTCAGCCGCATCATGAACTGCTGGATTTTCTATCTCCCCGTGTTTCTTGCGCTGCGCGTGTCCGCGAGCCTACCGGAGTCTGCTGTGCCCTAAACCTCTGCTTATCGGTTCCTGAGCTGCGACGACACCGGTTTCGCGGGATCGTTGTTAAGTCGTGATCGCGCAACGGGGCCTCGTTCGGGTTGGCTGCGTCGCCCGCCGGGATGGCAGGATGTTGCAGGGCCGCCGGTCGGGGGACTTCGGCGGCGAATCGTGAGGAGAGTTGTCCATGATGCCTAGTACGCCGTTCCTGCGCCGCGGGATCTTCGCCGTCGTCGTCGCGGCCGGGCTGCCCTGCGCCGCCAGTCTTGTTTCCGGGGCTCCGGCGGCGACGGGTTCGACGGACCCGTGCGCAGCGAGCGAGGTGGCCCGCACGATCGGCGCGGTCGCCAAGTCGACCGGGGACTATCTGGATTCTCACCCGGAGACCAACCAGGTGATGACGAGCGCCCTGCAGCAGCAGGCCGGCCCCCAGTCGCTGGGTTCGCTGAAGACCTACTTCGAGGCCAACCCCAAAGTTGCACTGGACATGCAGGGACTGGCCAACCCGCTGAACAAGCTCGGTACGCAGTGCAAGTTGCCGGTCTCGTTGCCGCAGGCGCTGAGCCTGGTGCAGGCGGCGCAGAATGGCGGGTTGCCGGGCCTGCCGACCGGCGGGGCACCCGCGGCCGGCACCGGCGGGGCACCCGCGGCCGGTACCGGGCCGATGCCCGCGCCACTTCCGGGGCCGCCACCGCAGGCCCGGTGAGGTCTTCGAGGGTGCGGCCGGCCCCACATTGACCGCGCAAGCCTCAGCGCGGTCAGTTCGGACGATCCGGCGGCGGCAGCGGCCCCTGCAGTGCCGAGTCGGCCGGGTCGGTGAACGCGTGCAGGTCGGGCAGCCGTAGCTCCGGGTCGGTGGGCGGGTCGTCGTCGGAATCGGCGGCGCTGAGCTTCTCGGTGCGGAACACGAAGAAGAACACCACCCAGCCGATCGCGGCGATGAACAGCCAGCTGATCAGCCGGTAGATCAGCATCGCCGAGATCGCGTTCGGCAGACTCATGCCGCTGGACACCAGACCGGGCACCAGAACCGCCTCGACGACCAGCAGCCCGCCGGGCATCAACGGAATCGTCCCGACCGCGCGGGCCGCCGCGTAGGCGACCGTCAGCCCCGCCACCGACGCGTGATCACCGGCGGCATACGCGGCAAACCCGAGGCACGCGACGTCGGCGATCCAGTTGAGCAGCGACCAACTGAATGCCACACCCAGATCGCGCCGGCTCAAGCTCACCGATTCCAACTGCATCAGGATCTCGCGCCACTTCTCCAGACCGGTGTCGGCGGGCCGGCCGCGGATCGAATTGACCCATGACAACACCTTGCTGCCGATGCCTTCGATCAGCTCCGGGCGCGACGCCACCGCCTGCGCCAGCAGCAGCAGCGCAACGAAGCCACCCAGGGTGAACAGCAGCGAGAAGGGGTTGTTCTTGGCGCCCAGGAAGAACGCGCCGCCCAACCCCAGTACGGCCAGACCCACCGCCTGCAGTGCCCCGGACATCACCAGCTGCCACGAGGCCACCACGGTCGAGGCGCCCCAGATGCGCTGCTGGCGTAACAGGAAGGTCGCCGAAATCACCGGACCGCCGGGCAACGTGGTGCTCAGCGAGTTCGCGGCGTAGAAGGCCGCTTCCGAGCGCAGCTGTTTGACATGCACGCCCGCCGAGCGCAGCAGAGTGCGCTGAATCTGAGCGAAGCTGTGCATCGACGCGGCGGCGGCGGCCATCGCGGCGACCAGCCACCACCACTTGGCTTCAGCCAAGCTCGTCCACGCCTTGGCCAGCTGGTCGCGCACCAGAACCACCTCGACGCCGAGCACGATCACCACGACGGACAGGACCACCCACCGCAGCCACCAGTGCTTGCCGCGCGGCGCCGTCTCACCCCGGGTGAGTCGCAGCCCGGCAAACTTGCGCGGCGCGGCGTCAGATGACATCGCTTTAGGGTAGCCGTGTCGAAGTCGGGCGCATCCTCGCACGTCGGTGACGTGTCGGCGTTGTTCCTGGCTCGTAACCGGATCGTGGTGCCGGGGTTTGCGGGCGATCGCCGCCACGTCCCGCCGGCAGGCTGCGCAGCGCGTCCGTTCCGACGCGCAACCCCGCCCGGTTACGCTGGCCGAATGTCGGCAAGTGGGGACGACGAAGCCGTTAGCACTCTGGTTCGCAAGGCCGCGGCCTGGTCCTGGCGGCTACTGGTCATTCTGGCTGCGGGCGTTGCGGTGCTGTGGGTGGTCGCCAAGCTGGAGATCATCGTGGTTCCGGTGCTGCTGGCGCTGATGCTCAGCGCTTTGCTGGTACCGGCCGTCGACTGGCTGGACCAGCACGGTCTGCCGCGCGGTGCCGCCGTAACGGTGGTGTTGCTGAGCGGGTTCGCGATCCTGGGCGGCATCCTGGCCTTCGTCATAAGCCAGTTCATCGTGGGTGTGCCGGACCTGGTCAAGCAGGTGGAGCAAAGTATCGACAGCAGTCGCAAGTGGCTGATCGAAGGGCCTGCGCACCTACGCCGCGACCAGATCGACAACGCCGGCAATGCGGCGATCGAGGCGTTGCGCAACAACCAGGCGAAGTTGACCAGCGGTGCGTTGTCCACCGCCGCCACCATCACCGAGTTGGTCACGGCGGCCGTGCTGGTGCTGTTCACCCTGATCTTTTTCTTGTACGGCGGCCGCAACATCTGGCAGTACGTCAAGAAGGTGTTCCCGGCCCACGTGCGCGACCGCGTCCATCAGGCCGGTCACGCCGGGTACGGCGCCCTGACCGGATATATCCGCGCCACCTTCCTGGTCGCGTTGACCGACGCGGTCGGGGTGGGGGCCGGGCTGGCGGTCATGGGTGTGCCCCTCGCGCTGCCACTGGCGTCCATCGTCTTCCTCGGTGCTTTCGTGCCGCTGATCGGTGCCCTGGTGTCGGGTTTGCTGGCCGTCGTGGTGGCGTTGCTGGCCAAAGGCATGTTCTACGCGTTGCTCACGTTCGGATTGTTGATCGTGGTGAACCAGCTCGAAGCGCATATCCTGCAACCGCTGGTGATGGGCCGTGCGGTGTCGATTCACCCGCTGGCGGTGGTGCTGGCGATCTCCACCGGCGGGGTGCTGGCCGGCATCGTCGGCGCGTTGCTGGCCGTCCCGACGGTGGCGTTCCTGAACAACGCGATGCAGGTGCTGCTGGCCGATGACCCCGAAGTCGAGGCGCAACAGCAGCAAGACGACGAAGAGGCGTCAGCGATCCTGCAGGCGAGTCCGGACCAGCCTGGCTAGCGCCGCCTGGCTAGGAGATGAGATTCCAGCCCTGATCGACTCCATCGCCGCAGAAGCGGGTGGACACCCAGGTCCCGGGATTCGGGCCGCCGAGCACGGTGAGGCAAGCGTCCAGGCCGCCCGTGACGTGGCCATTCGGCTGAGCGGTCCAATGTTGGGCAAACGAGTTCAGGCACGGCCCGAGGTGCGCCGTCCAGCGGTCCCCGGGCTCGGTGAGGCAATTCCCGGGAAACTGCACGCTCTCCAGCTGATCACCGTTTTGATTCCAACGCTGAAAGTCCGTCCCGTTGCACGGGTTGACCACCACCGGGGGAATCCAGCTGCCGCTCGGAGCGTCCAGACACACATTGCCCAACCGGCTCTGCAACACCACCGGGCCGTCGGCCCTCGCCGGCCCGGCGCTGTGCACCGCGAAACCCGCCAGGACGCCGGCGATGACAAGCGCCCGGCCTACGCCACCTGTTGACCGTGGTCTATGCATCCCGCAGATTCTGCGCCAGACAGGGTCCGGGCATCGCGAAAGCGCGCAAATGTCCGCGAAATGCGGCGTGTCGTCAGACAACCGCGGACGCTCACCAGGCCGCGAAGGCTAGATCCGGCCCTCGCGCCGCAGCAGGTCCTGCGCGGACACCCCGCCGCCGCCGGTACGACGTCGGCGCCCGGTATCCACGGTGCTGTCCTCCTGGATGGCACCGGCATTCAGCTTCTCGGTGGCCGTCTCGGAATCGTCGCCCTCGGCCCGCTGGGCCGGGATGGCGGCGGTCTTGTCGGCCGGGTCATCCGGCGCGGGCTCCGGCCGGCCGCCGGCCGCGGGCATCTTGTTGGTCTCGCCGGCTGAGGGCGCCGGCGGCGTGGCCTTGGGTGCGGGCCCTCGCCCGGACGGACGCGGCGCGGGGCCGTTGCGGGTCGGCTGAGGTGCGGCGAGACGAGTGGTCGGTGCCTCGGTGGCTTGCGCAGGGGTACGGACCGGAACCTGCGGCGCCGAGGCCGGCCCGTTCTGTGCGGGTCCCAGTTCCGGGCGAGTCGCCCGGGTCAGCGCGGTCGGGTGCGTCGGGTCGTGCGGTTTGCGCGAGTCGGCGCCGGCGGCGACCAACCCGGCGGTCACCGGCGGCCGCACCTTGCTGGCCGGCCGCTTGCGCTCGTCGGGCAGCTGGATCTCACCCAAACCGATGCGATTCTGCAGGCGTCTCATCCACCGCGGCGCCCACCAGCAGTCGTCGCCCAGCAGCTTCATCACCGATGGCACCAGGAACATCCGGACCACGGTGGCGTCCAGCAGCAGCGCCGCCATCAGGCCGAACGCCAGGTACTTCATCATCACCAGGTCGGAGAACACGAACGAGCCCGCAACCACGGCAAGGACCAGCGCGGCCGCGGTGATCAAGCGACCGGTGGTGGCAGTACCGATCCTGATCGACTCTTGCGTGGACATGCCGCTTTCGCGTGCCTCGACCATGCGGGAGACCAGGAACACTTCGTAGTCGGTGGCCAGGCCGTAACCGACCGCGACCACCAGAGCGATGATCACCACCATCAACGGGGTGGGCGTGAAATTCAACAGTCCTGCGCCGTGCCCTTCGATGAATATCCACGTCAGAATGCCCATGGTGGACCCCAGCGTCAGCACGCTCATCACCGCCGCCTTGATCGGCAGCACCACCGAACCGAAGGCCAGGAACATCAGAACCATGGTCGTGCTGATCAGCACCAGCACCATCAGCGGCGCCTTGTCCACCAGGCTGTGAATCGAGTCCTGTTCCAGCGCCGGCGTACCGCCCACGAGTATCTCGATGCCCTTGGGGGGTGTGATTGCGCGTAGCTCTTCGAGCTTTTTGGACGAGTCGGCGGGGTTGACCAGCCCGTTTTGCAGCACTCGAACCGAAGGGTCCTTCGATCCGCCCGGTGCCTGCGGGCGTTCCTGCCACATATTCGTCGGGTCGTTGTCCTGCTCGATGAACCCGCTGATCTGCATCGCTTTACTGCGTACGTCCGCAACCTGCTGGTCGGTGACGGGCTGATGGTTGGTCGACTCGATCACCAGTGTCAGCGGGTTCGTCCGGTAGCCGGGGAAGAGCTTGTCGAAGTGTTCCTGCGACTGGCGCGCCGCGTTGTTCGGCGGCAGGTATTTCTCACTCATGCCGCCCAGCGACATGTTGCCCAGCGGGATGATCAGCAAGATCATGCCGACGACGATCGGGATCGCGAATGCCAACGGGCGCTTCATCACGAAGTTCGTCAGCTTGCCCCAGAAGCCGGCCTCGACCTCTTCGCGGGTCTTGGTCTTCTGCAGCCGGTCGGCCAGCCAGTTCAGGTAGGCCCGCGAGACCTTCCAGTTGCGCAGGAAGGGCACCCGGAAGGCGGTCCGCACGCCGAGCGCGTCCACGTGCTTGCCGAGAACACCCAGGCAGGCCGGCAGCAGCGTGATGGACAGGATTGCGGCCAAAGTGACCGCCGTGATCAGGGCGTAGGTCAGCGACTTCACGAAACCCTGAGGCAGCAGCAGCAGGCTGGCGCCCGAAGCGGCGATCAGCACAGCCGAGAACACCACGGTCCGGCCCGCCGTCATCACCGTGCGTCGTACCGCGGCCTCCGTGTCGTAGCCCTCGGCGATCTCCTCGCGGAACCGGCTCACCACGAACAGCCCGTAGTCCACAGCGATGCCGAGACCGATCAGCGAGACCACCGGCTGGGCGAAGAAGTGCACCGGCCCGAACATCGCGATCACCCGCAAAATGCCCAGCGAGCCGGCGATGCTCAGACCGCCGACCATGACGGGAAGGCAGGCTGCGACCGCGCCGCCGAAGACCAGGAACAGGACCACCGCGACCAGCGGCAGCGCCAGCACCTCCATGCGGCGCTGGTCGGTGGCGATGGTACCGGTCAACGCGCTGGCGACCGGTTGCAGGCCGGCCAGCTGGACGGTGCCCCCGTCGAGCTTCTGCAGGGCCGGTTCGATGTTCTTGTAATTGGTCAGGATGGTGTCGTCGTCATCGCCCTTGAGCGGGATCGATACGAATGTGTACTTCTTGTCGTCGGTGGCCATGCCCTTGATGACCGGGCTGGGGCTGTCGGGCGCCCGCAGGAAGCCGGCCCAGCCGAACACCTCTTTGGGGTGGTCCGAGACGAATCGGTTCAGCTCGTCGGTGATCTTCTTCGACCACGCGGGGTCGGTGACGGTCTTGCCGTCGGGCGCATGGAATATCGCGACGACGTGGCCGGTACGGTCGCGGCCGTAGACCTGGTCGCCGAGAACCGACGCTTTGACCGACTGGCTGCCGTCGTCATAGAAACCGCTCTGCGTGACGTGCTTGCCGAGGCTGAGACCGAAGATGCCGCCACCCAGGCATAGAGCCACCGTGACCCCGATCACGATGTACCGGATCCGGTACACAGTTCGACCCCACCAGGCGAACACGTAAGCTCCTTACTGGATCTCTAGCGACCCGCGTATTGATGTTTGGTTGTCATACGCGCGAGGTCAACAGCGACGACAGCGGCCGGAACGGCTGCAGCCAAGCCCCCTGCTCAGGCAGCGAATCTAGGCCGATCCGCGGCAGTGGCTCCCGGAAAACACCTGCAATGTCCTCCAGGTCGACGAACTCCAAGGTATCCGACGCTAGCGCCCAACTGGCGTGTTCACGAAATCCGAGCACTTGAACTGGCGTTCCGGCGCGGGCAACCGCTTCCAGCGGCAGCCGGAACGCCTGACCGTCGGCGGATGCGACCACCAGCCCCGCGAGACCCTGGTGGAAGCGTTGGTCGATGTGTTCGAGCATGTCGCGGTCGACGTCGCTGTCCTCGTCGATCTTGGGTTTTGCGAAGACGGCGAACCCCACGTTGCGCAGAGCGTCCACCCAGGGCCGGACCACTTCGGCGCTGCCCGGCGCGATATTGGTGAACACGGTGGCCTCCGGCTCGACCCGGACGTCCTCGGTGCCCGAGAGCGCGGCGGCGACCTCGGCGGTGCGGGCCAGCAGCCACCGGCCCAGCGCGTCGAAACGGGGTCGTTCCGCACCCGTGGGGCGGCGACCCAGGATCGAACCCAGCCCCATGTCCAGGTTCGGGGCGTCCCAGACGAGCAGCACACGCCGGACGGGTTTCGCCAGGCCGGCCAGGCCCTCCTGTGACAGTTCCGGTGCCAGCATGGACGTGCGGGCCAGCGGTTCAGCGGCTTGCGCGGCGACTTCTTCGGTAATGCTCATACGCTCACTTGTTTCGGGCCGGTGTCATGTCAAACCCGCTTCCAGACGAACTCGTAGACGCTGCTGCCCGCTTCTTGAGCTTTTGTCTCGTACTTGGTGATGGGACGACTGACGGAGATCGGAAGTGATTCGGAATCAGGGTCGACGCGGACGAGTCGTGGCTCTGCGTTATCCATCTCAGCGCCCACCGCGGCGATGTGCTCGGCGTAGCCGGGATGGTCGGTCGCGGCGTGCAGCACACCGCCAGGGAGTAGCCGATCGGCGATGAGAGAAACCGTGCCGGATTGGATAAGGCGGCGTTTGTGGTGGCGTGCCTTCGGCCACGGGTCGGGGAAGTAGATTCGGACGCCGGTCAGCGACTGCGGCGCGATCAGGTTCTTCAGCACGTCAATCCCATTGCCCCGGATCAGCCGGATGTTGCTCACCCGCTCAGAGTCGATGGCGCACAGCAGTTGCGCCAGGCCCCGGCGGTAGATCTCCACCGCGATCACGTCGATATCGGGCTCAGCCTGCGCCATCGCCAGCGTCGACGTACCGCTGCCGCATCCGATCTCCAACACCAGCGGTGCGCTGCGACCGAACCAGGCCGCGGTATTGAGGCGGGCGTCCAGGTCGGGCTCGGTGTCAGCCTGCCGGCCGAGCTCCGGCCACAGCCGCTCCCAGGTCTGCCGCTGCGCGTCCGACAGTGCCGAACGCCGTGACCGGAAGCTGGTGGCAGGCAGATAGCCCCAGGGCGCGTCGGGCCGGAACCCCACCCCGGGTTGCGCATGCATCCGTCCATCGTGGCCCATGAACGCCGGGTGTAGCCGCCTCTGGTCCAGATTGATACCCAACAGTTGCCTTCGGCTGGTATCGGGGAACACCTGGCTCGCGCCCGGTCGGCTCAAATGCCACCATTCGGTGGGGGTGCAGATCGAGAGGCAGGGGGCAGACATATTCGTCGACGAGTTGACACGATTCGCTCAACAGTCCGCTGACCAGCGGGTTACGGCGATCGCCGAACGGGTCGACGCGCCGCTGCGGGTGACGGTCCGCGGGCGCAGGGGGGTCGGTCGCAACACGGTCGCGCGCGCTTTGAGCCGATGGTTCACCGTGGTGGAAAGCGGCGCCGACCTCGAAGTCTGCGTCATTGCCGAGGTCGTCAAGCCGGAGGACCCGGTGGCGGGATCGGTGCTGGCGGTGCTGAACAAGGCGGATCTCACCGGATTCGGCGGGGACGGCCCGATGGCCGCGGCGAGCGCGCGTTGTGCCGAGTTCTCGGGGCGACTGGGGGTTCCGGTGCTGCCGATGAGCGGATTGATCGCCGCGGCCGGCGACCTGGATGCGACGTCCTGGGCGGCGTTGCGCGCGCTGGCGGATGGGCCCGCCGACTGCCTGGCCGGATCGTTCGAGGGTTTTCTGGCAGCGCAGGTGGCGGTGAGGGTGGCCTTGCGGCGCCAGTTGCTGGAGAACGTCGACCTGTTCGGGGTCGCGTTGGCGATCGCCGTGCTGCGCCGGGGCGGTGGGCCCGCGCAGGTCCGGGCGCTCTGGCGCCGGGTCAGCGGTGTCGACCAGGTTGTCGACCGGCTCGTCGCCGCCGGCGCGCCGGCACGGTACCGCAGGCTGCTGGACGCCGTCACCGAACTGGAGGCACTGGCGGTCTCGGAGCCGGTCATCGGCGACTTTCTGGACTGCGACGACACCGTCGTCGCCCGGATGGCCGCCGCGCTGGACGCCGCGCGGGCGCGCGGGCTGCCGCCCGGGCCGGACCCGCCGTTGCAGCGGGCGCTGCACTGGCAGAGTTTCAGCCGCTGCGCGCGCGATGGTCTGCACCGAACCTGCGGCGCCGACATCGCCAGGGGCGCGCTGCGCTTGTGGTCGGCCGGGCGGGGACCGCGATGACGGCAGGTGCCCCCGACAACCCGGCGGCTCGGGTGGACGCCGTCGTCGCGGCCGTCGCGCCGAAACTGACTCCGCCGGTCGTCAATCGGCGCGACGTGGTGCTGGTGACGGGACCCTGGCTGGCCGGGGTCAGCAGCGTGGCCGCGGCGTTGCGGCAACGGATCGGGCACCGCACCTTCGTGGAATCGGGTGACCTGGTGGCCGGCCAGGCCCCGATCGGGGTGGTGTTCGTGGTCTCGGCGTCGGCCCCGATGACCGATTCCGACTGCCTGCTGCTCGACGCCGCGGCCGAGAACACCGACGCGGTGGTGGCGGTGGTTGCCAAGATCGACGTGCACCTGCACTGGCCCGACGTGCTGCGTGCCAACCGGGACACGCTGGCCCGGCACGCGCCGCGCTACGCCAGGGTGCCGTGGGTCGGTGCGGCCGCCGCACCCGAGGCGGGCGCTGCTCAGGTCGACGACCTGCTCGACGCCGTCGCGGCGCTGCTCGCCGATGCCGATCTCGCCCGTCGCAACCGGCTGCGGGCCTGGGAATCGCGGTTGCAGAAGGTGGCGCAGCGGTTCGATCGGGACGCCGACGGTGCGGGCCGGCGGGCCCGCGTCGACGCGCTGCGCGACCAGCGCAGCACGGCACTGCGGGAGCGGCGGCAGTCGCGCACGGAGCGCACCATCACGCTGCGCGGCCAGATCCAGCAAGCCCGCGTTCAGTTGTCCTACGCCGCGCGCGATCGCACCGCCGCCCTGCGCACCGAACTGCAGGAGGAGGTCTCGGCTCTGTCCCGACGGCACGTGCCCGGCTTCGCTGCGGCTGCCCGGACCCGGCTCGACGAAGTGGCCGGCGAGATCGCCGCGGGCATCGACGTGCAGCTGGGCGAGCTCGCCGCGGACATGGGTGTGCCGCTGGATCTGCCGCCCATCCGGACACCGGCCGTCCCGGTGGCAGCGCCGCCACTGAAGTCACGCCGGCTGGAGATGCGGCTGATGATGGTCTTCGGCGTGGTGTTCGGGCTCGGAGTGGCGCTGACGCTGAGCCGGTTGCTGGCGGGGCTGGCTCCCGATGTGCATCCGGGGCTCGCACCGCCCGTGGTGGGAGCCGGAATCGCCGCGTGTCTGGCGGTGGGTCTGTCGACGACGGCGTGGGTGGTCAGCGTGCGCAGCCTGCTCAGCGACCGCGCCGTGCTGGAACGCTGGGTGGGTGACGCGACGTCATCCCTGCGTGCGGCCGTCGAGCAGCTCGTGGCCGGGCGCGTCGTGGCAGCCGAATCGCTGCTGAGCGCCGCGATCGCGGCCCACAACGAGGCCGAGAGTGTCCGGGTGGCCGATCAGGTCAGCCTGATCGACGGGGAACTGCGCGAACACGCCCTCGCGGCGGCCCGGGCCGCCGCGGTGCGGGACCGGGAGATGCCGACGGTTCGGGCCGCACTCGAGGCGGTGCGTGCAGAACTGGGCGAAACGGGTAAACCTCCCGGGCCGGCGGTGGTGCGCGCCAGAGCGCCGGTGAGGTACGGAAACAGACCTTTCTGAATCGGTCTTGTGAGCAGGCTTATACCCTCCTGGGACTTACGCGACAACTTATGCGCGATAATCTGAATAAGAAAGCGCTAAGTGTGCTGAAGACGCATGCCACTGGAACCGACGATTACCGAGCAGCAGAATTCAGGAGAGTTCGATGACCTCAGCGACCATCCCCGGCCTGGACACCGCACCCACCAACCATGAGGGGCTGCTGTCCTGGGTGCAGGAGGTCGCCGAGCTCACCCAACCCGACCGGGTGGTCTTCACGGACGGCTCCGAGGAAGAGTTTCAGCGCCTCGCCGACCAACTGGTCGAGGCCGGCACGTTCACCCGGCTCAACCCCGAGAAGCACCACAACTCCTATCTCGCGTTGTCCGACCCGTCCGACGTCGCCCGGGTGGAGTCGCGCACCTTCATCTGTTCGGAGCGTGAGATCGACGCCGGTCCGACCAACAACTGGAAAGACCCGAGCGAGATGCGCTCGTTGATGAAGGACCTCTACCGCGGCTGCATGCGCGGCCGCACTATGTACGTGGTGCCGTTCTGCATGGGCCCGCTGGGCGCCGAGGACCCCAAGCTGGGCGTGGAGATCACCGACTCGGAGTATGTGGTCGTCTCGATGCGCACCATGACCCGGATGGGCAAGGCCGCCCTGGAGAAGATCGGCGACGACGGCTTCTTCGTCAAGGCGCTGCACTCCGTCGGCGCCCCCCTGGAGGAGGGCCAGCAGGACGTCCCCTGGCCGTGCAATGACACCAAGTACATCACCCACTTCCCGGAGACCCGTGAGATCTGGAGCTACGGGTCGGGGTATGGCGGCAACGCGCTACTGGGCAAGAAGTGCTATTCACTGCGCATCGCCTCGGCGATGGCCCGCGACGAGGGCTGGCTGGCCGAGCACATGCTGATCCTCAAGCTGATCTCGCCCGAGAACAAGGCGTACTACTTCGCCGCGGCGTTCCCCTCGGCGTGCGGCAAGACCAACCTGGCGATGCTGCAACCCACCATCCCGGGCTGGCGTGCCGAGACCCTCGGCGACGACATCGCCTGGATGCGGTTCGGCAAGGACGGCCGTCTCTACGCCGTCAACCCCGAGTTCGGCTTCTTCGGGGTGGCGCCGGGCACCAACTGGAAGTCCAACCCCAACGCGATGCGCACCATCGCCGGCGGCAACACCGTGTTCACCAACGTCGCGCTGACCGATGACGGCGACGTGTGGTGGGAGGGGCTGGAAGGCGACCCGGACCACTTGATCGACTGGAAGGGCAACGACTGGTACTTCCGCGAGACGGAAACCGCGCCGGCCCACCCGAATTCGCGGTACTGCACCCCGATGTCGCAGTGCCCGATCCTGGCGCCGGAGTGGGATGACCCGCAGGGTGTGCCGATCTCGGGGATCCTGTTCGGTGGCCGTCGCAAGACCACGGTTCCGCTGGTCACCGAGGCCCGTGACTGGCAGCACGGTGTGTTCATCGGCGCCACCCTGGGCAGCGAGCAGACCGCGGCGGCCGAGGGCAAGGTCGGCAATGTGCGCCGCGACCCGATGGCCATGCTTCCGTTCCTCGGCTACAACGTCGGGGACTACTTCCAGCACTGGATCGACCTCGGCAAGAACGCCGACGACTCCAAGCTGCCGAAGATCTACTTCGTCAACTGGTTCCGCCGCGACGACGACGGCCACTTCCTGTGGCCCGGATTCGGCGAGAACAGCCGGGTGCTGAAGTGGATCGTCGACCGGATCGAGCACCGGGCCGGCGGGCGGACCACGCCGATCGGCACCGTGCCCGGCGTCGAGGACCTGGACCTTGAAGGCCTGGACGTTACCGAGGCCGACGTCGCCCATGCGCTGAAGGTCGACACCGAGGAGTGGCGTGCCGAGCTGCCGCTGATCGAGGAGTGGCTGGAGTTCGTCGGCGAGAAACTGCCGACCGGAATCCGGGACGAATTCGACGCGCTCAAGGAACGGCTGCGCGAAGCGGAGTAGTTCGTGAAAGACCGGCGCCGAGCGCTCAGTCAAGTTCGGTTTCGGCAGTAACTGCCCATCAGGTCATCGAAGACGGCCAGGAATTCGCGTGCGCCCTCGAGGTCGTCTTGTATCTGCGCGGCCAGGCGCTTCGCAGCATGCTGGACCCCTACGGCTCGCACCCGTTCGACGGCATCGCCGATCGCGGTAGCGGTCATGCGGTGCCGGGGGATCAGCTCACCGACTCCCAAACGATGAAGTGACCGGCCCCAAAAATGCTGGTCGAACGCTTGGCTGCACACGACGGAGGGTGTCCCGCTCGCGACCGCACTGGCCACTGTGCCGGCGCCACCGTGGTGCACGATAGCCGTGCACCGTGGGAACACCGCGTTGTGATCTACCCCCGACACGATCCGGATCCGGTCGGACGGCTCCGCCGTCGGCATCGGCTGCGACCAGCCGGTTGCCGCCACAGCGCGATAGCCACGGGACGCGCAGAGCGCATCAAAACCTTCGACCAGCCGGCTGAACTCCGGCACTGGCATGCTGCCGAAGCCCAGGTAGATCAACGGTTCGTCGGTGCTGTCGATCCACTGGTCCAGCGTGCTGGGCGGGTACAGAGCCTGCTGCTGGGTAGGGCGGATGAAACCGATCCGGCGGCAGTTGTGCTGATCGCGCTTATTGCGTGCCACGATCGCCGTTCCGAATGCCTCGACGACCAGGTGATCGCTTCGTCGGAAGGCAGTCGATGCCCGCACCAGTCGGCGCGGGTAATCGATCCGCCGCGCCAGATTTCGGGAGTCCCGCAAGGTGCTCATGTCGAATCCCCAATCCGCGAGCCAGTAGGTGAGCTTGGACATCGGATAGGGCAGGCGTTGCGCGTGGGGACCCAGCAGTGGGTGGCCCATGGGTGCGTAGGGCGACGTTGGAAAGAAGTGCACCGAGACGATCGGCGTGCCGGAAGCATGAGTGATGAGGGCCACTTTCTGCTCGAGCAGTCGTCCCGTGATCACACAGTCGGCGCCGCGGCACAGGGCGATCAAGCCTTCGTCGATTTCCGGACTGTGTTTCTGGAAAACCTCACCCATGGTCCGCAGTTGCGCGACGGTCCCACCTTCGAAGAAGGCCTTCCGGGTGATCGGAGAGATGAGTACGTCGTGGACGTCGAGCGCGGTGTAGACGAATGGGGTGAACCCGCAGCGCTGAACGAGAGGGGCCAGATCAGCGGTGACGCCCAGGGTCACGTCGTGGTTCGCCTCTTGGAGGCGTCGCGCGATCTCGATGAGGGGCAGCACGTCTCCCTGGGAACCCAGACATGCGATCGCAACCCGCATCCGATATCCCTTCGTCGTATCGCCGCCCGGAGGCGATCGAGCCCTAGGATCCTCGAGCGGAGTTGATGGTACGTAACGGATGCGCGAACGGCATTCCGAAGGTTTCTACACCGGTCGCCCCGCGCCAAGAAGAGCTTTGCCTAATCCGTTCTTTCGCCTTGCCGAACTATCGGTTTTGGCCCATTTGCCAGCTAATATCAGTCGGCAATAAGTCCGAATTCGTAGCTCCGCTAAGTTGCTATTGGTGCAGAAGCGCAGTTAGTCTCGGTAGCAGCGAAGGGGAGTAGTTCCAGATCGTCGGCGCGCAGCCGGTGACTGCGGATGATCGACATACTGGCGATTTCGGTCGCCCGGTCATCCACCGGGGAGATCCCGGCGAGCGAGACCTTCGGCCGACCAAAAGTCGGTCCGAGGTCTCGCCGTCGCCGAAGCCCCGGATCGCAGGAACCGAAGGACGCGAGATGGCTCTGATCGCCGAACGCCGTCGGACCCGGACACCCGCGGACGCGCTGGTGCGTTCGCTGCTCACCACGTTGATCTTCATCGCGCCGGCCCTGGTCGTGCGGTGTGCCGGGCTGCATCCGACGCCGGTGCTCTCGTTGGTGATCTACGGTGCGGCCGTGGTCGCCGCAAGTTTCCTGTTGGCCTGGGCGGCCGAGGCGGCGCAGCTCGACGTGTCCGGCGGTCTGGCCATCGCGGTGCTGGCCCTGATCGCGGTGCTGCCGGAGTACGCCGTCGACCTCTACTACGCCTACCGGTCCGGCTCCCACGCCGACTACACCCAGTACGCAGCGGCGAACATGACCGGGTCCAACCGCCTGCTGATGGGGCTGGGCTGGCCGGTGGTGGTGCTGGTGGCGCTGTGGGTGGCCCGCCGGATGGCTGGCCCGGCGACAGCGCTGCGCCTCGAGCGCGGCAACCGGGTGGAGCTCGGGTTCCTGCTGGTGGCGGGCGTTGTTGCGTTCGTCGTGCCGGCCACGGGACGCATCCATGTCACGCTGGGTGTCGCGCTGCTCGCCTGGTTCGGCTTTTATCTCTACCGGCTCAGCCGCGGCGTCGTGGAGCAGCCCGAGCTGATCGGCACCGCCGCGGCGCTGGGGTCGCTGCCGGACCGCGCACGCCGGGCGGCCGTCATCGCTTTGTTCGCGGCGGCCGCCGCGGTGGTGCTGGTCTGCGCCCAGCCCTTTGCGGAGAGCCTGATCGATGCCGGGGGCCGGCTCGGGATCGACCGTTTCCTGCTGGTGCAATGGCTGGCGCCGCTGGCGTCGGAAGCGCCGGAGTTCGTCATCGCGATCCTCTTCGCCGCCCGGGGCAAGGGGACCGCGGCGATTGCGACGTTGATCTCTTCCAAGGTCAACCAGTGGACGCTGCTGATGGGCTCGCTGCCGATCGCCCACCTGGCCGGCGGCGGCGGCACTGCGCTGGTGTTGGACGGCAGGCAGGTCGAGGAGATGCTGCTGACCGCGAGCCAGACGCTGATGGGTGTGGCTTTGGTCCTGGCGCTGCGCTTCCACCGCTTCACGGCATGGGCGTTGCTGGCGCTGTTCGCAGTGCAGTTCCCCCTGGCCTCGACCGAGGCCCGGATGGTGCTGAGCGGGGTGTACGCGGTGGTGGCACTCGGGGCCCTGTTGGTGAACCGCCGGTACGTGTGGCCGACGCTGCGCGCGCCGCTGCGCGGCTGAGCCCAGGGAATTCACCTCAACGACGCCGGGCACCTGAGCCAAGTTGTTCGACGGCGCGCAACGCCGTCGCGACCCGCTGCTCCAGGCTGCCGCTGACCACCACGAACGTGCGTCCCGCGGCGCGCAGCGCCCGCTCGCAGCGCGCGAAAAAGGAGCCGCTGTCGCCGGGCGGACCGGGCACGCGGTCGGTTTCCGACGGCGGATCGGGTGCGGTGAGTAGCGTGAGATCGTAAGGGCGCCAGGCCAGATCGGTGAGTTCTGGTGGGCAGCTGCCCAGCAGGTGCTCGGCCCACACGGTCGTCACCAGGGGGTCGGTGTCGCAGATCAGAATGCGGTCGGCGTCGCGCGCCAGGGCTTCTTCCGAAGCGATCTGTCCGCGCACGATCTCGGTCCAGTCCGGTCCCACCCCCGCTCCCCGGTTGAGTTCTCGTAGGGTCTCGGCCCGCGCCGGCACACACTTGGTGCCAAGCCTCTCGGCGAGCGTCCGCGCGAGGGTGGTCTTCCCGGTGGATGCGGGCCCGATGATGCTCACACGTCTGACGAATGCGGGCCGCACGCAACGTGGGATGTGGTGCCAGTGGGCAAACGGGTCCGCCCGGATATCCGTGGCGCTCACCGGAACGACGGTGCGACCGTGATCGACCGCGACGAAACGCGCTCCCAGGAGCTCGGCGAAGTCCGCGTTGTAGGAGTCGGCCCCGAACACGAAGTCGGGGCGCTTCGGCAGCACTCGCTCCAGGCTCGCCTTCCAGATGTGCCAGAAGTCCGGGTGCTCGTCCGGACGCTGCGGATTCTCGTTGGCGAGGTGGACCACGCGATCGAAGGGGAAGAGCTCCTGCATCCACGCGACGCGCTGGGTGCCCGGAATCGGCTCTGCGGCCATCGACCCGACGACGATGGTCAGGTCATTCACCCACTGCCGGGCGAACTCGCAAAGATAGACGTGTCCCGCGTGGGGCGGCATGAACTTGCCCAGCACCATCCCGTGGGTCAAGACGGCGTCCTCGACGTGACCCCCACGGCCGGCGTGCCCGGTGCGACACCAAATTCAGCTCGGTCGGCAATTTCAGCTCGGTCGGCGAGGACATCGTCCCAGGCGTCGAGCCGCGAAAAGAAGTATGCCTCAGCCCCGTCGTAGCTGGGCGGGGTGTCGGACTCGATATGGGCGACGATGTCGGCGTAGGCACGCGACGCTTCCGGATCGACGAATTCCCATTCGCCCAGCGGCCATTCGGCGGTGAGATAGCCCGCTGCCGAATACGTCTGGTACAGCGGCGTTCCCGGATACGGGGTAATCCGGCTCATCAACTTTCGGGGCATCGCATAGTTTGTCGCCCGAAGCAGGCGTGCCGTCTCGCGCAACTCGTCGGGCTGCACAGTCGGGTGGAACATGATGGTCCCCGGAATGACCTGGATGCCCAGTGCCTGCAGCGATCGAATCGTCTCGGCGGGATCCTGACCCCGAGTGAGGATCTGCTTGCGGTAAGCGCGCAGCTGATCGTAGGACCCCGTCTCCAGGCCGATGAACACCCTGCGCAGGCCCGCGGTGTGCAGGTGCTTGAACAGGTCCAGATCGACAACCGAGTCCAGCCGGATATCCACCATGAACTTGATCTCGATGCCACGGCTGACGATTGCGTTGGCGAAGTCCGCGGCGCGTTGTTGCGAACCGGGGTGCTTCGAGACGAACAGGTCGTCGGTGATGCAGGCGAACTCGATGCCGAAGTCCGCTATCAGGTATTCGATCTCGTCAACGACCGAGTCGACCGACTTCGCTCGGTAGCTGTCCTTGCCGAACATCGCCGATGCGGCCCCGGTTCCGCAGAAAGTACAGCGGTACGGGCATCCGCGGGTGGTGAACAGGGCGGCCGAGAAGCCGTCGGCAAGGACGGTGGGCAATTCGTCGCGCGCCGGCCGGGGCAGCTCGTTGAGGTCGGTCAAGACGGAGGGTGAACACACGACCCGTCCCATCTCATCGCGGCGGGCCAGGCCGGGGATGTCGTCAACCGCGGCATCATTGGCCACAGCCGCGGCCAATTTGGTGAAGGCGGCCTCGGCGTCTCCCACGATGACGAAGTCGAAGCAGTCATGCTGGCGCAGGATGCGCTCGTAGTTGAGTGTGGCGATCACATTCCCGATGACGATGTGCACGCCGTCCCAGGCTTCCCGCGTGCGCTGCGCCAACCACAACACCTCTGCGAAGGTATCGATGCACGAGAAACCGACCAGCCGCGGTGGGCCCGAGGAACGAGCGCAACTCTGCATGGCCAGCCACGTCTCCGCCACGGACGCGTGGCCGGCGACCAAGCCGTCGACAGTGCTGATGTCGATCCCGTGCGCCGCCGCGTAGGCCTTGATCGACATCAGCCCGAGGTGCTCCATGGGCAGGGAGCAATACTGCCGCGGATCGCCGAGTTTGACTGCGCTGACGAAAGATCGCCCGCCCTCGCGGGCGCCGGGAGGATTGACAAGAAGAATCGTCACGTCAGAACTCCGCGAAGTCACTCGGCTGTTGATGATCGCGCTTCACTCCCGGTCTCCACGGCCCGAACCGGGTAGACAGAGAGCGCAATCGTACCGTCGGGAATGCCCGATTTGTCCGTTTCGGCCCGCATATCGTCATCGCGGCCGGACCTTGATCGGCGCGGCCGTCTCCGACGTACAGTCGGCCCATGCAGATTCGTCCGCACGCACAGGCCCATCCCGACAAGCCTGCCGTGATCCTGTACCCGTCGGGCACCGTGGTGACCTTCGGCGAACTCGAGGCGCGCGCCAACCGGCTGGCGCACCACTTCCGGCAGGCGGGGCTGCGCGAGGGCGACGCGGTGGCGATCCTGATGGAGAACAACGAGCACATGCACGCGGTGATGTGGGCGGCGCGGCGGGCCGGCCTGTACTACGTGCCGATCAATACCCATCTGACCGCGGCCGAGGCGGCCTACATCATCGACAACAGCAACGCCAGGGCGATCGTGGGCTCCGCGGCGCGGCGCGGGCTCTGCGCACAGCTTGCCGGCCAGCTAGCGGGGGGCCTCCCCGCACTGCTGCTGCTCGCCGACGCCGACCTGGACGGCTGGCAGCGCTACCCGGAATGCGTTGCAGATCAACCGGATACACCGATCGCCGACGAGATCGAAGGCGATCTGTTGCAGTACTCGTCGGGCACCACCGGGCGCCCGAAGGGCATCAAACGCGAATTGCCGCACGTCCCACCGGAAGAAGCCCCGGGCATGATGTCGGCGCTGGTCGACTTCTGGATGGATCCCGACACGGTGTACCTGAGCCCGGCGCCGCTTTATCACACAGCGCCGTCGGTGTGGTCGCTGACAGTGCAGGCGGCCGGTCTCACCACCGTGGTGATGGAGAAGTTCGATCCGGAGGGGACGTTGGACGCGATCCAGCGCTACCGGGTGACCCACGGCCAGTTCGTGCCGGCCATGTTCGTGCGAATGCTCAAACTTCCTGAGGCCGTGCGTAATTCATACGACCTGAGCAGTCTCAAGCGGGTCATGCATGCCGCCGCGCCCTGCCCGGTGCTCATCAAGAAGCAGATGATCGAGTGGTGGGGTCCGATCGTCGACGAGTACTACGCGTCCTCGGAGGCGATCGGTTCGACACTGATCACCGCCGACGACTGGCTGGCGCATCCCGGATCGGTGGGCAAACCGATGGCGGGCGCGGTGCACATCCTGGACGAGGACGGCAGGGAGTTGCCGCCGGGCCACCCGGGCGAGATCTACTTCGAGGGCGGGTACTCCTTCGAATACCTCAACGATCCGTCGAAAACCGCTGCCGCACGCGACGCGCACGGCTGGATGACCGTCGGGGACATCGGCTTTCTGGACGAGGAGGGCTACCTCTACCTCACCGACCGCCGCCATCATATGATCATCTCCGGCGGGGTGAACATCTATCCGCAGGAGGCCGAGAACCTACTGGTCACCCATCCAAAAGTGTTGGACGCGGCCGTATTCGGCGTTCCCGACGACGAGATGGGACAGCAGGTGATGGCCGTGGTGCAAACCGTCGACCCGGCCGACGCCACCGACGCATTCGCCGACGAGCTCTCGGGTTGGTTGCGCGAACGTCTGGCGCATTTCAAGTGTCCGCGCGCGATCGCTTTCGAGACCCAGCTGCCGCGTACCGACACCGGCAAGCTCTACAAGAACGAGCTGATCGAGAAGTATTCGGTGTGAACCTGCGGGTGGTCGACCTGACCGGTGCGCCCGATCCCGATGTGGATGTGCCGCCGGGAGTGATCGTCGCGTTCGGCAACCCACACGGTGAGTACTGGCTGGAAACGGCGACTTTCACCCTCAGCGAGCAGCCGAGTGCCGATCGCCGGGTGATCACCGTCGACTCCGTCCCGCAGGCCGTGGCCGAACTGGCGCGGCGTTGCCGTCAGTGGCCACACGCCAGTGCGGTCTGTGACGACGTGCTGCGTTGGGTGGCTCCGGGCGGCGCCACGCCGGCCGGCGTGGTCACCGAATCGCTGGCCTACTCGACGTTGCAGGCCGGCCCGGAGTTCGCCCGCTGGCTGGCCGCACGCGGACCGGTCCGCCGCCTTGAGAGTCCCGATCCCGTTGTGCTGCAACGAGATGGCGACACGCTCCGGATCACGTTCAACCGTCCGGGCCGGCACAACGCCTTCTGCACCTATACTCGTTCGGCGTTGCTCGAGGCGCTGTCCGTTGCGCAGCTGGACTCGTCGGTGACCGCAATCGTGTTGAGCGGCAACGGACCGTCGTTCTGCAGCGGCGGCGACCTCGCCGAGTTCGGCACCTTCGCCGACCCGGCCGCCGCCCACCTGGCCCGCACCCGGCACAGCCCGGCTCTGGTGCTCGACGAGCTCACCGCGCGACTGGGGCGGTCCTGCCGGGCGCAGGTGCACGGCCAGGTGCTGGGCAGCGGGCTGGAAATGGCCGCGTTCTGCGGGTGGGTGGAGGCCGCGCCCGACGCCGTGTTCGGCCTGCCCGAGCTGGGCCTGGGTTTGATCCCCGGCGCGGGCGGCACGGTCAGCGTGACGCGGCGCATCGGGCGTTGGCGCACTGCCTATCTGGTGCTGTCCGGTCGTACCATCGACGCCGAGAAAGCGCTGGCGTGGGGGCTGGTGGACGAGATCGGCTTTGCTCAGTAACCGGAATACGTGGTGTAGGTGGTCGACGGCGCGTTCGAGACGGCCACCGCGATCAGCACGATGTAGAGGATGATCGACACCACGATCACGATCGCGCCGACGATGGCGCTGATGATCGCCCACTTCTTCGCGTTACGCGACGCCTCCTGCGCTTCGCCGTAGCGGCCCTGCGCCCACAACCCGGAGACCTTGGTGGAGTAGACGATCGACACGATGCCGGCCGGGAGACAGCACAACACGGTGCTCAGGATCGCCCACACCAGGTAGTTGTCCGGCTCGGGCTGTCCCCCGTAGGCGGGCGGGACTCCGTAGCCCGGCGGCGGCTGTCCCTGCCAACCCGGGTTGGCGCCGTAGGGGTCCGACGGATAACTCATGGCCGCTGCCTTCCCTTGGGTCGCCACTTTGCTGGTGCCTCGCGGCGGATAAGTCACGCAAATATAGCGCACGCGGTGCTCGCCGGGCAGTGTGAAGCGGTCAGATCCCGCCGCGGGACACCAGTTGAGCGGCGATGACGTTGCGCTGGATCTCGTTGGTGCCCTCGCCGACGATCATCAGCGGAGCGTCACGGAAATATCGTTCGACGTCGTATTCGGTGGAGTAGCCGTAGCCGCCGTGGATCCGCACCGCGTTCAGCGCGATCTCCATAGCCACCTCCGAGGCGAACAACTTGGCCATGCCGGCCTCCATGTCGCAGCGTTCGCCGCTGTCGTAACGCTGCGCTGCGTAACGGGTGAGCTGTCGGGCGGCGGTGAGTTTCGTTGCCATGTCGGCCAAGTAGTTGCCCACCGCCTGATGCTGCCAGATCGGCTTGCCGAAGCTCTCACGTTGCTGGGCGTATGCCAGCGCATCTTCCAGCGCCGCGGTCGCCACGCCCAGCGCCCGTGCCGCCACCTGGATCCGGCCCGTCTCCAGGCCTTTCATCATCTGCGAAAAGCCCTCGCCCGCAACGCCGCCCAACACGGCCGAGGCCGGGGTCCGGAAGTCGTCGAACGAAAGCTCGCAGGACTCGACGCCTTTGTAACCCAACTTGGGCAGGTCGCGCGACACCGTCAGCCCCGGCCCGTGCTCGACCAGCAACACCGAGATGCCCTTGTGCCGCGGTGTGGCGTTCGGGTCGGTCTTGGCCAGCAGAGCGATCAGCCCGGAGCGGCGCGCGTTGCTGATCCACGTCTTGGAACCGTTGACCACCAACGTATCCGGGCTCGCCGCAGCCGCCAGCGCGGTGGTGGTCATGTTCTGCAGGTCGCTGCCGCCACCGGGTTCGGTGAGCGCCATCGTTGCGCGCAGTTCACCAGTCGCCATGGGCGGAAGGTACTTTCGCCGCTGCTCGGCGGTGCCGAACAAGCTCAGCAGCTTGGCGACGACGGTGTGCCCGCCCATCGCACCGGCCAGACTCATCCAGCCGCGCGCGAGTTCCTGGGTCACCTGCACGTAGCAGGGCATCGATACCGGTGAGCCGCCGTACTCCTCGCCGATGGCCAGGCCGTAGATGCCGATGCGCTTCATCTGCTCGATCCAGGCTTCGGGGTAGGTGTTTGCGTGCTCGACGTCGCGCACGGTGGGCCGCACGTCGCGGTCGATGAACGCTCGCACGGTGGCCACCAGCATCGCTTCGTCGTCGTTGAGTTCAGTGCTCACCGGTTCCTCCCCGTTGTCGGCCGAGGGTGAACGTGGCGACGTCCAACCGGCGTGTCGCGTCGTCATATTCACTCTCGGCGAGGCGCGTGTTGACCCTCGCTGAGACAGCCTGCCAGGCTGTCATTTCGTGACGGACGGGTATACGGCGGTGCGTGCGGGCGGGCCCTTCTTCGACGACCTCGTCGTAGGGCAGGTGTTCGACTGGGCGCCCGCCCTCACCCTGTCGCCGGGGCTGGCCGCCGCCCACCAGGCCATCATCGGCGACCGGCTGCGGTTGGCCCTGGACGCCGATCTGTGCGCCGCCGTGACGGGCGCACCGGCCACCCTGGCGCACCCGGGCCTGGTGTGCGATGTGGCGATCGGACAGTCGACGCCGGCGACGCAGCGGGTCAAAGCCAACCTGTTCTACCGGGGGTTGACCTTTCACCGGTTCCCGGTGATCGGCGACACCCTCTACACCCGCACCGAAGTCGTGGGGCTGCGTGCCAATACGGCCAGGCCCGGCCGGGCTGCCACCGGGATGGCGGCGCTGCGCATGACGACGATCGACCAGGCCGACCGGTTGGTGCTCGACTTCTACCGCTGCGCGATGCTTCCGGCCGGCCCCCAGTGGGCGGCGGAAGCCGATCCCGGTGACGACCTGTCCGTTTTCAGTGCGACGCCGCCGGCCGTGGATCCCACCGAGGGTTGGGATGCCGCGGCATTCCGCCGCAAGGTGCCCGGTCCGCACTTCGACTCCGGCCTGGAAGGCGCCGTGCTGCACAGCACCGGCGATGTGGTGAGCAGTGCCCCCGAGCTCGCCCGCCTCACCCTCAACATCGCCGCCACACATCATGATTCGCGGGTGGGCGGACAGCGGCTGGTGTATGGCGGGCACACCATCGGGCTGGCGTTCGCGCAGGCCAACCGGCTGCTGCCGAACCTGGCCACGGTGCTGGGATGGGAATCCTGTGACCACACCGGCCCGGTGTACGAGGGCGACACCTTGTTCAGCGAGCTGCACGTGGAGTCCGCGCAGAGCACCGCCAACGGGGGAGTGCTGGGGCTGCGATCGCTGGTGTACGCGGTCAGCGACACCGTCGACGTGCCGGACCGGCAGGTGCTGGACTGGCGCTTGCGCGCGCTGCAGTTCTAGAGACCCGCCGGGCCGTCCCTACGGGGTGCCCGGGTCGCCCGGACCACCCTGGCTGCCGTTGTTGCCGGTGCCGTCGCCCTGACCGCCGGCGCCGCCGCTGCCGGCGGTACCGCCGCTGCCGGACAGCCCCAACGAACCGTTGCCGCCGGGGATACCGGCCGGAGCCAACCCGCCGGTGCCGAAGGCGCCGCCGTCACCGCCCTGGCCCCCACTGGGGCCCTTGCCGCCGTTGCCACCGTTGCCGTTGGTTCCCGGGGCGGCGTTTCCGCCGACGCCGCCGGTTTGGAGGGCAAGGGCGCTGCCGCCATTGCCGCCCTTACCGCCGCTGCCGCCGTTGCCGCCGTTGCCGGACGTGGCCCCACCGCTGCCGCCGATCCCGCCGGCGCCGCCGCCGCCGCCCTTGCCGCCGGTACCGCTGTCACCGCCGTTGCCGCCGTCTGGGTGGCTCAAGGTGCCGGTAGCGCCGTTACCGCCGGTGCCGGGTGCACCGCCGGTGCCTCCGGCGCCGCCCGTCCCGCCAGTGCCGCCGTCACCCGCGCCGAGGGCGTTCCCGCCCTTGCCCGCGGCCCCGCCTGCTCCGCCGATGCCGCCGTTGCCGCCCTTGCCGCCGGCGCCGTCGTTGACGGCGAAGGTGGCGTCGCCGGCAGCGCCGTTGCCGCCCAGGCCGCCGGTGCCGCCGGTGCCGCCATTACCGCCGGCGCCGCCGTTTCCGGAGATCGAGCCGCCCAGGCCGCCGTTGCCGCCCAGACCGCCGGAGCTGCCGGTGCCGCCCGTGCCGCCGTCGCTGCCGGCCAGGGCGCCGTCGCCGCCCGGCGTGCCGATGGCACCGTTGCCGCCGCTGCCGCCCTTACCGCCGTTGCCGACCGAACCGCCGTTGCCGCCGTTGCCGCCGTTGCCGCCGTTGACGCCCGCCGTGGTGGAGTTCCAGCCGTTGCCGCCGTTGCCGCCGTTGCCGACCGGGCCGGTGACCGAGGCCCCGTTGGCGCCGTTGGTCGCGGCTCCGGAGCCGGTGCCTGCCTTGCCGCCGGTGCCGGCCGTGCCGGCGTTGCCGCCGTTGCCGCCGAGGCCACCGTTGGGGTTGGTGGCGTTGGTCGCGTCGGCGCCGATGCCACCGTTGCCCGGCGTACCGGCGTTGCCGCCGTTGCCGCCGTTGCCGGCCGTGCCGATGCTGCCGGCGTTACCGGAGCCGAGCACCGTGCCCGCGGCTCCCCCGTTGCCGCCGGTGCCGCCGGCGCCGCCGTTGCCGCCGTTGCCACCGTTCTGGCCGCCACCGATGCCGTTGGTGTAGCTGTTGCTGTTGGCTACGCCGGCGGCACCCGATGTGCCGGAACCGCCGTTGCCGCCGTTGCCGCCGGCGCCGCCCGCCCCGCCGTTGCCGGCGTTGCCGGAGGTCGATCCGCCGTTGCCGCCCTTGCCGCCGGCGCCGCCGCTGCCGCCGGGGTTGCCGGTGCCTCCGTTGTTGCCGGTGCCGGAGGCGTTGCCGCCGTTGGTTCCGGCCCGCCCCGCGCCGCCGTTGCCGCCGTCGCCGCCGTTGCCGATGTTGCCGCCATTGCCGCCGTTGCCGCCGGCACCGCCGTTACCGCCGGCGGTGGTGTTGCTGAAGCCCGCGCCACCCTTGCCGCCGTTGCCGGCCGGGGCGACGACCGCGGCGCCGTCGGCGCCGTTGGTCCCGCCGGACCCGGTACCGGCCAGGCCGCTGGTGCCCTTGGTTCCGGCGTTGCCGCCGTTGCCGCCGTTGCCGCCGTTGGGGTTGGTGGTGTTGGTGGCGTCGGCACCGGCGCCGCCGTTGCCGGGGGTTCCGGCGTTGCCGCCGTTGCCGCCCGACCCGCTGAGGCCGTCGGTGCCCTTGGCGCCGCTGGTGACCGCCCCGGCGAGCCCGGCGTTGCCGCCGGCGCCGCCGTTGCCGCCGTTGCCGCCGTTGCCGCCGTTCTGGCCGGCTCCGGTGCCGGTGGTGTAGGGGTCGCTGTTGGCGACGCCGTTGCCGCCGTTGCCGCCGTTGCCTGCGTTTCCGCCGTTTGCACCGGCGCCGCCGTTGCCGCCGTTGCCGCTGTTGCCGGAGATCGTGCCACCGGCGCCGCCGTTGCCGCCGTTGCCGCCGGATCCGCCGGCCTGGCCGTTGGTACCGGTGACGCCGGGTCCGCCGCTGCCGCCCGGGGTGCCGGCCACACCGTTGCCGCCGGCGCCGCCGTCGCCGCCGTTGCCGTAGGTGCCCCCGCTGCCGCCGTTGCCGCCGCTGCCGCCGTTGGCGCCCGCGACCGTGGGGTTGAAGCCCGCCCCGCCCTTGCCGCCGTTGCCGACCGCGCCGCTGAACGCCGGACCATCGGTGCCGTTGAGGCCATTGAGGCCGTCGACGGAGCCCTTACCGCCGGTTCCGGCCGTGCCGGCCTTGCCGATCGACGCGGTCCCGCCGTTGCCGCCGTTGCCGCCGTCGGGGTTGGTCAGGGTGCCGTTGGCACCGTTGCCGCCGATGCCGGGGGTGCCACCCGCGGCACCATTGCCGGCATTGCCGCCGTTGCCGCCGATGCCCGCGGTGCCGCTCTGCGCAGTGCCGCCGGCCCCACCGTTGCCGCCGGAGCCGCCGGTGCCGCCCGCCCCGCCGTTGCCGCCGTTCTGGCCGCCGCCGATGCCGGTGCCGTAGGCATTGACGTCGGCGATGCCGGCCGAGCCGTTGACGCCGTTGCCGCCCTTGGTGGCGTTGCCGCCGTTGCCGCCGCTGCCGCCGTTGCCGCCGTTGCCGAAGTCGACGCCGCCCTTGCCGCCGGCGCCGCCGTTGCCACCGGAGCCGCCGGACCGGCCGTCGGTGCCGGCGGCGCCCGGATTGGTGCCGTTGGTGCCCGCGACGGTGGCGGACACACCGTTGCCGCCGTTGCCGCCGTTGCCGCCGTTACCGAGGTTGCCGCCGTCGCCGCCCGCGCCGCCGTTGCCGCCACTGCTGCCGGCGGTGAGCGCGTTGTAGCCGGCGCCGCCCTGGCCACCGTTGCCCACCGGCCCGGTCACGCCCTGGCCGTTGGTGCCGGGCGTTCCGTTGGTCGAACCGGTGCCGATGGTGCCGGCCTTGCCGGCGGTCCCGGCGTTGCCGCCGTTGCCTCCGGCGCCGCCGTCGCGGAACGTGGCGGTGCCGGTCGCGCCCGCGCCCCCGTTGGCCGGGGTTCCGGCGTTGCCGCCGCTGCCGGCGTTGCCACCGGTCCCCGTGGTGCCGGCGCTGCCGGAACCGTTCTGCAGCAGCCCTGCGCTGCCGCCGTTGCCGCCGCTGCCGCCGTTGCCGCCGTTGCCGCCGTTGCCGCCGGCCTGGGCGGCACCGCTGTTGATCCCGGCGGTGCCGTACTTGCCGATCACACCGTTGCCGCCGTTGCCGCCGTTGCCGGCGTTGCCGCCGTTGCCGCCGTTACCGGCGCTGCCGAGAACGGTGCCGCTGTTGCCGCCGGCGCCGCCCTTGCCGCCCGATCCGCCGGCCTGACCGTCGGTACCGCCGGCGCCGAAGGCCTTGCCGTTGATTCCGGCTTTGCCGGCGACGCCGTCGCCGCCGTCGCCGCCGTGGCCGCCGTTGCCGTAGTTGCCGCCGCTGCCGCCTGCGCCGCCGTCGCCGCCGCTGACTCCCGCGGTGGTGGCGTTGAAGCCGGCCCCGCCGTTGCCGCCGTTGCCGGACGGGCTGGTGGGCAGGCTGCCGTTGGCCCCGGCCGTGCCGCCACCGGTGCCGATGCCACCGGTGCCGCCGAGGCCGATGGTGCCCGCGTTGCCGCCGTCGCCACCCTTGCCGCCGTTGGGAGTGCCGGCGCTGCCCGCCGCGCCGCTGCCGCCGTTGCCGCCGAGCCCGGCGTTGCCGCCGCCGCCTCCGTTGCCACCCGCACCCGTGGTGCCGGCGCCGCCGACCGCTCCGGCATTGCCTCCGGTTCCGCCCTTGCCGCCGGTTCCGCCACTTCCGGCGTTGCCGCCGTTGGCACCGGCCACCGTCGCGTTGTAGCCATCGCCGCCGATTCCGCCGTTGCCGCCCTTGCCGCCGACGCCGCCCGCACCGCTGACGCCGGCGCTGGAGCCGCCCTTGCCGCCGACGCCGCCGCTGCCACCGTCGCCGCCGGTACCGCCGGTGCCGCCGTTGGGGGTACCGATGGTTCCGGCCGTGCCGGTCGCGCCGTTGGCGCCGTTGCCGCCGGCGCCGCCGACGCCACCGTTGCCGTACTGGCCGCCGTCGCCGCCGGTGCCGCCGTTACCGCCGGTCACGCCGGCTGTGGTGGGGCTGAAGCCGGCGCCGCCGGCGCCGCCGTTGCCGGCGATGGTGGTGGGAATGGTGCCCGCGATGCCGTTGGCGCCGTCGGGTGAACCCTTGCCGCCGTCGCCGCCGGCGCCGCCGCTGGCGCCGGGGTTGCCGCCGTTGCCGCCCTTGCCGCCGGTGGTGTTGCCGGAGGTGCCGGCCGCGCCGGTGCCGCCGTTGCCGCCGAGGCCGGCGTCGCCGCCGTTGCCGCCGTTGCCGCCGGCGCCCTTGGTGCCGTTGAAGACTGCGCCCGCGTCGCCGCCCTGACCGCCCTTGCCGCCGATACCGCCCTGGCCGCCGTTGCCGCCGGCGCCGGAATTGGTCGGGTAGGCGCCGGTCTGCCCGGCACCACCGGTGCCGCCCTGGCCGCCGATGCCGCCGTTGCCGCCGCTGCCGCTGTCGCCGGCGATGGTGCCGCCGTCGCCGCCCTTGCCGCCGGCCCCGCCGGTGCCGCCCGTGCCACCGGTCAGGCCGTTGGCGCCGGCGGTGCCCGGAGTGGCCCCGGTCACGCCCTTGCCGCCGGTGAAGCCGTCGCCGCCGTCGCCGCCGTTGCCATAGGCACCCGCGTTACCACCGCTGCCGCCGGCGTAGCCGGTCTGGCCGGCACCCGGGACGCCGAAGGCGTCACCGCCGTCGCCGCCGTTGCCGGTCGGGGTCGTGGGGGTGCTGCCTGACGTGCCGTCGGTGCCCGCGCCGTTCAGGCCCGCGGCACCGGTGCCGCCGCTGCCACCCTTGCCCGGGTCGGCGCCGTTGCCCCCGTTGCCGCCGCCGTTGAAGCCGTCACCGCCGGCGCCGCCCTGCCCGGAGACACCGCCGTTGCCGCCGTTGCCGCCGTTGCCGCCCTTGCCGGCGTTGGGGCCGATTCCAGTCGGGTCAGCGGCGCCGTTGCCGCCGGCGCCGCCGTCCGCGCCGTAACCGGCGTTGCCGCCGTCGCCGCCGCGGCCGTTGAGCGTGCCGCTCTTGCCGCCGGCGCCACCGTCGCCACCCTTACCGCCGTTCTGGCCGTCGGCTCCGTTAGCACCAGGCGTGGCTCCGTTATTGCCGGTCTTGCCCGCCGCCCCATTGCCGCCGTAGCCGCCGTCGCCGCCGTCGCCGTACAGGCCGCCGTCGCCACCCTTGCCGCCCTTGCCGCCGTCCGCGCCCGGCACGGTGGCGTTGTAGCCGTCGCCGCCGCGGCCGCCGTTGCCGGAGACATTGGTGGGGGTGCTGCCGGCGGTGCCGTTGCCACCCTTGGTGCCGTTGACAGACCCGGTGCCGCCCGCGCCGCCGAGCCCGCCGCCGGCGCCCGTGCCCGGGTTGCCGCCCGTGCCGCCGTCACCACCGTCGGGGTTGGCAACGGTGCCGTTGGCGCCGTTGCCGCCGTTGCCCTGGGTGCCGCCGTTGCCGCCGTTGCCGCCCTGTCCGCCGTTGCCGCCCGTCCCGACGGTGCCCTTGGTGACGGTGCCGGCATTGCCGCCGGCGCCGCCGCCGCCGCCCTGCCCACCGTTGCCGCCGGTGCCGCCGTTCTGTGCGCCGCCTATTCCGGTGCCGTAGGCGTCGGTGTTGGTGACGCCGTCGGCTCCGTTGAGGCCGTTGCCGCCGTTGCCGCCGTTGCCGCCCCTGCCGCCGGCGCCGCC
This sequence comes from Mycobacterium sp. NGS49, assembly GCF_059812565.1. Taxonomy (NCBI): domain Bacteria; kingdom Bacillati; phylum Actinomycetota; class Actinomycetes; order Mycobacteriales; family Mycobacteriaceae; genus Mycobacterium; species Mycobacterium sp. NGS49. Next base: position 28,323 of record NZ_JCALCX010000032.1, on the reverse strand, counting down.
GTTGCCGCTGTTGCCCGAAATCGAGCCGCCGGCGCCGCCGTCGCCACCCTTGCCGCCGGCGCCGCCGGCCTGACCGTTGGTGCCGCTGTTGCCGGTGTTGCCGGTGTTGTCGCCCGCCTTGCCGTCCGCTCCGTTACCGCCGGAACCGCCGTTGCCGCCGTTACCGACCGAGCCGCCGGCGCCGCCCTTGCCGCCGTCTCCACCGGCGGCGCCGAGTGTGGTGGCGCTGTAGCCGACGCCGCCGCTGCCGCCGTTGCCGGCCGGGCCGGTCACTGCTGCGCCCGAAACGCCGTTGGCGCCCGGATTGCCGTCGACGAAGCCCTGGCCGGCGGCGCCGCCGATGCCGCCGGCGCCCACGCCACCCGGGTTGCCGCCCTTACCGCCTGCGCCACCGGTGATGCTGCCGGCGATACCGGCCGCGCCGTTGCCGCCGTTGCCCGGGGTACCGGCCGCGCCGCCGTTACCGGCGTTGCCGCCGTCGCCGCCGACGCCCTGGGCGCCGTAGGGCCCCGCGCTACCGCCCTGGCCACCCGCGCCGCCCTTGCCGCCGGCGCCGCCCGTGCCGCCGTTGCCGCCGTTCTGGCCGCCACCGGCTCCGTTGTCGTACAGGTCGACGCCGGAGATGCCGTTGGCACCGGTCACCCCGGCACCACCCTTGCCGCCGTCGGCTCCGGCACCGCCCTTGCCGCCAGCCCCGCCGTCACCGCCGTTCACGCCGCCGGCGCCACCCGCGCCGCCCTTGCCGCCGTAACCGCCGGCCTGACCGGTGTCACCGTTGTCGCCGGAGCTGACTCCGGCGTTTCCGGCGTCGCCGGCGACACCGTTGCCGCCGTCGCCGCCCCGGCCGCCGTTGCCGATCGAGCCGCCGGCCCCGCCGGCTCCACCGTCACCGCCGTTGGCGCCGGCCGCGGTCGAGGTGAATCCCGCGCCGCCGTTGCCGCCGTTGCCGGACGGGACGCTGACCGCAGCGCCGTCGTTGCCGGCATTGCCGTTGGTGGAGCCGATGCCACGGGTGCCGCCTGCACCTGCTGTGCCGGGGTTACCGCCCTTACCGCCGGCGCCGCCGGTGGTGTAGACGGCGTTGCCGTCTGCCCCGTTGCCGCCGTCGCCGGGGGTTCCGGCCGCGCCGCCGTTGCCAGCATTGCCGCCCGTTCCGGTGGTGCCCTTGGTGCCGTGCGCCGAGAGGCCGCCGAGGCCGCCGTTGCCGCCGTTGCCGCCGGCCGCGCCGTTGCCGCCGTTGCCGCCGTTCTGGCCGGCACCGTCGCCGTTGCCGTAGGGGTTCTGTCCGGCCACTCCGGCGCCACCGGTCACGCCGGCCCCGCCGCTACCGCCGTCACCGGCGTTGCCGCCCTTGCCGCCGGCACCGCCGTTACCGGCGATCGACCCGCCGTTGCCGCCGTTGCCACCGTCGCCGCCGCTACCGCCGGCTGTCCCGTCGCCGCCGCTGCTGCCGAAGTTGGTGCCGTCTTCGCCGTCGATGCCGGCCAGCCCGTAGCCGCCGTCACCGCCCCGGCCGCCGTTACCGACGTTGCCGCCGTTACCGCCGGTCCCGCCGTCGCCGCCGTTGCCACCGTCGAGGGTGGCGCTGTATCCGGTGCCCCCGTTGCCGCCGTTGCCGCCGCTAATGGGGGCGGTGCCGTTGCTGCCGGTGCCGGGGGTACCCGAACCGGTGCCTACGGCACCCCGGGTGCCGGCGACGCCGCGGTTGCCGCCGTTGCCGCCGGCGCCACCGTCGGGGTTGGCGGCGGTGCCGTCGGCACCGTTACCGCCGTTGCCGCCGGCGCCACTGTTGCCGCCGTTGCCGGCACTGCCGGCAGCGCCGGTGGTCAAACCGCTGCCGCCGTTGCCGCCGTTGCCGCCGCCACCGCCGTTGCCGCCGTTCGCACCGTTGCCGCCGGCACCGTTGTTGGTGCCGACGACGCCGTTCACACCGGACCCGCCGATGCCGCCCGTGCCACCGTTGCCGCCGTTGCCGGCGTTGCCGCCGGTGCCGCTGGCGGCTTGGGTTCCGGTGCCGCCGGCGGTCTTGCCGCCGGCCCCGCCGTTGCCGCCGTTGCCGCCGTTGCCGCCGGCTCCGCCGTTGCCGCCGGCCTGACCGCCACCGACACCGGTGGTGTAGGGGTTGAGGCCACCCTTGCCGTCGGCGCCGTTGAGCCCGGTACCCCCGTTGCCGCCGCTACCCCCGGCACCGCCGTTGCCGCCGACACCCGCGGTGCCGGAGATCGAGCCGCCGTTACCCCCGGTACCGCCGGATCCGCCCGAACCGCCGGCTTGACCGGGGTTGCCACTGTCGCCGAGGTTGACTCCGCTGGTCCCGGCTAAGCCGGCCACGCCGTTGCCGCCGTTTCCGCCTACACCGCCGTTGCCGACGTTGCCGCCGGCGCCGCCGTTGCCGCCGTTGCCGCCGTTGGCACCGGTGACGGTGGAGGTGAAGCCGTTGCCGCCGTTCCCGCCGTTGCCGCCGCTGGTGGGCGCGGTGCCGTTACTGCCGGCGGTTGCCGCGCCGGTACCGGTGCCCGCGCTGCCGCCGGTGCCTGCGGTGCCGCGGTTACCGCCGTTGCCGCCGGTGCCGCCGTTGGGGTTGGCGGAATTGCCGTCGGCGCCGTAACCGCCATTGCCGCCGGCGCCGCTGTTGCCGCCGTTGCCCCCGCCGCCCTTGGCGCCGGTGCTCGATCCGGTGCCGCCGTTGCCGCCGGCACCGCCGTTGCCGCCGGCACCGCCGGCCGCGCCGTTCCCGCCGGCGCCACTGTTGATTCCGGCCACACCGGCCGCGCCGGCGCCACCAATGCCCCCGGCACCACCGCTGCCGCCGCTGCCTGCCGACCCGCCGACGCCGTTGGCCGCCTGGGCGCCGAGTCCTGCTGCCGCTTTGCCGCCTTGGCCGCCGTTGCCGCCGCCGCCGCCGTTGCCGCCGATCCCGCCGCTGCCGCCGGCCTGGCCGCCACCGGTACCGGTGCTGTAGAGGTTCTGGCCGGAGACGCCCACGGCGCCGTTGAGGCCGATTCCTCCGGCGCCGCCGTTTGCGCCGGCGCCGCCGTTGCCACCGATTCCACCGGAGCCGGAGATGGAGCCGCCGTTGCCACCGGTCCCGCCGGCACCACCCGTCCCGCCGGCCTGACCCGCGCTGCCGCTGCTGCCCGAGTTGCCGGTGTTGGTACCTGCCAGACCGGCCACACCGGCGCCGCCGTTGCCGCCGGCACCACCGTTACCGACGTTGCCGCCGGCACCGCCGTTGCCGCCGGCACCCCCGTTGGCACCCGTGACCGTCGAGGTGAAGCCGCGGCCGCCGTTGCCGCCGTTGCCGCCGCTGGTGGGCGCGGTGCCGTTGCTGCCGGCGGTTGCCGCGCCGGTACCGGTGCCCGCGCTGCCGCCGGTGCCTGCGGTGCCGCGGTTGCCGCCGTTGCCGCCGGCGCCGCCGTTGGGGTTGCCGGAGATACCGTCGGCCCCGCTGCCGCCGTTGCCGCCGGCACCGCTGTTGCCGCCGTTGCCGCCGGCACCCTTGGCGCCGGTGCTGGATCCGGTGCCGCCGTTGCCGCCGCTGCCGCCGTTACCGCCGTTGCCGCCGGCCGCGCCATTGCCGCCGGCGCCACTGTTCGTACCCGCCACCCCGGCCGCGCCGGCGCCGCCGATACCGCCCGTGCCGCCGTTGCCGCCGCTGCCGGCGTTGCCGCCGGTGCCGCTGGCCGCCTGGACGCCCAGCGCCGACTTGCCGCCTTGGCCGCCGTTGCCGCCACTACCGCCGTTGCCGCCGGCCCCGCCGTTGCCGCCGGCCTGGCCGCCACCGATGCCGGTGGTGTAGGGATTGTCGCCCGCTGTGCCGGCAGCCCCGTTGACGCCGATTCCGCCGGCGCCACCGTTTGCACCGGCGCCACCGTTGCCACCGAGCCCGCCGGAGCCCGAGATGGAGCCGCCCTTGCCGCCGGCGCCGCCGGCTCCGCCGGATCCGCCGGCCTTCCCGGTCCCACCGCTGTCGCCGAAATTGACGCCGTTGCTGCCCGCATCACCGGCCACGCCGTTGCCGCCCGCGCCGCCGTTACCGCCGTTGCCGACGTTGCCGCCGGCGCCGCCGTTACCGCCCGCGCCGCCGTTGGCGCCGGCGAGGGTGGAGGTGAAGCCGGTGCCGCCGTTGCCGCCGTTGCCGCCGGTGGTGGGGGCGATGCCGTTGCTGCCGGTGCCCGGGGTGCCCGAGCCGGTGCCGACGCTGCCCTTCGTGCCCGCCACACCGCGGTTGCCGCCGTTGCCGCCGGCACCGCCGTTGGGGTTGTTGATGGTGCCGTCGGCACCATTGCCGCCATTTCCTCCGGCGCCGCTGTTGCCGCCGTTGCCGGCACTGCCGGCATTGCCGACGGTCACACCCGTGCCACCGTTGCCGCCGCTGCCGCCGTTTCCACCGTTACCGCCGCCGGCGCCGCTACCGCCGGCGCCGCTGTTGGATCCGGACACACCGAGCGCACCCGCGCCGCCGGCGCCACCGTTGCCGCCGCTGCCGCCGTTACTGGCGTTGCCGCCGCTGCCGTCGAGGCCCTTGGTGGCCGGGGTCAAACCGCCGGTGCCTGCGGCGCCACCGGCGCCGCCGTTGCCGCCGTCGGCCCCGTTACCGCCGACGCCGCCGTTGCCCCCGGCCTGGCCGCCGCCGATGCCGGTGCCGTACTGGTCGGTTCCGGACACGCCATTGGCGCCCGAGGCGCCCCCGCCGCCCTTACCCGCGGTGCCGGCCGCACCACCGGATCCGGCGTTACCACCATTGCCGGCCTTGCCCGCGATCGAGCCGACGCCCGCCTTGCCGCCGGCCCCACCATCACCGCCGGCCCCGCCGGCTCCGGCGTTGCCGCCGTTCTGGCCCGCTCCCACGCCAGTGCCGTACTGGTCGACCCCGGCCACCCCGGCACCGCCGTCGATGCCGGAACCGCCCCGGCCGCCGGCCCCGCCCCTGCCGCCGGCCCCGCCGTCGCCGCCGGTAGTGCCGGTGCCGCTGGCCGTACCGCCTTGCCCGCCAGCGCCACCCTTACCGCCGACGCCGCCCGTGGTGCCGTTGGGAGAAGCTGAATTGAAGCCATTGTCGCCGATCGAGCCGGCTGCGCCGTTTCCACCGGCGCCGCCGTGGCCGCCGTTGGCGCCGAGTCCGTTGGCGCCGCTGGCGCCGTTGCCGGCCGGCCCGCTACCGCCGGTGCCGCCTTGGCCGACCGCCCCGGCGTTGCCGCCCTTGCCGCCGGCGCCGCCGTCGAGGGCCCCGCTGATGCCGTCGGCGCCGCGGCCACCATTACCGGCGGTGCCGGCGTTGCCGCCCGCGCCGCCGGTGCCGCCGGTGCCGTCGGCGCCCGCCGTCGCCCCGGAACCACCGGCCTGACCGCCGGTGCCGCCGGTGCCGCCGGCACCGCCGGTGCCGCCGGCCCCGCCGTCACCGCCGTTTTGGCCGGCGCCGAAGTCGGTCCCGGCCACGCCGTTGGCCCCGGACAGTCCGGCACCGCCGGCGCCGGCCGCCCCGCCGGCGCCGCCACTGCTGGCCGCGCCACCGTTTCCGTTGGCTCCCGCGCTGCCGCCGGCGCCCGCACCGGCCTGACCGCCGACACCACCCTTGCCGCCGTCGGCGCCGTGGCCACCGGCGCCGCCGTCACCGCCGGCGAAACCGTTGCCGTTGGTGGCGGCGGTGCCCGCTGCGCCCGCCGCGCCGCTGCCGCCCTTGCCGGCCAGCCCGGCGTCGCCACCGCTACCGGCCGCGCCGCCGCTGCCGGCTTTGCCCGCGGTGGGTCCGGCGCCGGCGTTACCGCCCGCGCCGCCGTCGCCGCCGGCGCCGCCGTTACCGGCGTTGCCGCCGGCCTGACCGGAACCGCCGACGCCGTTGGTGGGCACTGCGTTGCCGCCGTCGATGCCAGAGCCGCCCTTGCCGCCGGCCCCGCCCTTGCCGCCGGTGCCGCCGTCGCCGCCGGTGGTGGTGGTGCCGCTGGCGGTGCCGCCGTCCCCGCCGGCCCCGCCCTTGCCGCCGACGTCACCGTTGGTGCCGTTCGGGCTGGCCGCATTGACCCCGTTGGCGCCGGGGGCCCCGGCCAGACCGTGGCCGCCGTCACCGCCGCGCCCGCCGTTGGCGCCCAGCCCGTTCACACCGTTGGCGCCGCTACCGGCCGGTCCGGTGCCGCCGGTGCCGCCTTGGCCGACCGCCCCGGCGTTGCCGCCCTTACCGCCGGCGCCGCCGTCGATGGCCCCGCTGATGCCGTCGGCGCCGCGGCCACCGGCACCGGCGGTGCCGGCGTTGCCGCCGGTTCCACCGGCGCCGCCGCTGCCGCTGGTGGCGGTGGTGGCGCCGTTGCCGTCGAGGCCGGCTGTGCCGCCGCTGCCGCCGTTGCCGCCGCGGCCGCCGGCGCCGCCGTCACCGCCGGCGGTCCCGGCGCCGTTGTTGACCCCGGCGATACCGGCGGCGCCTTGCGCCCCGGCGCCACCGTGACCGGCCGCGCCGCCGGCGCCGCCACTGCTGGCGTTGCCGCCGGTGCCGAAGGCCCCGTTCTGGCCGCCCCCGCCGATACCCGCCTGGCCTGCGGCCCCGCCGGCGCCGCCGTTGGCGCCGTTGCCGCCGTCACCACCGGCCCCGCCGGCCTGCCCGCCGCCGATACCGGTGCCGTACTGGTCGACTCCGGCCACTCCGGCCGCGCCGCCGGCCCCGCGGCCGCCCTTGCCGGCCAGCCCGGCGTTGCCGCCGGCCCCGGCGTCCCCGCCGCTGCCGGCTTTGCCCGCGGTGGGTCCGGCGCCGGCGTTACCGCCCGCGCCGCCGTCTCCACCCCTGCCGCCGGCCCCGGCGTTACCGCCGTCTTGGCCGCCGCTGACACCAGTGCCGTACTGGTCGACCCCGGCCACCCCGATGTCGCCGTCGCGGCCGCTGCCGCCCTGGCCGCCGGCCCCGCCCCGACCCCCGGCCCCGCCGTCGCCGCCGACGGTCGCGGTGCCGCTGGCCGTGCCCCCGGCACCACCGGCGCCGCCCTTACCGCCATCCCCACCGGCCCCACCACTGTCTCCAGCGTTGCCACCGTCTTTACCCACGCCACCGGCCAGACCATGACCGCCATCACCACCGCGCCCACCATTGGCCCCGGCCCCGTCCTGACCGGCCAGGCCGTTGCCGGCCGGCCCGCTACCGCCGGTGCCGCCTTGGCCGACCGCCCCGGCGTTGCCGCCCTTGCCGCCGGCGCCGCCGTCGAGGGCCCCGCTGATGCCGTCGGCGCCGCGGCCACCATTACCGGCGGTGCCGGCGTTGCCGCCCGCGCCGCCGGTGCCGCCGGTGCCGTCGGCGCCCGCCGTCGCCCCGGAACCACCGGCCTGACCGCCGGTGCCGCCGGTGCCGCCGGCACCGCCGGTGCCGCCGGCCCCGCCGTCACCGCCGTTTTGGCCGGCGCCGAAGTCGGTCCCGGCCACGCCGTTGGCCCCGGACAGTCCGGCACCGCCGGCGCCGGCCGCCCCGCCGGCGCCGCCACTGCTGGCCGCGCCACCGTTTCCGTTGGCTCCCGCGCTGCCGCCGGCGCCCGCACCGGCCTGACCGCCGACACCACCCTTGCCGCCGTCGGCGCCGTGGCCACCGGCGCCGCCGTCACCGCCGGCGAAACCGTTGCCGTTGGTGGCGGCGGTGCCCGCTGCGCCCGCCGCGCCGCTGCCGCCCTTGCCGGCCAGCCCGGCGTCGCCACCGCTACCGGCCGCGCCGCCGCTACCGGCCGTTCCGGCTGCACCGCCCAGGCCGGTTCCGCCCGCGGCGCCACCCTTGCCGCCATCGCCGCCGGCACCGCCGCTACCGGCATTGCCACCGGCCTTGCCGGCACCGCCGTCACCGCTGGTCAGCGCGCCGCTCTCACCGTTCTGGCCGCTGCCGCCCTGGCCGCCGCCGCCGCCCTGGCCACCGGCACCGCCGTTACCGCCGTGGGTGCCGGCACCGCCCGCGGCACCACCGGCTCCGCCGTCGCCGCCCTTTCCGCCCGCGATTCCGTTTTCGCCCGATTCGCCGGGGTTGAGTCCGTCCTTGCCGGCCGACCCGGCCGCACCGTTGCCGCCGCTGCCGCCGTTCCCGCCGTTGCCGATGTTGCCGCCGTCACCACCGGCGCCGCCACTACCGCCGTTGGTGCCGGCCACGGTGGCGCCGTATCCCGCGCCACCGTCGCCGCCATTACCTGCCGGACCGACCACTGCTGCGCCATTGCTGCCCTTGGCGCCCGCGCCGGTGCCGCTTCCATTAGCTCCGCCGTCGCCGCCGGCTCCCGCGGCGCCGGCGTTGCCGCCCTTGCCCCCTGCCGCGCCGTCGACGTGGTTGACATCGCCGCCCGCGCCCACACCACCGTCGCCGGGCCGACCGGCCGCGCCGCCGTCACCGCCTGCTCCGCCGGCTCCCGCGGCGCCCGCGGCGCCCTTGCCCAGCACCGTGCCCGCCTTGCCGCCCGCGCCACCGCTACCGCCGGCACCGCCGTCGCCGCCGTTACCGCCGGCCTGACCGGCCTCGCCCGCGGTGGTGCCGGACTTACCGTCTATTCCGGCACCACCGGCGCCGCCGTCGCCACCGACACCGCCGGCGCCGCCCGCCCCGCTGTTACCGGAGATCGAGCCACCGTTGCCGCCGGCGCCACCGCGACCGCCGGATCCACCGGCCAGGCCATTGGTGCCGCTGTCGCCGAAGTTGCCGCCGCTGCTGCCTGCCTGGCCCGCCGCGGCGTTACCGCCGGCCCCGCCGGCGCCACCGTTGCCGTAGTTGCCCCCGCTACCGCCGTTGCCGCCGTTGCCGCCACTGGCGCCGGCGACTGCACCCAGGGATGCGTCGTAGCCCGCTCCGCCGTTGCCGCCGTTGCCACCCGCACCGGTGACGGTGCTGCCACTCTTGCCATGCGCGCCGGTGACCGATCCGGAGCCACCGGTGCCACCCGCGCCACCGACGCCGTTGTTGTTGCCTCCGTTGCCCCCGTTGCCGCCGTGGGGGCTGGTCGCGCTGCCTGCCGCACCGTTGCCGCCGTTACCGGCGATCCCGCCGGTGCCCCCATCGCCGCCCGCCCCGCCGCGGCCGGTGATACCGGACTCGCCGAACAGCAGGCCGCCGCGGCCCGCGGCGCCGCCATTGCCGCCATTGCCACCGATAGCGCCCGCGCCGCCATCGCCGCCGTCGGCGCCGTTGCCGCTGGGATAGGTCCCGTCGGCGCCGTTGGCGCCTTGCGTACCGGTACCGCCCTTACCGCCTACGCCGCCGTTGCCGCCGTTTCCGCCGTCGCTGAACAGCAGACCGCCCCTACCGCCGGCACCGCCGTGGCCACCGTGGCCGCCGTTGACGCCGGTCGTTCCCGCTCCGCCGTTGGCGCCGTTACCGCCGACACCACCATTGCCGTACAACCAGCCGCCGTTGCCGCCGGCGCCCCCGTTACCGCCAAGGTTGCCCAAGCCACTGGATCCGCCGCTGCCGCCGGTACCGCCGGTGCCCAACAGCCAGCCGGCGTTGCCGCCCAGTCCGCCTGTGCCGCCGGCCGCGGCACCTCCTCCGCCAGTGCCGCCCGCTCCACCGGTCCCATAGAACCCGCCCGAGCCGCCGGCGCCACCCAGGCCGCCGTTGCCGCTCTGGCCGATACCGCCGGCGCCACCCGCACCGCCGGTGCCGCCGGACAGCCACCCGGCGTCGCCACCCGCGCCGCCGCTGCCCCCGCTCGTGCCGGTACCGCCGCCGCCGCCGGCACCACCGGAACCGGCGAACAGGCCACCGTGACCACCGTGGCCGCCGAGGCCGGCCTGGCCGCCGACAGACGGTCCGGCGCCGCCGGATCCGCCGGCGCCACCCGAGCTGAGCAGGTAGGCGTCACCGCCACGGCCGCCGGCTCCCCCGAAGCCGGTGGGACTGGTGTTGGCGCCGCCGGCCCCGCCCGTGCCGCCGTCGCCGTACAGGTAGCCGCCGTGGCCACCGGATGCGCCCGCGCCACCGTTGGCACCCGCACCGCCGGCCGCGCCGCTCCCACCGGCGCCGATGAACCAGGCCCGGCCGCCCGCACCGCCGGCGCCGCCGGTCCCCATACCGTTGAGGTTTGCGCCGCCTGCCCCGCCGGCACCGCCGCTGCCGTACAGCCACCCGCCGGCCCCGCCGGCCCCCCCGGCGCCGCCATTGCCGGTTGCCGAGGAACCGCCGGCACCGCCGACGCCGCCGTTGCCGATCAGTCCGGCACTGCCGCCGGTACCGCCGGCCTGCCCGGTTGCTCCCGCCGCACCGGCACCGCCGTTGCCGTAGAGCAGGCCACCGGCTCCGCCGGCCGCCCCGGGTGTGCTGCCGTTTGCCCCATCACCGATTAATGGACGCCCCAGGAGTGCCTGCGTGGGGGCGTTGATCACCCCGAGCACCGCCTGCTCCAGCCCCGCCAGCGGTGCCGCGTTGACGGCCTCGGCCGCAGAATAGGCTCCCGCGCCCGCAGACAAGCTCTGCAGGAAGCGGCTGTGGAATGCGGCGGCCTGCGTGCTGATGCTCTGATAGGCCTGCCCATGGTTGCCGAACAGGGCCGCGATGGCGGCGGACACCTCGTCCTGCGCCGCGGCCACCAGCTCGGTGGTGGAAGCCGCTGCGACGGCGTTTGCCCGCTCCAGGGTGGCCCCGAGACCGGAGAGGTCCGACGCTGCCGCTGACAGCACATCCGGCGATGCAATTACGTACGACAAGGGAACCGCCCGTTAACTAGGTCACAACCAAAGAGGTCGTGTACATGTCCCCCGGTCATGCTTATCGGCTTAGCCGATACGACGATAACTGGAAATCAGGAAGAACAAACTGGCTTTTGCCTAAAAAGGCACTAAGTCATCCAAAAAGTTTTCAACGAGTGGTCTACGCCACAGTCAGGCCATTGGAGATCGGCGTTTCGTGCGCATGCGGCGCCATGTACGGGAAAACCCAGTACTCGCGGTCCTCAAACGCGCCCGGTAACGGCGACGGAGCTGCGGTCGTTCGCATAACCGCCGGTCAGGCAGAACTTCCGGGAGCTCCGGACTGGCCGAATATGCCGCCGCGACCGCCGCCGCCACCGCTTCCGGTGGTCCCGTCCGGAGTGCCGCTGCCACCGCTGCCACCGCTGCCACCGTTTCCGCCGTTGCCGATGAAGGTCGAGTTGCCGCCGCTACCCCCGTTGCCACCGGGGCCACCCGCAGCACCGCTCAGGTTGTCGCCGCCGGCCCCGCCCACGCCGCCGGCGCCGCCGTTGCCGTAGATGAATCCGCTGTTGCCCGCGGCGCCGCCATACCCGCCGGCAGCTCCCGCTCCGCTGGCATCGGTTCCGTCGCCCGCGGCACCGCCGGCCCCGCCGGCGCCGCCGTTGCCCAGCAGGAATGTCGATGCGCCGGCGCCGCCGTGACCGCCCGCACCGCCGGTCGCGGTGGGTCCGCCGACGCCCCCGGCGCCGCCCGCCCCGCCGGAGGCGCCGTTGCCGAAGATGAATCCGCTGCCGCCGGCATTGCCACCTCGGCCACCCGCGCCGGCCGCGCTGTCGACGGCATCGCCGCCGCTGCCGCCGGCGCCGCCGCTGCCGCCGCTGCCGAAGATCCTGGCCGTGCCGCCGCTGCCGCCGCTCCCGCCGTTACCGGCCGCCGCGAGGAGGGTGTCGTGCCCGCCTGCGCCGCCCGTTCCGCCGTCCCCGCCGAGGCCCCAGATCCAGCCGGCGTCCCCGCCGGCGCCGCCGGCGCCGCCGTTTCCGGAACCGGCAGTGGTGACCAGTCCGGCGCCGCCGGCACCACCGTTGCCGCCGAAGCCGAACAACAGTCCGGCGCTGCCGCCGGTGCCGCCGGCGAAGCCGTTCCCGTCGGCGATCGTCGATATGCCGGTACTGCCCGCGCCGCCGTTCCCGCCGCTGCCGAGCAGCCAGGATCGTCCACCGGCGCCGCCGTTGGACGCAAGCTCGACGCCCCCGTTGCCGCCGTTGCCGCCATCGCCGAACAACAGTCCGCCGTTGGCGCCGGAGCGGCCGGTGCCGCCGTCGCCGCCGCTGCCGATCAGTAGTCCTGCCCGCCCTGCGGTGCCGCCGATCACGCCGTTTCCGCCGTTGCCGCCGTTGCCGAGCAACCAGGAGTTTCCACCGCCGCCACCGATGCCGTCACCGGCTCCGCCGGCCCCGCCACTTCCGCCGGCCGCGCCGCTTCCGAGCAGGAACCCGGCATTGCCGCCACCGCCGCCGTTGCCGCCGAGGCCGTTGGTGCTGCTTCCGCCGCTCCCGCCGATGCCACCCCTGCCGAGTAACCAGGCGTTACCTGCCGTGCCGCCGTTGCCCGCCGTGCCGCCGGCGAAAGTAGTCGAACCGCCGTGTCCGCCGGAGCCGCCGGTACCCAGTAGGAAGCCGCCATTGGCCCCGACGCCGCCGGCCCCGCCGACACCACTGACGCTGCTGCCCCCGGACCCGCCGGAGCCGCCTTCGCCCAGCAGCCAGGCGTTACCGCCGGCCCCGCCGGCCCCGCCGGCCCCGCTGCCGCCGAGGTTGGCCCCGCCGTTGCCGCCTACGCCGCCGCTACCGAGCAGCAGACCACCTGTTGCTCCGGCGCCGCCGGCGCCTCCGGAGCCGCCCATGCTGCTGCCGCCGGCCGCGCCGTTGCCGCCATAACCGATCAGAACGGCGGCCCCGCCCGCTCCACCCGCGCCGGCGTCGGCGCCGGCGCTGCTTCCGCCGGCTCCGCCGTGCCCGCCGAGACCCACCAGCCAGGCGTTACCGCCGATGCCGCCGGCGCCGCCGGCGCCGCTGCCCGCGGCGTCACCGCCGGCGCCACCCGAGCCCGCAATGCCCAGTACGGCGTTGCCACCGGCGCCGCCGGCGCCACCCGCGCCGAGCAACGTGCCGTCGCCGCCGGCGCCGCCGAATCCGGCATTGCCCAACAGCCCGGCGTTGGCGCCGGCACCGCCCGTTCCGCCGGCACCGTTGCCCAGGGCGCTGCCGCCGGCACCGCCGAATCCGCCGTTGCCGTACAACAGGCCGGCGCCACCACCGGCCGCCCCGGCGCCGCCGTCAGCGGTCAGGCTGGACCCGCCGATCCCACCGGCCCCGCCGCTGCCCAGCAGACGCGCCGCACCACCGACTCCGCCGAGGCCGCCGACGCCCAGTCCGCCCGTGTTGCTTCCGCCGGCGCCGCCGGCGCCGCCGTTGCCGTACAGCCAGCCGCCAGTGCCTCCGGCGCCACCGGCCCCGGCACTGCCCGTCGCCGAATTTCCGCCGGCGCCGCCGGCGCCGCCGTGGCCGATCAGTCCGGCCGATCCGCCGGCCCCACCGGCTGAGCCCGCCGCGCCGGATCCGCCGTTACCGCCGCTGCCGTACAGGTAGCCGCCTGGTTGACCGGCGCCACCGATCCCGTCGATGCCGTTGGCGCCGTCGCCGATGAGCGGGCGTCCGAACAGCGTCTCGGTGGGCCAGTTGACCAGGTCGATCAGCGGCTGCAGCGGAGATGCGGCGGCGGCCTCGGCGGCGGTGTAGGCAGTCGCGCCGGACGAGAGGGCCTGGATGAAACGGGTATTGAAGGCCGTCGCTTGTGCGCTGATGCTCTGGTAGGCCTGGCCGTGGGTGCCGAACAGCGCCGCGATCGCGGCTGATACCTCGTCCTGCGCTGCGGCCAGCACTTCGGTGGTAGACGCCGCCGCGGTCGCGTTGGCCTGGTCCAGCGTCGCGCCCAGACCTGCCAACTGCGACACCGCTCCGGAGAGCAGCTCCGGCGTTGCAACTACGTAAGACATGGGAACCACCAACTAGCTAGGACGACCACAGAGGTCGTTGAGGGTCCCCCGGTCATGCTGTTCGGCTAAGCCGATACGAACCATAGCGGGATTTGCCGCAAAACAAACTAGCTTTCTGTTAAATCAACCTAAATCGGTCAATTGGTCTCGCAAAGACGTGACTAGCATCACATGGGTAACACCGTCGCGGCGACAACCGGTGAATCTTCGGTTCTGACGCCGAGACTATGACTGTCGGTACTGCCGGTCCACCTCGATCACCGGCCGAATCTGCTTCGGTGCAGGAGCTTCGAGGCCCCCCGGGCCAGACCCAGGCGCCCCCGAGCAACCATGGTGTGGTGAGTTCGATGCCGCCCCGGTGTGCCAACGAGCATATCCGCGCCTGGGGGCACAGTGGCCTGGCCTACCTCACCGGTCTGCCCGGCGGCACCCCCGACTTCTCCCGCGCCAACGTCCTCGGCAAAGCCCGCGCAACGGCTCCGGACGCCGCGGCCCTGCTGACCGGCCGCGCGGGCCTGCTCGGCCTGACCCGCACGGGGCGGGTATCGGCCGGCGGCGCCACCCGGTTGATGGCCGCACGTGACGCCTGGTGTGCGATGACGCTGTCCCGGCCCGACGACGTCGCCGCCGTTCCCGCCCTGCTGTCCACGGGCACCACGACGCCAGACCCATGGGCGGCGCTGCAGCGCTGGGCGGCTGACCGCCCGGCGGCGGAGGTCGTTGAGCGCGCGGCGCTGCTCGACATCCCGGCGGCCGTGCTGGGGGAGGCCGTCGCGGCGCCACCGCGGATCCGCGCGACGGCTCCGCGCGCACCGGCCACCGGTGCCGCCGGGCTACTGGTGGCCGACCTGTCCTCGATGTGGGCGGGCCCGCTGTGCGGGCAGTTGCTGGCCCGGGCGGGTGCCACCGTGGTCAAAGTGGAAAGTCCCGTTCGGCCCGACGGCACCCGGGCCGGCAACCGCACCTTCTTCGACTGGATCAACGGCGGGAAGCTGTCCTACTGCCTGGACTTCGACCGGCAAGCCGAAGAGTTGCGAAACCTGCTGGCGGTTGCCGACATCGTGATCGAAGGGTCGCGGCCGGACGCACTGCCGCGCCGCCGCCTGGGTCCCGACGACGTGGCGCCGCGGACCGGCCGAATCTGGCTGCGGATCAGCGGTCATGGGCAGGGATCGCGACGGCCGGCCTTCGGTGACGACGCCGCGGTGGCCGGCGGCCTGGTCGGCGCCGGTCCGGTGTTCTGCGGTGACGCCATCGCCGACCCGTTAGCGGGGCTAGAGGCCGGTCGCGCGGTGTTGGACTCGTTGGGTCGCGGCGGCGGCGAACTCATCGAGGTCGCGATGGCCGCGGTCGCCGCGACCTACGCGGAGCTGCCCGCCGGCCCGGTGCAATCCCACCACCGGGTGCTGCGCCCCGCGGCGCCCGAGGTGACCGGCACGGCCTCCGGGTTGGGGGCCGACAATGACCTGGTACGCCACCTGGTGGCCGAAAGGCGTTGTCTGCCATGCTGATCAAGCGGGCCACCCTCATCGATGGAACCAGCACCGACATCCGGGTGGGTGCCCGCATCGAAGAGGTGCGCCAGGGCCTGGCCCCGCGGCCGGGCGAGGGTGTGCTCGACGCCGGCGGCGGTACCGTGCTGCCCGGCCTGCACGACCACCACGTGCATTTGCATTCGGCCGCGGCCGCATTGGATTCGCTTGCCGTTGGGCCGCCCAGTGTGCGTACCAGAGATCAACTGGTGCACACCCTCGCCAATGCCGTGCCGGGCCCCGACGGCTGGATCCGCGCCGTCGGCTACCACGAATCGGTCGCCGGAGAACTGGACCGGACCACTCTGGATGCGGTGCTGGCCGATGTCCCGGTGCGGGTTCAGCACCGCAGCGGAGCGTTGTGGATGCTCAACTCCGCCGCGTTGGGACGCGTCGGCCTCGCCGGTCACCCCGACGGCCGGTTGCGCGCCGCCGATCCGTGGTCGCGGGCGCTGCGGGACGCGGCGCTGCGGCGGGAAACGGATCTGGCCGAACTGAGCCGGCGAATCACGGCGACCGGCGTGACCGGAGTCACCGACGCCACCCCCGACCTCGACGTCGAGGGTCTGGTGTCGCTGATGATGGCGCACCGCAGCGGCGAATTCCGGCCCGGTATCCGGGTGTTGGTGCCGGGCAAGATGATCCTGCACGACGACCGGCTGGACTTGGACGCGCTGACGCAGTGGATCGCCGACCGGCATCGCGTCGGTCAGCCCGTCGCGGTGCACTGCGTGACGGCAGCTCAGCTGCTGGTGACGATCGCCGCGTTGCGCGCCGCCGGAAGCCATCCGTTGGACCGCATCGAACACGCCGCGGTGGTACCCGACGACAACCTTGGTGAGCTGGCCGACCTCGGAGTCACCGTCGTCACCCAGCCCAATTTCGTTGCCGAGCGCGGTGATCAGTACCTGGCCGAGGTCCCGGACCACGAACAAGACCAGCTCTGGCGGGTCGCCTCGCTGCGTAAAGCGAACATCCCCGTCGCGCTGTCCACCGACATGCCGTTCGGCAACGGCGATCCATGGGCGGCGATGCGGGCCGCGGTGTCGCGCACCACGCCGAGCGGCGCGGTGCTCAACGCGAGTGAACGTGTCTCGCCCCGAACGGCTTTGACCATGTTCCTGGGCTGGTCGGACCGGCCGGACCGGCCGCGCACCGTGGAGATCGGGGAACCGGGGGACCTGTGTGTGCTGTCCGAGCCGCCCCTGACGGTGTTGGCCGAGTTGGATGCCGCGCTGGTGGCGGCCACCCTCATCAGGGGCGAACTCGTCTACTTCGCGATGTGACCGGTCAACACCGGCCGCAGCGCGTCGCACTGCATCCGGAAAAACTGTTGCGACACCGGCAGTTTCGCCGCCACCAGGTCGAAGCCGTGGAACGCCCCGGGAATGAGTTCCACCTGGCACGGCACGCCGGCCTCGGCCAGTCGCCGTGCGTACTCGACGTCCTCCTCGTGGAAGAGGTCGTGGGTGCCGACGCCGATCCAGGCCGGCGCCACCCCGCTCAGGTCGGCGCGCCGGGCAGGCACCGCAACCTCCGGGTCGGCGCCGCCGAGATAGGAGGTCCAGCCGAATCGGTTCGCGCGCGGATCCCACAACCGGTGATTCGGGTCGGGGGGCGCGGCCGAACTGCGGTCGTCCAGCATGGGATAGACCAACAGCTGGAACACCGGCGCGACGGAGCCGGGCTGGGAGCGCCGGTCCCGGGCCAGCAACGCCAGCGCGGCGGCCAGTCCGCCGCCGGCGCTGGCCCCGCCGATCGCCACCCGGGCGGAATCCACCGCCGGCAGGGTGGCCAGCCAGCTCAGCGCCGCGTAGCAGTCCTCGAGCGGGGCGGGGTAGGGGTGCTCGGGTGCCAGCCGGTAGTCCACCGAAGCCACCGTGATGTCCAGCTCTTTGCTGAACCGCAGGCATAACGCGTCGTCCTGCTTCGCCGAACCGAACACGTATCCGCCGCCGTGGATCCACAGCAGCGCGGGGGCCGGTTCGGTGCGGCCCGCGGGCCGGTAGAGCCGGACACCGCCGCCCGAGGCCAGCGTGAGCACTTCGACGCCGGTCGGCGTCGGGCCCAGGGTCATCAGCCTGGTAACCCGCCGCATCAGCGGCAATAGCCGGGGACCGGCCAGTCGCCGCGGTGCCAGGCGCGCAATCCGGCGCAAGTCGGGGTGGACATCGTCATTCACAGCGGCCGACACTGTTTCAGTATCCAACTCGGTCAATCTGGCGGTGCGTCGGCACCGAATCACCAAGGTGAACATTTCGCGTTCGCCGAGCCAAAGCATTGACAGCGGCGGGTGTAGCCGGCCGGGGAACCGGGTATCGAAAGTTCTGTCGGTGGACGCGGTTTTGCCAGGGGCCGCTGCGCGTTCGCGCAACGTGGTCGATCACGATGCGAGGAGCGGGTAAATGCTTGGCCATCTGTACGAGCGGGCGCTCGGTGGTGAACGTTGTTGGATCCGGCACGACGACGGCGAGGTGCGCCCGCTGCCTGCTCACCGCTGGCTGCCCGCCGCCGATCGCGCCACCGACGAGCAAAGCGCCGGCGAACGGGCCTGCGACGAGGCGTTCGATGAGGCCGTCGCCCAGTTGTGCAGCGGTCCGACCATCGAATTGGGATGCGGACCGGCACGGCTGGTGGCGCGGCTGGTGCAACGGGGCATACCGGCCCTGGGTATCGACCGTTCGGCCACCGCGATCCAACTTGCCAGCCGGTGCGGCGCTCCGGCACTGCTCGGCGACGTTTTCGAGCCGCTGCCCGGCACCGGCCGCTGGCAGACGGTGTTACTGGTCGACGGCAACGTCGGTCTGGGCGGTGACCCGAGTCGCATCCTGGGCCGGGCCGCCGAGTTGCTGGGCCGCGGCGGCCGGTGCGTCGCCGAGTTCGATACCGGCGCCGTCGGAATCCAGGGGCGTTGGGTGCGGCTGGAGTCCGGTCGTGAGGTCGGCCCCTGGTTTCGCTGGGCATCGGTCGGTGTGGACAGCGCCGCCTCGCTTGCGGCGCAGGTTGGCCTTACGCTGACGGGCGTGCGGATGATCGGCGGGAGGGTGATCGCAACGCTGGCTGCGCTGTGAGATCACTAGCGAAACGTTTCAGCAGCCCGCTGCGCGGACCCTGGCTGACGTCGGTGTTCGGGTTGGCGCTGCTGGTCGCCCTGCCGATCGTCATCCTCACCGGCCTACTGTCCTATATCGCCTACGCCCCGCAATTCGGCCAGGCCATCCCGGCCGACGTGGGCTGGCTGCGGCTGCCGCTGTTCAGCTGGCCCACCCGGCCGTCCTGGCTCTACCGGCTGACCCAGGGACTGCACGTGGGTCTCGGGCTGCTGATCATTCCGGTGGTGCTGGCCAAGCTGTGGTCGGTGATTCCGAAACTGTTCGACTGGCCGCCCGCCCGCTCGCCGGCCCAGCTGGCCGAGCGTGTCTCGTTGCTGATGCTGGTCGGGGGCGTGCTGTTCGAGATCGTCACCGGTGTGCTCAACATCCAGTACGACTACATCTTCGGGTTCAGCTTCTACGACGCGCACTACTTCGGAGCCTGGGTCTTCATCACCGGATTCCTGATGCATATCGCGCTCAAGATTCCGCACATGATCGCCGGGCTGCGGTCGTTGTCGATGCGAGAAGTCTTGCGCACCAACGTCGCCGACACTCGCGCACAGCCACCCGACGCGCATGGGCTGGTGGCCGCCGAGCCGGCGGAGCCGACCATGAGCCGGCGCGGCGCGCTGGCCCTGGTGGGCTCCGGCGTGCTGCTGCTGGCGGTGCTGACCGCCGGACAGACGCTCGGCGGACCGGCGCGCAGCGTCGCGCTGCTCATGCCTCGCGGCCGGCCGGCTCCGGGGCGCCGGGATTTTCCGGTCAACAAGACCGCGTCGGTCGCCGGCATCACCGAGGCGGCGGTGGGGCCCGACTGGCGATTGACGTTGCTGGGCGGGCCCGCCGAGGTGGTGCTGGACCGCGCCGCGCTGGGCCGGCTGCCACAACGCACCGCACGGCTGCCGATCGCCTGTGTCGAAGGGTGGTCGACGGTGCAGACCTGGAGCGGGGTGCCGTTGGCCGACCTGGCGAGGTTGGCGGGCGTGCCGGCTCCGGGCTCGGCGCACGTGCGGTCGCTGCAGCGGGGCGGCGCGTTCGGCGAGGCGACCCTGGCGGCAAACCAGGTCGCCGACCCGGACGCGCTGCTGGCCCTGCGGGTCAACGGCGAGGACCTGCCCCTGGATCACGGCTATCCGGCGCGGATCATCGTGCCCGCCCTGCCCGGTGTGCACAACACCAAATGGGTCACCGCCATAAATTTCAACGCGTCGCAAGGTCACATGAAATGATCTCGCGGCCAACACTTTTCACCCGATTCTATGGTGCCCACCCGCTGCATCTGCTGACCATGCTGGCCGGGTTCGCGCTGCTGGGCTATGTGCTGGTCGCCCTGCGGCCGGCCGCGCTGTGGAATCCGGGCACCTGGTGGCAGTCGGTCGCCGTCTGGTTCGCGGCCGCGGTCATCGCGCACGACCTGGTGCTTTTCCCGATCTGCGCACTGGCCGACGCGCTGATCGGCCGCCTGGCGGGACGCCGAGGCGGGCTGCGCACCCCAATAGTCCCGGTCCGCAACTACATTCGCGTTCCGGCGCTGGGCGCCGGGCTCACCCTGCTGGTCTTCCTGCCCGGCATCATCGAGCAGGGCGCCAACACCTACCAGGCGGCGACCGGTCAGACCCAGCAGGCGTTCGCGGGCCGATGGTTGCTGCTGGTCGCCGCGTTGTTTGCCGGCAGCGCCCTCTGCTTCGTCGCAAGACGACTCGTGCTGCGCCGGCGGTGCAAAGAAACCCGCTGATGCTGGGTTACTCCCGGTCGGTAGGGGTACGCTCCCCTCCATGACGGCGACTGGACAGTCAATATCCTGCGTCAAGAGGATGCTGCGGGCCGGTCCGGCCGACTATCTGCTGGCCATGAGCCGGGCCGGGGCGTCGTTGCCGCTGGTCGGCAAGAGTTTGGAGCCGTTGGGCACCCTTGCCGCGGTGAGCCTCTGGGGCATGCGTTTCGCGCCCGAACTGGTGTCCGCATCGGCCAAGGGGAGGTTCGCTCCGGGCAGCGGTGAGCTGCGCCGTCGCGAGCGGGAGAGCACTCACGAGGTATCCATCGCGGCCCTGCGTGGAACGGTGTCGCCGGAAGAACTGGACGGCGAATGGCCCGTCGCCAACCCCGGCCCCCCGTTCTGGGAGGCGCTGCGCCGCAGCAAGTACCTGCACCGGCGCGGTGTCCACTACGGCGACCAACCCGCTCAGAGGCTGGATGTCTGGCGGCGCAAGGACCTGCCCGCCGAACCCGCGCCGGTGCTGATCTTCGTGCCCGGCGGGGCCTGGGTGCACGGCAGTACCCAGATGCAGGGAACCGCGCTGATGTCCCGCCTGGCCGAGCAGGGCTGGGTCTGCCTGGCGATCAATTACCGGGTCTCGCCGCATCACCGCTGGCCGCGCCACATCACCGACGTCAAGACCGCGATCGCCTGGGCGCGCGCCAACGTCGACCGGTTCGGTGGCGACCGCAACTTCGTCGCGGTGGCCGGTTGTTCGGCCGGCGGACACCTGGCGGCGCTGGCCGGACTCACCGACGATGACCCGAAGTACGGGGCGAAGCTGCCCGACGGCGCGGACAGCTCGGTGGATGCGGTGGTGGGGATCTACGGCCGGTACTGCTGGGAGGACCGGTCCACGCCCGAGCGGGAACGGTTCGTGCAGTTCCTCGAGCGCGTGGTGGTCCAGCGCTCGATCTCCCGCCACCCCGAGATCTTCCGCGACGCCTCGCCGATCGCCCGGGTGCACCGGGATGCCCCGCCGTTCCTGGTGATTCACGGTAGCCGCGACAGCGTGATCCCGGTCGCGCAGGCGCGTAGCTTCGTCGAGCGGCTGCGTTCGGTGTCGGCTTCGCTGGTGAGTTACGTGGAGCTGCCGGGGGCCGGCCACGGTTTCGACATGCTCGACGGGCCGCGGGCGGGCGCGATGGCCCACGCTACGTCGCTGTTCTTGAACCAGGTGCACCGCACCCGGGCGCAGTTCGCCAAAGAGGTCATCTGAAGGCGCGCCGATTGTAAGGTCGAGCTGTGGGTAGGGGGCTGCAGTGAAGCGGCTGAGCGGCTGGGACGCGGTGCTGCTCTACAGCGAGACGCCGAACGTGCATATGCACACCGTCAAGGTCGCGATCATCGAATTGGATCCGGCCAGCCGGGGTTTCACCATCGACGCCTTCCGTCAGGTGATCGCCGGCCGGATGGACAAGCTGGTCCCGCTGGGTTATCAGCTGGTCGACGTCCCATACAAGTTCCACCACCCGATGTGGCGGGAGAACTGCGAGGTTGACTTCGACTACCACATTCGTCCGTGGCGGTTGCCGGCCCCGGGCGGTCGCCGGGAACTCGACGAGGCAATCGGCCAGATCGCCAGCACCCCGCTGGACCGTGCTCATCCGCTGTGGGAAATGTATTTCGTGGAGGGCCTGGCCAACGACCGGATCGCGGTGGTGCTCAAGATCCACCACGCGCTGGCCGACGGTGTCGCCTCGGCGAACCTGATGGCACACGGCATGGACCTGGTGCCTACTCCGCAGGCCGGTTCGTACACACCCGATCCGGCGCCCACCAAGCGCGAACTGATCAACACGGCATTCGTCGACCACATGCGTCACATCAAGCGCATTCCCGGCACCCTCGCCTATACCGCGCGGGGCGTCGGCAGGGTGCGGCGCAGCTCGCGCAAGCTCTCACCCGAACTGACCATGCCGTTCACCCCGCCGCCCACCTTCATGAATCACATGCTCACCCCGGAGCGCCGGTTCGCGACCGCCACCCTGGCGTTGGCCGACGTGAAGCAGACCGGCAAGAAGCTCGGCGCGACGATCAACGACATGGTGCTGGCCATGTCCAGTGGAGCGCTGCGCAACCTGCTGTTGCGATATGACGGAAAAGCGGTGCCGCTGCTGGCCTCGGTGCCGGTCAGTTTCAACTTCGATCCAAATCGGATCTCCGGCAACTACTTCAGCGGAATGATGGTCGCGTTGCCCGCCGATGTGGACGATCCACTGCAGCGGGTGCGGGCAGCGCACGACAACGCGCTGTCCGCCAAGGAAAGCCACCAGTTGCTGGGCCCGGAATTGATCAGCCGCTGGGCCGCCTACTGGCCGCCGTCGGGTACCGAAGCCATGTTCCGCTGGTTGTCCAGCCGCGACGGGCAGAACAAGGTCCTCAACCTGAACATCTCCAACGTGCCAGGTCCCCGCGAACGCGGCCGGGTGGGCGGGGCGCTGGTGACCGAGATCTACTCGGTGGGTCCGCTGACGGCAGGCAGTGGCCTGAACATCACCGTGTGGAGTTACGTCGATCAGCTCAACATCTCGGTGCTGACCGATGGCGCCACCCTCGACGACCCGCACGAGGTGACCGATGCGATGTTGGCCGAGTTCGTCGAAATACGCAGAGCGGCAGGGCTTTCCGAAGAGCTGACGGTCGTGGAAGAAGCGATGGCGCAGGCGTGAGCCGGCGTTACACGCACCGGCGGATTCGTCACGCCCTCCGACCGCTACCATCGGCTCTGTGAGCGACGAAGCCAACACCGAACCCGAGGTCCTGGTCGAGCAGCGGGACCGGATCCTGATCATCACGATCAACCGCCCCAAGGCCAAGAACGCGATCAACGCGGCCGCCAGTCAGGGTCTGGCCGACGCCATGGATCGGCTGGACGACGACGCCGACCTCTCGGTGGCGATCCTGACCGGTGCGGGCGGCTCGTTCTGCGCCGGCATGGATCTCAAGGCATTCGCCCGCGGCGAGAATGTCGCTATCGCCGGCCGCGGCCTGGGCTTCACCGAGCGGCCGCCCGCCAAGCCGCTGATCGCGGCGGTCGAGGGGTACGCCCTGGCCGGTGGCACCGAACTGGCGCTGGCCACCGATCTGATTGTGGCGTCGAGGAACTCGGCATTCGGCATCCCGGAGGTCAAGCGCGGCCTGGTGGCCGGCGGCGGTGGCCTGCTGCGGTTGCCCGAGCGCATCCCGTACGCGATCGCCATGGAGTTGGCGCTGACCGGTGACCAACTGTCAGCCGAGCGTGCACACGAACTCGGCATGGTCAATGTGCTGGCCGAGCCCGGCGGGGCGCTGGACGCCGCCATCGCGCTGGCCGAGAAGATCACCGCGAACGGTCCACTCGCGGTGGCCGCCACCAAGCGCATCATCACCGAATCCCGGGGCTGGCCGCTGGAGAGCCGGTTCACCAAGCAGATCGAGATCCTGGCGCCGATCTTCATGTCCAACGACGCGAAGGAGGGCGCAATCGCCTTCGCCGAGAAGCGCCCGCCGCGCTGGACGGGCACCTGAGCCGGTAGCGCGAACTGTCGGCGTGGCCG
This sequence comes from Mycobacterium sp. NGS49, assembly GCF_059812565.1. Taxonomy (NCBI): domain Bacteria; kingdom Bacillati; phylum Actinomycetota; class Actinomycetes; order Mycobacteriales; family Mycobacteriaceae; genus Mycobacterium; species Mycobacterium sp. NGS49. The sequence continues at coordinate 4,714 of NZ_JCALCX010000032.1, read as the reverse complement.
GCATCGCTCAGCTCGGCCCACCCATGGGTTACACTATAGCCTAGATTTGTAAAGGGCGGGGTTCCCAGAAGGATCGAGGATGAGCATTTCGTTGCTGCTCGAAATGGCTGTGTCGGGCCATCCGGACCGCACCGCCGTGGTCTCGGGGGACCTGCGGTTGACGACGCAGCAGCTCAGCGATCTGGCCGATGGCGGCGCCGGCGTTCTGGCCGCGTCCCGGGCGCAGCACGTCGTCTACGTCGGCGCCGGCGGTGCGCTGCTGCCGCTGCTGATCTTCGCCTCGGCGCGGGCCGGGCTGCCCTTCACGCCGATCAACTACCGGCTCTCCGCGCAGGGCATCCAGGCCCTGATCCACCGGTTGCCCGAACCGCTGGTGGTCGTCGACGACCGGTACCGGGACATGATCGGCGACGCCCGGGCGCTGAGCTCCGGGGACTTCCTCACGCTGGCGCGCGGCGCCGAGGCGGCCGCTGAGTTCGCCGACCCGGAGTCGGTCGCCGTGGTGCTGTTCACCTCCGGCACCACGTCGCAACCCAAGGCCGTCGAGCTCACCCACAACAACCTCACCAGTTACATCACCGGGACGGTCGAATTCGATTCGGCCGCAACGGAGGACGCCGCGCTGATCTGTGTGCCGCCGTATCACATCGCCGGGGTCGGCGCCGCGCTGTCCAACCTGTATGCCGGCCGGAAGATGGTGTATCTGCCGAACTTCGACCCGCACCAGTGGGTGCGGCTGGCCAACGACGAGCGAGTCACCACCGCGACGGTGGTGCCGACCATGCTGGACCGCATCATCACGGTGCTCGAGACCGGCGAGCACAAGCTGACCGCGCTGCGCAACCTTGCCTATGGCGGCTCCAAAGTGGGCCTGCCGCTGGTCCGCCGGGCACTCGAGCTGTTGCCGGACGTCGGCTTCGTCAACGCCTACGGACTCACCGAAACAAGCTCGACGATCGCCGTGCTCTCACCCGATGACCACCGTGCGGCGCACCGCGCCGCCGACGCCGTGGTCGCCAGGCGGCTGGCATCGGTGGGCCGCCCGGTGCCCGGCATCGAACTGCAGATCCGCGCCGAGGACGGCACCGTGCTGGGCCCGGGGGAGACGGGGGAACTGTTCGTGCGCGGCGAGCAGGTGTCCGGCCGCTACACCGGGATCGGTTCGGTTCTCGACGAAAATGGTTGGTTCCCAACCAAAGACATCGCCACGGTGGATGAGGACGGCTACCTGTTCATCGGTGGCCGCAGCGACGACACCATCATCCGCGGCGGTGAGAACATCGCTCCGGCGGAGCTGGAGGCGGTGCTCGTCGAGCACCCCCACGTGCGCGACGTGGCGGTGGTCGGCGTCGAGGATCCGCAATGGGGCCAGGCGATCGTCGCCGTGGTGGTGCCGCGCGACGGCGTCGACCCCGACCCCGAAGAGCTCCGGGAATATGTCCGAAAGAGTTTGCGGGGGTCCCGCACGCCGGACCGAGTAGTGTTTCGCGACGAGCTGCCTACGACCGCCACCGGCAAGGTACTTCGCCGGGAGATCATCGAGAACCTAGCAGGGGTGCAATCATGATCAAGAATGGAACCCGACTGGCCAGCCAGGTGTGCGAAACCCAAGTTATCGTGGTGCGCAGCGCCGACAGCCTCGACGACCTGCGCTGCGGCGGGGCGCCGATGGTGGAGATGGGCGCGCAGCGCTCCGGCGAACTCGATCCGGCGTTCGCTGACGGCAGCGTGATGGGCAAGCGCTATGTCGACGAGACTGGCGCCGAGGTACTGGTGACCAAGCCCGGTGCGGGCAGCCTCAGCGTCGGCGACACCAAGCTTTCGCTCAAGGAGGTCAAGCCGCTGCCCGCCAGCGACTGACCCACGCCCTCGACAGTTCAGGCGCCGTCCAGGCCGGCTGTCCCGTCGACGCCGACCCACGATCCACCGCTGCCGCCCTTGCCGCCGTTGCCGCCTGACCCGGGCGTGCTGAACCCAGAAATCCCGCCGTTGCCGCCGTTGCCGCCGTTGCCGCCGTCACCGATGAGCTTCGCGTTGCCGCCGTTGCCGCCGTTGCCGCCGGTGCCGCCGGGCTCTAAGTCGCCAACTCCGCCCGTGCCGCCGGTGCCGCCGGCCCCGCCATCGCCGTACAGCAGGCCGGCGGCTCCGCCGTTGCCGCCGTTGCCGCCATTACCTGCCGGAGTATTGCCGACATTAGCGATGTTGCCGTTGCCACCCGCTCCACCATGCCCACCACTGCCGATCAGCCAGCCGCCGTTGCCGCCGTTGCCGCCGTTGCTTCCGCTGATGCCGGCTGCTGTCCCGCTTGCGCCGGCTCCGCCATGGCCGCCATTGCCGATTAGTCCACCATTCCCGCCGTTAGCACCCGCCGAGTTGAGGCTGGTCGCGCCGTTGCCGCCGTTGCCGAACAACCATCCGCCGTCAGCGCCTTCGACCAAGACGCCATTTTGCGACCCAGCGCCCGCGCTGCCACCATCGCCGATCAGCAGTCCAGCCCTGCCGGGAGCGCCGCCCTGGCCACCGGCCACGGTGTCGCCGCCGTCGCCCCCGCTGCCGAACAACAACCCGCCATTGCCGCCGGCGCCCCCGCTGCTGCCGAGGACGATCGAGCTGCCGCCGCCGCCGTTGCCGCCCTGGCCGAAGAGCCAACCGCCGTTGCCGCCGGAACCGCCCACACCTCCGAAACCGGCCGGCCCGCCGCTGCCGATCAGGACGGCGTTGCCGCCGTCGCCGCCGATTGCTGCGCTGGCGCCGCCAATCCCGCCATCGCCGAATAGCCAACCGCCGCGGCCCCCGACTCCGCCGTTGCCGCCAGCGCCACCGTTGGACCAGTTCCCGCCGCTTCCGCCGACACCGCCGTAGCCGATCAGTCCGGCATCGCCGCCGGCGCCCGCGCGACCGCCGGTGGCGGTGGCGGAGTCCCCGCCCCAGCCGCCATCCCCGCCGGAGCCGTACAGCAGCCCGCCGATGCCTCCCCTGCCTCCCGCACCGCCATTGCCGCTGGTGGCGCCTCCTCCAGTGCCGCCGGTACCACCGCTGCTAAAGAGTCCGGCGTTGCCTGCCAAGCCGCCGTTGCCGCCGGTGCCGGTGGTGGCGCTGCCGCCGCCGCCGCCTGAACCGGCGCTGCCGAACAGCCCGGCGTTACCGGCGAATCCGCCGTTACCGCCGTCGCTGCCGACTGCGGTGGTTGCGCCGCCCTGACCACCGTTCCCGCCGTTGCCGAAGAACAGGCCGCCCGCGCCGGCATTGCCGCCAGCACCGCCGGCGCCGGTGGCGCTACTGCCGCCGGCACCGCCGTGGCCGCCATTGCCGACTAATCCAGCGGCGCCGCCGCTACCTCCTGCCAGCCCGCTGCCCGCCAGTTGGTTATAGCCACTACCACCATTGCCGAAGAGCAACCCGCCGGCGCCTCCGTTTGGGTTGTTTGCGGTCCCGTCGGCGCCGTTGCCGATCAGCGGGCGGCCCAACAGCGCCTGGGTCGGCGCGTTGATGACGTCGACCAACGGTTGCAGCGGCCCGACGTTTGCGGCTTCGGCGCTCGCGTACCCGGCTGCTCCTGAACTTATTGCCTGCGCGAACTGCCGGTGGAAGGCCGTCGCTTGGGCGCTGACCGCCTGATATCGCTGCGCATGGGCACCGAAAACGGCTGCCACCGCCGCGGAAATCTCATCGGCGCCCGCGGCCAGCACTTCTGTGGTCGGCAACACCGCTGCCGCATTCGCTGCTGTCATCACCGAACCGATGTTCGCCAGATCTGCAGCCGCAGAACTCAAGAATTCCGTCGATGCCAAGACGTACGACATCCGTTCACCTCCCGACAGGCGACCATTGATCTCGCGGCAGCCTAACGCGAATTATGCAGCGCTTTGCGGCTTTTGAAGAATCGCGAACAGTGGCCGACGGGCTGACGACTACAGGGCACTGGCGGGCAGAAATCTGCGGCATAACCCCAGGCCCACAGCCGGCCGCGCCCTCGTGGGATCAGCCGTTGGGCCCGGGTGCCCCGGACAGTCCGAGCAGTCCCGCGGTGCCGCCGGCCCCGCCCTTCCCGCCCGTTCCGGCAATGGTGCCGGTGCCACCGGCGCCACCGCCCCCGCCCGGCCCACCGTTGCCGATGAAGAACGCGCGGCCGCCGTCTCCACCGTCCCCACCGGTCCCACCGGCACCGCCAAAGCTCTGGCCACCGACGCCGCCCCAGCCGCCCCACCCGCCGCTGCCGAACAGCATGCCGCCCTCGCCGGCGTCGCCGCCGTTACCGCCGGAGGCACCGATCCCAACGGGGTTGATGCCGGCGCCACCGGCACCGCCGAACCCGCCATCCCCGCCCTGGCCGATCAACTTGCTGTTGGAGCCCTGCCCGCCAAAGCCGCCGGCGCCACCGGCGGTGGTGGCACTGCCGATGCCGCCGTGGCCACCGTTGCCGCCGGAGCCGTTCACGCCGGAAATGATCCCGCTGCTGCCGGCATTGCCGCCGTTGCCACCGCGACCGCCGACAGCGGTACCCCCGGACGCTCCGCCGTCACCACCGTGGCCGCCGTTACCGCTGCTACCGAACAGCCTTGCGGAGCCGCCTTTTCCGCCGTCACCGCCATTACCGGCCGGGCCCAACGGACTGCCGCTGCCACCGTCGCCGCCCAGACCACCCCACCCGCCGTTCCCGTACAGCCACCCGCCGTTGCCGCCGGCGCCGCCGGCGCCGCCGTTGCCCGTCAGT
>NZ_JCALCX010000031.1:0-67050 GCF_059812565.1 Mycobacterium sp. NGS49 | reverse complement strand
GGGCGGCGGCGCGGGCGGCCAAGGTGGCCAAGGTGGTCAGGGCGGCGGCGGTGGCACCGGAGCCGCCGGTGTCTTGAACAACGGAGGTAACGGCGGCAGCGGCGGTAGCGGCGGCTCGGGCGGGGTCGGCGGTACCGGAACCGACGGGGGCAGTGGCGGCCAAGGCGGCCAAGGCGGCGGCGGTGGCGGTGGCGGTGGCGGCGGCGAGGGCTCGGCCGACCCATCCGCCGCCACCAGGGTCGGCGGCCAAGGCGGCAACGGCGGCCGAGGCGGCGCCGGCGGGGCCGGTGGTGATGTCGTCGGTACCGGCACCAACGGCAGCGGCGGGCAAGGCGGCGGGGGCGGCACCGGCGGCGAAGGCGGCGACACCGCCAGCATCTACGACAACGTCTACGGCGGCGGCGGCGGCGGTGGCGGCGCCGGCGGCGTGGGCGGAAACGCCGGTACCGGCGGCACCGGCGGCGGCGGTGGCACCGGCGGCAGCGGCGGCGGTGGCGGCGCCGGCGGCGGCGCATCCAACATCAACGCGCCCTCGAGCCAGGCCTTTGGCGGGTTCGCCGGCGGCGGCGGCGCCGGCGGCGGCGCCACCGGCGGCACCGGGGGATCGGGCGGCGCCGGCGGCGGCGGCGGCGCCGGCGGCTATGCCACGAGCAACAGCGGATCCAAGGCCGAGGCCATCGGTGGTGGGGGCGGCGGTGGCGGGGGTGCCGGCTCGGCCGCCGGCACTGCCGGCAGCGGCGGCGGCGGCGGTAACGCCCTTGTCTCCATCCCAGCTGCCAGCGGAGGCGCCGGTGGAAGCGGCGGCAACGGCACCGGGGGTGGCGGTGGCGGGGGTGCCGTTGCCAACGCCGTCAGCGGCACCGGCAACGGCAACCCCGGTGACGGTGGTGCCATCGGCGGAGCTGGCGGCGACGGCGCCAACAGCGGCGCTGAAGCAAACAGCGGAGGCAACGGAGGCGCAGTCGGCGTCGGCGGCTTCGGCGGTCTCGGCTACCTTGGCATCGGCAGCGGCACCCAGGGTCAAAACGCCTAGCACCAGTCGGCCACCGGGGCTGCCGCCAAATGGTGGCGCGGCGGATCTACGCCGCGGCATTCGCAGCTGACATGTGGGACCCTCGTTCCGCCAACAACCCCTGCGCTAGGCGGCCTGCCGATAGGAGGGCGTCCGATCAACAAGCTCGGTTTCTGGAGCGTTGTCATGCTCGGGATCAATGCGATCATCGGAGCAGGCATCTTCCTGACCCCCGGCGCGGTCATCAGGCTCGCCGGGCCGCTGGCGCCGGTCGCCTACCTGCTGGCCGGTCTGTTCGCCGGCATCATGGCGGTTGTCTTCGCCACCGCCGCCAGATATGTCAAGACCAACGGCGCCTCCTACGCCTATACGAATGCGGCATTCGGCCAGCGACTCGCGATCTACGTCGGTGTCACGCACGCGGTCATCGCGTCCATCGCGTGGGGGGTGCTGGCGTCGCTGTTCGTCTCTACGCTGCTCAGGGTCGCTTTCCCGGGCAAGCATTGGGACCAGGACACCGACCTGCTCAGCGTGAAGACGCTGACCTTCCTGTTGTTCATCGCGGTGCTGCTGGCCATCAATCTGTTCGGCAATCGGGTTATCCGTTGGGCCAACGGAATCTCCACCGCGGGAAAGGTTTTCGCGCTTTCCGTCTTCATCGTCGGTGGGCTGTGGGTCATCGTGACCCAGCATGTGAACGACTACGCCGCAGCCAGCTCCCCGGACGTCTATCACCCCGCGCCGTACGCCCTGTTCGGTTTCATCGGCATCGGCCAGAGCACGCTCAGCAGCTTGGTCCTGGCCACGATGGCAGCTCTCTACGCGTTCACCGGTTTCGAGTCGATCGCCAACGCCGCCGAGGAAATGGACGGACCCGAACGCACCCTGCCGCGGGCAATACCCGTTGCGATCGTGGCAGTGGGCACCGTTTACGTGTCCGCGGTCACCGTCGCCATGCTGTTGGGTTCCACCGACATCGTGCAATCTACCGACACGGTCAAATTGGCGGCAGCCATCGATAACGACGTCTTTCGCACCATCGTCGTGCTCGGCGCGCTGGTATCGATGTTCGGCATCAACGTCGCCGCGTCATTCGGCGCACCCCGGCTGTGGACCGCACTGGCGGACACCCGGACACTGCCGTCGGCGCTGTCGAAGAAGAACCGATTCGGCGTTCCCATGGTGGCTTTCGGCATCACTGCGGCGCTGGCGCTGGCGTTTCCGCTGGCATTGCGCTTCGACAACGACAACCTGACCGGTCTGGCGGTGATCGCCCGGTTCATCCAGTTCATCATCGTCCCGATCGCCCTGATGGAACTGGCACGCGGCCAGTCCGCAGAGCACGCGCAGGTGAGGCGAAACCGGTTCACCGACAAAGTGTTACCGGTAGTTGCCGTGGTGATCTCGGTGTCGCTGGCGGTGTCGTTCGACTACCGGACAATCCTGCTGACACCTCAGGGCGGCGCCAATTACTTCTCTATCGTGCTGATCGTGGCCACCTTCGTCGTGGTGCCGGCGGCCGCGTACGTGCACTACTACCGAGCGGCCAAACGTTACGAGACGTACTCCACTTCCCCGTCGTCGAGCACCACCCGCGGCCCCTGACCTTCCGCGCCGGAGGCCTCGGTGCGGAACAGCGCCTTGCCCGGTTCGGTTCGCCAGATGAGCGTCGACAGCGTCTCGCCGGGAAAAACCGGCTTGGTGAACCGCGCGGCGATCGAGGTGACATTGGCGGCGACACCGTTGCCCAGTTCGGCGACGAGCGCCCGGCCGGATACCCCGTAAGTGCACAGGCCGTGCAGGATCGGCCTGGGGAATCCGGCCAGATTGGTGGCGAACCACGGGTCACTGTGCAGCGGGTTGCGGTCGCCGGACAGCCGATAGATCAGCGCCTGGTCCTCGCGGGTGGGCAGCTCTATCCGGGCGTCGGGCTCGCGGTCGGGGAACTCGGGCGCCACCGGGCGCTCCCCCTTCTCGCCACCGAAACCGCCTTCACCCCGGATGACGAGGGTGGTGAGCGTCTCGGCGATCAACGTCCCGGTGTCAGGGTCGGTACCTTTGCCGCGCAGCATCAGGATGGCGTTCTTGCCCTCACCTTTGTCCTGGATGTCCGTCACCTCGGAGACCACCGACAGTTTGCCGGCCGGCGGCAGTGGCGCATGCAGCCGGACGGTCTGTGACCCGTGCAGCAGCATGGCCCAGTTGAACGTCCCGACCTTGCCAGCCGCCCCGAAAGCCGGGCAGCAGATCACCGCGTAGGTCGGCAGCACCTGCTGCGGAATGTCGTGGCTGTTCTCGGTGGTGAAGGAAAGATCCTCGAGACCCGCACCGACTCCGAGCGCATACAGCAGGGTGTCCCGGTCGGTCCACTCGAACAGCTGCGGCTCGGTCGCCGCACCGACGGCACTCGGGTCAATCGCCACGCGGATCTCCTCGAAGATTTCGATTGATGCATTTTCTTTGACCTAACCATCGCAAACCCTTCCCACCGACGGTGTCGGCAGGGCAGGCTATCGCCATGGCGAAGCGCACATTGATCAGGCGGGCCTCCAAATTCGTAGCTGTGGCCGCCGCGGCGGTGATCGTCGGTGCCTGCAGCAGTAGCCCGCAGGTACGCAGCATCACCCTGACTTTCATCCGCAACGCACAATCCCAAGCCAACGCCGACGGGATCATCGACACCTCGGTACCGGGTCCGAGCCTCACCGTCGACGGCAAGGGCCAGGCCCAGCAACTCGCCCACCAAGTCGGGCATACCGAGTTCGACGCCCTGTACTCGTCCCCCATGGCCGCAGATCAGCAAACCGCCGGGCCGCTGGCCACCGAGGTCGGCCGACAGGTCGAGATCCTCAAGGGACTGCAGTCCATCGGCGCCGGCTGGTACAACGGCAAACCGGAGTCGATGTCCAACACGACCTACATGCTGGCGCCGGTCCGCTGGATCGATGGCGACGTGAACACCAGCATCCCTGGCTCGGTGAACGGCAGCGACTTCAACTCCGAGTTCAGCGGCGCGGTCCGCAAGATCTATGACAGTGGCCACAACAAGCCGGCGGTGTTCTCCCAGGGCACCGCGATCATGGTGTGGACACTGATGAACGTCAAGAATCCCAAGCTCAGCCTGCTCAACAGTCACCCGCTGCCCAACGTCGGGCGCGTGGTCATCACCGGTAACCCGACCACCGGCTGGACGCTGGTCGACTGGGACGGTGTGCGCAGCTTCAGCTGAGCCGGCCGATCAAGGTTGACGGCGGCGGCCGCATGCCGCGACGATGGGCTGCATGCGGTATGTCGTTACCGGCGGTACCGGGTTTATTGGCCGCCGAGTCGTTGCCCGTCTGCTCGACCACACGCCCGATGCCCAGGTGTGGGTGCTGGTCCGGCGCCCGTCGCTGGGACGCTTCGAGCGCCTGGCCCTGGACTGGGGCGAACGAGTAAAGCCACTGGTCGGGGAGCTGCCCGAACTGGATCTGGCCGAGCAGGTGATCGCCGAGCTCGGCGATATCGACCACGTGGTGCACTGTGCGGCAATCTACGACATCACTGTCGGCGACGCCGGGCAGCGCGCGGCCAACGTCGAGGGCACCCGCGCGGTCATCGCGCTCACACAGCGCCTCGGCGCCACCTTGCACCACGTTTCCTCGATCGCGGTGGCCGGCGACTTCCGCGGCGAGTACACCGAGGACGATTTCGACGTCGGACAGGGACTGCCCACGCCGTACCACCAGACGAAGTTCGAGGCAGAAGCGCTGGTGCGGGGCACACCCGGTCTGCGCTACCGCATCTACCGGCCCGGCGTGGTGGTCGGTGATTCGCGGACCGGTGAGATGGACAAGATCGACGGGCCGTACTACTTCTTCGGCGTGCTGGGCAGGCTCGCCGTCCTGCCCTCGCTCACGCCGGTGCTGCTGCCCGACACGGGACGCACCAATATCGTCCCGGTCGACTACGTGGCCGACGCGCTGGTCGCTCTTTTGCACGCCGACAACCGGGACGGGCAGACGTTCCACCTGACGGCACCGACCACCGTCGGGTTGCGGGGCATCTACCGCGGCATCGCGCGGGCCGCCGGACTACCGCCGCTGCGCGGGTCACTGCCCCGTTCGGTGGCGAGTTCCGTCCTCAAGGTGAGCGGGCGCGCCAAAGTGCTGCGCAACATGGCGGCCACCCAGTTGGGAGTGCCCGCCGAGGTCCTCGACGTGATCGATCTGGCCCCCACTTTCATCAGCGACGAAACGGTGAAAGCGTTGGCGGGCAGCGGAATTGCCGTCCCCGAATTTGCGACGTACGCGCCGAGGCTGTGGCGGTACTGGGCTGAACACCTCGATCCCGACCGGGCGCGGCGCGACGATCGCAGCGGCCCACTGGTGGGCCGGCACGTCATCATCACCGGCGCATCCAGCGGCATCGGCCGGGCCTCCGCGCTGGCCGTGGCGCAGCGCGGCGCCACCGTCTTCGCCCTGGCCCGCAACGGCGAGGCGCTTGACGAACTGGTCGCCGAGATCCGCGCGTCGGGTGGGCAGGCCTACGCCTTCGCCTGTGACATCACCGATTCGGCGTCGGTGGAACACACCGTGAAGGACATTCTCGGCCGTTTCGACCATGTCGACTATCTGGTCAACAACGCCGGCCGGTCGATCCGCCGCTCCGTGGTCAACTCGACCGACCGTCTGCACGACTACGAACGGGTGATGGCGGTCAACTACTTCGGCGCGGTGCGGATGGTGCTGGCGCTGCTGCCACACTGGCGCGAGCGCCGGTTCGGCCACGTCGTCAACGTCTCCAGCGCGGGGGTGCAGGCCCGCAACCCGAAGTACAGCTCGTATCTGCCCACCAAGGCGGCGCTGGACGCCTTCGCCGACGTGGTCTCCACCGAAACCCTCTCCGACCACATCACTTTCACCAACATCCACATGCCGTTGGTAGCGACGCCGATGATCGCGCCGTCCAAGCGGCTCAACCCGGTGCCGCCCATCAGCGCCGAGCGTGCGGCAGCGATGGTGGTACGCGCTCTGGTGGAAAAGCCGGTGCGCATCGACACCCCGATGGGCACCCTCGCCGAGGCGGGTCACCAGTTCGCACCCAAGCTGTCCCGCCGCATCCTGCATCAGCTCTATCTGGGCTATCCGGACTCCCCCGCCGCCCGCGGAATCGCCGAACCCGTTGATCCCCGCCGGCCCAAGCGCCCCGCCCGCGCCGTCCCGCGGGTGGGAGTACCCAAGCCGGTCAAGCAGTTCGTCCGGCTGGTCCCCGGTCTGCACTGGTAGATCCGCGCGACCCGCAGGTTTAGCCGGGGGCAACCGCCGCATTCCCGCGCTGTGGGCCCGATCTCCAGCGTCCGGCGGCGGCACACCGACCCGGTGACCAACGCGGCACACCTGCTCACCACGACCGGTGTGGCGGTACCTGTGCTGAATCAACTGCTGCGATTGCTGAACTCACTTCTCGCAGGTGAACTGGTTGACGTCGATATAGCCTCTGCGGAACATCTCGGCGCAACCGGTCAGGTACTTGATATAGCGCTCGTAGACTTCCTCGGACTGCAGCGCGATCGCCTGGTCCTTGTGGGCCTCGAGCGCGGCCGACCAGATGTCGAGAGTCTTGGCGTAGTGCGGCTGCAGCGACTGCACGCGGGTGACGTGGAATCCGTTGGCGGTGGCCCGCTCCTGCACCATCGGTATCGACGGCAGCCGTCCGCCCGGAAAGATCTCGGTGACGATGAATTTGACGAAACGGGCGAACTCGAATGTCAGGGGCAGACCCCGTTCCTTCATCTCCAGCGGGTGTAGCCCGGTGATGGTGTGCAACAGCATGATTCCGTCGGCAGGGAGCAGCCGGTGCGCCAGCGTGAAGAACGCGTCGTAGCGCTCGTGCCCGAAATGCTCGAATGCGCCGATACTGACGATCCGGTCTACCGGCTCGTCAAACTGCTCCCAACCTTGCAGCAGAACGCGTTTGGAGCGGGGGCTGTCGGATTTCGCGAACACTTGCTCGACGTGGTTGGCTTGGTTCTTGCTCAGGGTGAGGCCCACCACGTTGACGTCGTAGCGCTCCACCGCGCGCATCATGGTGGCACCCCAGCCGCAGCCCACGTCGAGCAGGGTCATACCCGGCTGCAGCCCGAGTTTGCCCAGCGCGAGATCGATCTTGGCGATCTGCGCCTCTTCCAGCGTCATGTCATCGCGCTCGAAGTACGCGCAGCTGTAGGTCTGGGTGGGATCCAGGAACAACCGGAAAAAGTCGTCGGACAAGTCGTAGTGCGCCTGCACGTCTTCGAAATGAGGCGTGAAGTGCGGCTTGAGGTCATCAGGCATCGGGCCAGCGTATCGTGACCCCGGTGAGCGCCGTGTTCGCTGACGTCGACACCGGCATCGACGACGCACTCGCGCTGATCTATCTGCTGGCCAGCGACGCCCATCTGGTGGGTATCGCCTCGACGGGCGGCAACATCGCGGTGGACCAGGTCTGCGCGAACAACCTCGGCCTGCTCGAGCTGTGCCGGGCCGCCCCCGTTCCCGTCTCCCGCGGAGCCGACCGGCCAGTCAGCGGATCCCGCCCGCAGCGTGGGGATGCGCACGGCCCCAACGGTTTAGGGTATGCCCGGCTGCCACCCAGCGACCGGCGACTCACCGATCACGACGCCGCGACGGCCTGGGTGCGCGCGGCACGCGCTCATCCCGGCGAGCTGGTAGGGGTGGCGACGGCGCCGTTGACCAACCTGGCGCTGGCGCTGCGCATCGAGCCCGAGCTGCCGGCGCTGATGAAGCGACTGGTGATCATGGGTGGAGTGTTCGACGGCCAGGGCCCCCCCGAGTGGAATGCCAGGGTGGACGCCGAGGCGGCGGCCGAGGTGTACGCCGCGTGGTCGGACCGGCCGCGACTTCCCGTCGTGTGCGGCCTGGACCTGACGCGCAGGGTGGTGATGACGCCCGAACTTCTCGACCGGCTGACCGGGCCGTCGCCGGTGCTCGAGTTCCTCCGCAACGCGATGCGGTTCTACTTCGAGGTGTACCGCGATCGCGGCCTGGGATATCTGGCGCATCTGCACGATCCGCTGGCCGCAGCCGTGGCGCTGGATCCGTTGCTGGTGACGACCCGGACCGCGACGGTGGACGTCGAGGTGTCGGGCAACCGCGGGATGACCACCGCGGATTGGTCCGGAGCGCGACGGCCGAACGCGCAAATAGGCATCGACGTCGACTCAACGGCCTTCTTCGACCGGTTCGTCCACCGGGTGGCGGTCTTCGCACGCCGGCTGACCTGAGCCGCGCCGCAAGATTCTCGCAAGCGTCTGGCCGTAATGTCCGGAGTAGCACGCAAAGGATCGCTCGCATGAGAAAACAAGTCGTGGTTTTGGCAATAGCGGTTGCGCTGGCCGGCAACGTCACAGCGGTAGCCGAGCCGGGTGTCGCCCTGGCAAAGCCCGCGGTCCCGGTGCCGCAGCGTTCCTGGCCCGGGTGTCCGGAGGACCATCCGGAGGGGCCCTGCCATTGGTGCCCGGGAGACCCGCAACCACAGACGGGCAATCTGCGGGTCAACCCGGTGGTGTGGGACTGGAATGTCTGCCACACCTACTACTACGTCTACTCGGGGCAGGGAAACGTCGCGCAGAACATCTGGGACGGCGAGAACCCGCCACCGCCGCCACCATGGCCGGTGGGTCTGAACTTCTGTCCGATCCCACCCTGGTGCCCGTGACACACTGCGACCGTCAAATACCCAAAGTCACGATTCAGCCGCCAAAAAGATACCGACAGTATGGCACATGTGTGCCAAAAAACTACTGTTGAACAGTTGCGCAAATGCACCCTGCCCTCTAGCTTGGAAAGCACTGTGAGATTCAGGTCACGGGAGCACGGCAACGAAGCGTTCGCTCACACGTGATCTGCACCCGGGGAGGCGGCCGTATCACGCGGCCGGATAGGTGAGGGGACCACTTCGTGTCAGGAACACGCCCGGCCGCGCGGCGGCTCAACCTTGTCGCCGTCGACAGTGCCCAGTACGCAGAAGATGCCGGGGAACGAGCCTGGGTGGCAAAAGGCCTGTGCAGAACCAAAGATCCGGACGAATTGTTCGTGACCGGGGCGGCGCAACGCCAGGCCGCGGCCATCTGCCGGCATTGCCCGGTGCTGAAGGAATGCGGCGCGGACGCCCTCGACAACAAGGTCGAGTTCGGCGTATGGGGCGGCATGACCGAGCGGCAGCGCCGGGCCCTGCTCAAGGAGCACCCAGAGGTGGTGTCGTGGTCGACGTTCCTGAATAAGCGCAAGTCGCGCACCGCGGGCTGAGATCAACGACTCCGGTCACTATTACTTTTCTGTTACAGCATCGCTCGCGAGTTCGGCGACGATAAGCGAATCCGGCGCGCGCACAACAGATTTGCGAATCGGTGAAGATCTGGTCGTTTTTGTCAAGGTGTCACTCGTAGATCCCCTCCATAAACCACCTCCGCTGCCGATAGCACAGCAACAGCGCGCGCTCGCTCTCCACCAGCACCTGGGCACGGGCGACCCGACCTACCCGTTGACCGGCCTCAGGCCGGTCATCCCACCACCGCTCGTCGACCGGCCAGGGTCCGGCCCACCAGCGCAATTGTTCGTCCCGGCCCCGGACGGCCAGCCGCGCCGGGACGGCGGAGAACAACCCACGGCTGGTCACCCGGATCGGATTCCCTTGTCCATCAAGCAATTCCACCGGATCGTCAACCAAAACCGCAGGCGATGGGTCGGGCAGTTGACCCGGCCACGGCTGAGTAGGGTCATTCCCGGGCACGGGCTCGTCACCCAGCGGGGTCAACGTGATGCGCTCGGCCGGCCCCCGACCTCCGGACAGCACCGGCACCTGCACTGCCTCCGGGCCCAGCAATCCCTGCACCCGCACCAATGCGCGTCGGGCCCGAAGCCTGTCCTCCTCGCCAAGACCACCCCAGAGCGGCAGCTGCAGCGCCCCGGCCGAGACCACCTCGACGGCCTGCAACCGCAGCAGCGTCACAGGTGCGTCCAAGGGGCGCCCGCGCGCGATCCGATGACTCAGCCACCCGTCGAGTTGCCAGCGCACCCGGTCGGCGGTGGCATCCTCGGTCAACGGTTCGGCACACCGCCACACCCGGCTGAGTTCTTCGCCGTTGGCGGTGACCGCGTGAATCGCCAGCCGGGTACACCCCACTCCGGCGGCCAGCAGCGCCTGGTGCAGTGCGGCCGCCAGCGAGCGCCCGGCGAATGCCGCAGTGTCGACCCGGTCGATCGGCGGATCACAGTCCAGCACGGCGCCGAGTTCCTGCGCTGGTTCACGCCCGGAGGGACCCCGTTCCGGCTCACCCCGGGCGAATCGGTGCGCGGTCACCGCGTCGGCTCCGAAGCGGGAAGCGACGTCACTGCGCGACAGTGCTGCGAACTGCCTGATGGTGCGAATTCCCATCCGCCACAACAGATCTGTTAATTCTTCACGACCCGGACCGGACAGGCTTGGCTCGGTGGAGAGCTGGCGGACAGACAGCGCCGACAAGAACCGCGCATCTCCTCCGGGCTCCACAACGCGGCCCGCACGCGCGGCGAAGACCGCGGTGGACAACCCATCGGCGATGCCGACCTGACACTCGGCGCCGGCCGCTGCCACCGCATCGATGAGCCGTTCGGCCGCCTGTTGCTCGGATCCGAAAAACCGGGCCGCGCCGCGCACGGGCAACACCAGCAGCCCGGGACGCAGCACCTCGGGGCGCGGCACCAAATCCTCCACCGCGGCGATCACCCCTTCAAAGAAGCGGGCGTCGCGGTCCACGTCGGCGGCTACGATGTGCAGTTGCGGACACCGCGCCGCCGCCTCCCGTCGCCGCAGGCCACGCCGCACCCCGGCCGCCCGTGCCGTTGCCGAACAGGCGATCACCCGATTCGCCAAGGTGACCGCGACCGGATCCGTCGCGGACTGCCCTGCGGCCGCCGCCGCCGCAACTGCGGGCCAGTCCATGCACCAGATCGCCAATACTCGAGATGAGCCCATCAGAGTCAACCGGTTCGCGCTCGCCCGATCGACCGGCCACACCGGCTGATCTGCAACCGGACCTCACTGATTCGTCCGAACCCAGGGGACAGCCCACCTTCGAAAGAGGAAGTGAACTCATAACCGCAGACCCTGGCCTCCAGTCGCGTCGACGCTCCTTCCCAGTCGCCGTCAGTGACCAGCACCGTGCACCCTTTCTGACGGGCACGGGCCACCACCGCCCGAGCCCGTGTCCGAGTCACCCGGCGCCCACCCAGGCCGAGGACCACCAGATCCATGCCGTCGATGAGCACCGCGGCCACCTCCACCGGATCGTTTCCGGGATCCGGCACCACCGCGAGCCGGCTCAGGTCCGCCCCCATTTCCACCGCCGCCAGCAACCCGATATCCGGCTGGCCGACGATCACCGCATTGCCCCCGTCGGCCGTCACTGTGGCCACCATGCGCAGCAACAGCGACCGCGCTCCCGAGAGCACCGCGACCGTCCCACGCGGTAACAGCGCCGGACCCGTCGGCACCAGATCCTCGGCGCGGGCGGTATCCTTTCCGGACATCACGGCGATCTTCTGGCGCAGCTGTTTTAGCTGTTCAATCCGGTTTTCCTGGCGTAGATCGGAGGCAAAAGCCGAAGTCATGACCAGCCTTTCCCCAAAGTTTTTCGAAAGTATGTTCGATACGATTCGAGTAAACACCCACCCCCCGACACCGTCAAGGCGCCTGCGGGACCACCACGCCATGGCATGCCGATCCGCCCTGGTGCTGGTGTGGCTGCTGATATGCTGTGCCACTGGTGTGGCGGCTGTTCCAGCAAAGGGTGAACCGACCCCGGGCACCTGCCGTCCGGCCGAGTTGTTCGCCACCGGCGACGACAACCCGGGCGCCCTCGATGAACTACGGCTGTTTGAGGCGCAGGCCGCGGTCACCCTGGCGCTCAACGGCGCGGTGGTGACGGGTTCGACCCTGCTTGACGGCATGTTCTGGTCCGACGAACTGCAGCAGGTCACCTTTGAGCAGGCGCGTCAGTTTCACCTGTGCGTCGCCGACGAAGCCGCGTTACACACTGCCGCCGAGGCACTGCGCCGACAATTCAACCAACAGGCCGTACTGACCTTCCACTACCTGTCCGCAGACGAAAGCAGGGCGGACGCGGTCACCATTCGGGTGCCGGACGTGGACTTGGCGCGCTTCCGCGACGCCTTCGTCGCCGATGCGGCCGCGCACCACCGACTGGCGGGCGGATCAGTCACCACCGCCGAACACACCTTGATCCTGGTCGCCGACAAAGACGATCTCGGCATTGCCCGCCGACTCGTCGACGCGGCCGGCGCAGACTGGGCCGCCGGAACCATCACCCTGGGCAACCGCGCCTTGGTCAGCCCCTGTGCAGCACCCCCGCCGTCGCCGGTGCCGCCCGGATGCCCTGGGAGTTGATCTCGCGTCGACGCCGAACGGGGCGATCAGAGCGGGTAGCGGCTACTCCCACTCAATGGTTCCGGGAGGTTTGCTGGTGACGTCCAGCACCACGCGGTTCACCTCGCGGACCTCGTTGGTGATGCGGGTCGAGATGCGCTCCAGCACTTCGTAGGGCACCCGGGTCCAGTCGGCGGTCATGGCGTCCTCGCTGGATACCGGGCGCAGCACGACCGGATGTCCGTAGGTACGCCCGTCGCCCTGCACGCCCACCGACCGGACGTCGGCCAGCAGCACCACCGGGCACTGCCAGATCTGGTTGTCCAGGCCCGCCGCCGTCAGTTCCTCCCGCGCGATCAGATCGGCGCGCCGCAACGTTTCCAACCGTTCCGCGGTGACCTCTCCCACGATCCTGATGCCCAGTCCGGGGCCCGGGAACGGTTGGCGCGCAACGATTTCCTCCGGTAGGCCCAGCTCGCGTCCGACCGCGCGCACCTCGTCTTTGAACAGCAGGCGCAGCGGCTCCACGAGTTTGAACTTCAGGTCGCCGGGCAGACCGCCGACGTTGTGGTGGCTCTTGATGTTGGCCGTGCCGCTGCCGCCGCCGGACTCCACCACGTCCGGATACAGCGTCCCCTGCACCAGGAAGTCAATTTCGCTGCCGTGCAACACGTCCCGCACCGCGCCCTCGAAGGCCCGGATGAACTGCCGGCCGATGATCTTGCGCTTGCCCTCGGGATTGCTGACGCCCGAGAGCGCCTCGAGGAAGGTCTGCGCGGCGTCGACGGTGACCAGGTTCGCCCCGGTGGCGGCGACGAAATCGCGCTCCACCTGGGCGCGCTCCCCGGCCCGCAGCAGACCATGGTCGACGAAGACGCAGGTCAACCGGTCGCCGATGGCCCGCTGCACCAGTGCGGCGGCCACCGCCGAGTCCACCCCGCCGGACAGGCCGCAGATGGCCTGCCCGTCGCCGATCTGCTCACGCACCTGCTCGATCAGCGAGTGGGCGATGTTGGCGGGCGTCCAGTCCGCGCCGATCCCGGCGAACTCGTGCAGGAACCGGCTGAGCACTTGTTGCCCGTGCGGGGTGTGCATCACCTCCGGGTGGTACTGCACGCCGGCCAGGCCACGTTCGCGTGCCTCGAAAGCGGCCACGGCCGCCCCCGCACTGCTGGCCACCACCTCGAACCCGTCGGGCGCCGCCGTGACCGCGTCGCCGTGGCTCATCCATACCGGCTGCAGACCGGGAAGATCCGAATGCAGTTCCCCACCAAGAACTTTCAATTCGGTACGGCCGTATTCGCTGGTGCCGGTGTGCGCGACGGTGCCACCGAGTGCCTGGGCCATGGCCTGGAACCCGTAGCAGATGCCGAATACCGGCAGACCGAGGTCGAACAGCGCCGGATCCAGTTGCGGTGCGCCGTCGGCGTAGACGCTGGCCGGGCCCCCTGACAGCACTACCGCCAACGGATCACGAGCCCGGATCTCTTCCACCGACGTGGTGTGCGGAACCACCTCCGAGAAGACTCGCGCCTCGCGGATCCGGCGGGCGATCAACTGGGCGTATTGAGCACCGAAGTCGACGACCAACACGGGCCGCGGCGAGGCTGATTCCACGGGCACTGAGTGTAGTGGCTGCTTCGTCCGAGCCGCCCACCCGCAAGTCGAGCGGCAGCAATTGGGCCGTTCACCCGAATCGGCCCGGCGTCGGGTAACCGGTCTCCGGCGGTATAATCGCCGGAGCAGGTGACGGATCGATCAGGGGTTAAACGGGTGCGGGTAACGGGCAGAATTGTGCGGTTTGACGGGGTGCGCGGTTATGGGTTCATCACACCGGATATCGGTGGTGAAGACGTGTTTCTGCACGTCAATGACCTCGAAATGGAGAAAAACCGCGCCGTACGGGGCGCCCAGGTGTCTTTTGAGATTGACGAGGGAAATCGAGGCAAATTCGCGCGCGAAGTGCGTTTGTCGAACGGTTCCGCGCCCGTTGACGACGATCCGTCAGTGGCCGGCGACGAATATTTCGACGTGCTTTCGCCGGAAGAATTCCGCCACACAATTACCGAGAAGCTACTGCACATAACTCCAGCACTGAATGCTCAACAGATCCTTGCGGTGCGGAGCAGCTTTGAAGAGGTTGCCCGCAAACACGGCTTGATAGATTCATAGTTTGCCGCCGGCGCCTCACCGGGCATGTGCAGGGGTGTTGCCAACTACATCGCCAACTACATGGAAGCGGGGTTGTGCCAGTGGTATCTGGGCTCGGTCTGCCAGCGAAAGTGCGTGCCTGCCTGTTCGACCTCGACGGTGTGCTCACTGACACCGCGAGCGTGCACACCAAAGCCTGGAAGGAGATGTTCGACGCCTTCCTGAGGGAGCGCGCCGAGCAGTCGGGCGAACAATTCGTTCCCTTCGACCCGGACTCCGACTACCGCCAGTACGTCGACGGCAAGAAACGCGAGGACGGCGTCCGGTCTTTCCTGCAGAGCCGGGGCATCGATTTGCCCGACGGCGGCCCCGACGATCCCGGCGACGCCCAGACCGTCCACGGCCTGGGCACCCGGAAAAACGATGCGTTCCAAGCCGTTCTGCACAAGGACGGTGTCAAGGTGTTCGACGGGTCGCGCCGCTACCTGGAGGCGGCCAAGGGGGCCGGCCTCAAGATCGCGGTGGTGTCGTCGAGCGCGAACACCCGCGACGTGCTCGAGATCACCGGTCTGGACCGATTCGTCCAGCAGCGCGTCGACGGTGTGACACTGCGCAAGGAGAACATCGCCGGTAAGCCGGCTCCGGACTCGTACCTGCGCGGGGCGCAACTTCTCGACGTCCAACCGGAGGCCGCCGCGGTGTTCGAGGACGCATTGTCCGGGGTGCAGGCCGGACGGGCCGGTCACTTCGGGCTCGTGGTGGGAGTCGACCGGGTCGGGCAGGCTCAAGATCTGCGTGACAACGGTGCCGACGTGGTGGTGACCGATCTCGCCGAACTGCTCGGAGTCGGTGAACAGCTCGATGCTGACGGCGGGGCAGCATCATGATCTCCGAGGAGGCGTTCCCGGTTGAGCCGTGGCAGATTCGCGAGACCCGGCTCAATCTGAACCTGCTGGCACAGTCGGAGTCGTTGTTCTCTTTGTCCAACGGGCACATCGGATTACGCGGCAACCTCGACGAAGGGGAGCCCTACGGTTTACCCGGCACGTATCTGAACTCGTTCTACGAGATCCGGCCGCTGCCCTACGCCGAGGCCGGATACGGCTACCCCGAGGCCGGCCAGACCGTCGTCGACGTGACGAACGGCAAGATCATCCGCTTGATGGTCGACGACGAGCCGTTCGACGTCCGCTACGGCGAGCTGCTCGACCACGAACGCATTCTCGACCTGCGCGCCGGCACTCTGACCCGCTGCGCACACTGGCGCTCCCCCACCGGCAAGCAGGTCAAGGTGACTTCCACCCGGCTGGTGTCGTTGGTGCACCGCAGCGTCGCGGCGATCGAGTACGTGGTCGAAGCCATCGACGACTTCTCCCGAGTGACGGTGCAATCAGAACTCGTCACCAACGAGGACCAGCCGCAGACCTCCGACGACCCGCGGGTGTCGGCCATCCTGGAGAATCCGCTCGAGGCCGTCGATCACGAAATCACCGAGGGCAGAGCGCTTCTCATGCACCGGACGCGCAGCAGCGCACTGATGATGGCCGCCACGATGGACCACGAGGTCGAGGTTCCCGGCCGGTACGAGATCAGCACCGATGCCCGTGCCGACCTGGCGCGCACCACGGTGATCTGCGGTCTGCGGCCCAAGCAGAAGCTGCGCATCGTCAAATATCTGGCGTACGGCTGGTCCAGCCTGCGGTCCCGGCCGGGTCTGCGTGACCAGGCCGCCGCTGCTCTGTCCAGCGCCCGCTACAGCGGCTGGCAGGGCCTGCTCGACGGGCAGCGGGCCTACCTGGACCTGTTCTGGGACGCGGCCGACGTGGAAGTCGAGGGTGATCCGGAGAGCCAGCAGGCGGTGCGGTTCGGCATGTTTCACCTGCTGCAGGCCAGCGCGCGCGCCGAGCGCCGGGCGATCCCCAGCAAGGGCCTCACCGGGACCGGCTACGACGGCCACGCCTTCTGGGACACCGAAGGTTTCGTATTGCCGGTACTCACGTACACCGTGCCGCATGCAGTCGCCGACGCCCTGCGCTGGCGGGCCTCGACGCTGGACCTGGCCAAGGAACGCGCCGCCGAACTCGGCCTCGACGGTGCCGCCTTCCCGTGGCGCACCATCCGCGGGCAGGAGTGCTCGGCCTACTGGCCGGCGGGCACGGCCGGCTGGCACATCAACGCCGACATCGCGATGGCCTTCGAGCGCTACCGCATTGTCACCGGCGACGATTCGCTCGAAGAGGAGTGCGGGCTGCCGGTGTTGATCGAGACCGCCCGGCTGTGGATGTCATTGGGACACCACGACCGGCACGGCGTATGGCATCTGGACGGCGTCACCGGCCCGGACGAGTACACCGCGATCGTGCGGGACAACGTCTTCACCAATCTGATGGCGGCGAACAATCTGCGCATCGCCGCCGAGGCCGCCAAGCGCCATCCCGACAAGGCGGGCGCGCTGGGCGTCACCACCGAGGAGATGGCCGCCTGGCGCGACGCCGCCAGTGCGGTCCACATCCCCTACGACGAGGAGTTGGGCGTCCATCAACAGTGCGAAGGATTCACGACCTTCGCCGAGTGGGACTTCCAAACCAATGCCACCTACCCGCTGCTGATGCACGAGGCGTATGTGCGGCTCTACCCCGCACAGGTGATCAAGCAGGCCGACCTGGTCCTGGCCATGCAGTGGCAGAGCCATGCGTTCACGGCCGAACAGAAGGCCCGCAACGTCGACTACTACGAGCGGCGCATGGTCCGCGACTCGTCGCTGTCGGCCTGCACCCAGGCGGTGATGTGCGCGGAGGTCGGCCACCTGGAGCTGGCCCACGACTACGCTTGCGAGGCTGCGCTCATCGACCTGCGCGATCTGCACCGCAACACCCGCGACGGTCTGCACATGGCCTCACTGGCCGGGGCCTGGACGGCGCTGGTCGCCGGCTTCGGCGGATTGCGCGACGACGAAGGCGTACTGTCCATCGACCCGCAACTGCCCGACGGCATCTCCCGGCTGCGATTCCGGTTGCGCTGGCGCGGTTTTCGCGTGACGGTGGACGCCGACCACGAGAACGTCACCTACACCTTGCGCGACGGCCCCGGCGGCGAGCTGGTCATCCAGCATGCCGGCGAGGAGGCCACCCTGAGCACGGCGGAGCCCTCGACCTTCGCGGTGCGCCCCCGCGCGGCGCTGTTGCCCCCGCCGGTACAACCGCCGGGCCGTGAGCCGCTGCACCGCCGGAGCCTGGCCAGGATGGCGCCGTCGACCTAGTAGGTCCGGTGGGTGTCTACGCGTTTCCACTTGCCGTCCGATAGTCGACTGGTAGCGGCCGCCGCTCAGGCGATCAGTGCGGTGCGCTCACCCGCGCGGCTCACCAGTCGGATTGCGGCCCCGCACTTGCCGGCCGGGCCGCGGCCCGTTCGCCGTCTACTTGGCCACTACGGCGAAGTGGTTGCTGGTGGCCCACGACGCCTCGAAGACGGAGATGGGAATCACCTCGTCGCGGCCCCAGTCGATGCCGCTGTCGTTGAGGTGCACAACACCGGCCCCGGTGTCGATGCCGGTGACGACGACGAAGTGGTCTTCGTGGGTACGGTCGCCACTCTGATTCCACAGCGTCTCGCCGTTGACCCCGGCGATCACCTTGCGGCCTGCACCCAACTCCGGTGCCAGCGTCCCAACGGTGAACAGACCCATAACGGTCGGAATACCGTAGTGCCCCAGCAGAATCGGTATGTCCCGGTTCTCGGTGCCTCCGTTCTGAAAGATCGGCCCGGGCCGAACCGAGCTCGGGGTGTTCTCCGACAGCGCTCTGACCTCGTCCTCGCTGGGTTGGTTGCCGGTGAGCTCACCGACCACATCGGCCACCGCGACCTCTGCGCAGTCCAAGCCGTGCTGGCGGCGCCAGAACGGTGCTGCCGCGGCGGGGTCACCATACATCCGGGCGCCACCGCCCCCGGGATTAGCTTGCGCAGCAATGGGATATGCGATCACTGAGGCGGTGGCCAGCGTTACCAGCGCGGCCGTGAAGCCCAACTGCTTCGATGCTTTCGTCGTCATGATGCAAAGGATCGGCCGAAGCGCTCGCCAGATCTTTGGGAAATACCTGCAAAATTCTTGCGCCGCAGCCAGCGCCTTACTCAGCGGGGGCTGCCGACTCAGTGCGGTTGGACCACGCGAGCCAGCTCGGCAATTACGGACTGCCGCAGCTCGGCGTCCGTCAGGTCGTCCAGCCCGGTCGATGCGCGCAGGAACGGCTCGAACAGCCGCCAGCCGAATTGCAGGGCAGCGGCATTGGCTACCGCCAGCCGCGCGCTGCGATCATCGGGAAAATGCGGGCGCACCGCATCGAGCAGCTGCGCCATGCCGGGAAACTGCGTCTGCAGCTGACCAACCGGGTAGCCGTCCAGCAGGGTGCGGGCGATCACCCGCATATGCCGCTCCGCGGCTTGCTCAGCCTCTGCGTCCGCGGCGCCGCGTTGCCGCGCCGCGGTGGTGGCCGCACTCAGGTGATCGAGCACCGCGCCGACCAGCTTCTCCTTCGTGCCGAAGTGACGAAACACCAAGCCGTGGTTCACCTTTGACCGGGAGGCGATGTCGCGGATGGAGGTCGCGGCGGGTCCGCGCTCGGCGAACAGCTCGGCGGCCGCCTGCAGC
This sequence comes from Mycobacterium sp. NGS49, assembly GCF_059812565.1. Lineage (NCBI taxonomy): Bacteria > Bacillati > Actinomycetota > Actinomycetes > Mycobacteriales > Mycobacteriaceae > Mycobacterium > Mycobacterium sp. NGS49. The sequence goes on along the minus strand of NZ_JCALCX010000031.1, from coordinate 47,836 downwards.
ACGGCGGCCGCCACCTCCTCGCGCCCGGTGGGAATCGCGCCGCGCGAAACGCTTGCCGCCCGTGTAGTCACGCGTCTACGTTAACGCGGTAGTCAACTGACTACACCAGAGCGCCCGGGCTGGGCGGCAAATGCGCGCGGCGCTCCCCTTGCCGTCGCGTAGTCAGTTGACTACACTCGGCATCGATGTAGTCAACTGACTACATCCCTCTTCCGTGAAGGAACAGCGATGACAAGTTCGATAGCAGTGCAGAAGCTGGGCAGCCGCATCGGCGCGGAGATCAGCGGCGTTCGCCTCGATGGGGACCTTGCCCCCACCGCGGTGGAAGAGATCCGCGCGGCCCTGTTGACCAACAAGGTGATCTTCTTCCGCGATCAGCATCACCTCGACGACCAGCAGCAACTGGCGTTCGCCGCGCTGCTCGGCACCCCGATCGGCCATCCCGCGGCGACCTCGCTGGCCCCGGACGCCCCGGTCATCACGCCGATCAACTCCGAGTTCGGCAAGGCCAACCGCTGGCACACCGACGTCACCTTCGCCGCCAACTATCCGGCCGCCTCGATCCTGCGGGCGGTCACCCTGCCCGGCTACGGTGGTTCCACGCTGTGGGCCAACACCGCGACGGCCTACGCCGACCTGCCCGAGCCGCTGAAGTGCCTCGCCGACAACCTGTGGGCGCTGCACACCAACCGCTACGACTACCTGGACAAAACAGTCAGGAATGAGCAGACGACCGACCTGCAGCGCGCATTCCGGCAGGCGTTCGAGAAGACCGACTTCCGGACCGAACATCCCGTGGTGCGAATTCACCCCGAGACCGGCGAACGGACACTGGTGGCGGGTGATTTCGTGCGCGGCTTCATCGGCCTGGACAGCCGGGAGTCCAGCGCGTTGTTCGAACTTCTACAGAACCGGATCACCTTGCCGGAGAACACAATCCGCTGGAACTGGCAGCCAGGTGACGTGGCCGTCTGGGACAATCGGGCCACCCAGCACCGTGCCGTTGACGACTACGACGACCAGTACCGGCTGATGAACCGGGTGACGCTGATGGGCGACGTGCCCGTCGACGTGCACGGGCAGCGCAGCCGGGTGGTCAGCGGGGCCCCGCTGGCTTTGGCGAGCTGATCAGCCGGTCTTGCCGACCGGGTCGATAGGCAACCACCGCAGCGCACCCGGCGCGTCGGCGGGCACCACCGGCTGTTCCGGTGCGATCGGATCCAGCCTTCGGTAGGCATCACCCTGGAGCGGCCGCAGGTCGTTCTGGCCCTTGTTGGGCCAGAGCGACGCGGCGCGCTCGGCCTGTGCGGCGATAGACAACGAGGGGTTGACGCCGAGATTGGCCGAGATGGCCGCGCCGTCGACCACGAACAGTGTCGGGTAACCGTAAACGCGGTGGTACGGGTCGATGACTCCGTTGGACGGGCTGTCCCCGATCGCTGCGCCGCCGAGGAAATGGGCGGTCAGTGGGATGTTGAACAGCTCGCCCCAGGTGCCGCCGGCCACGCCGTCGATCTTCTCCGCGATGCGCCGGGTCACCTCGTTGCCAACCGGGATCCAGCTCGGGTTGGGCTCGCCGTGGCCCTGCTTGCTGGAATACCAACGGATGCCCAGCTTGCCGCGCTTGGTGAACGTGGTGATCGAGTTGTCCAGGTGCTGCATCACCAGCGCAATCGTGGTGCGCTCGCTCCACTGGCGAGGGTTGAGCATGCGCATCATCAGCTTCGGATTCGCGCGGGCCTGGTCGAACAGTTGGCGCCAGCGCGGTACATCGGTGCCCTGGGGCCCGGCACCGTCGGTCATCAGGGTCTGCAACAGGCCCATCGCGTTCGAACCCTTGCCGTAGCGGACCGGCTCGACATGGGTGTCGCTGGTGGGGTGGATCGAGGAGGTGATCGCCACCCCGTGGGTAAGGTCCAGCCTCGGGTCCACCTTCAACGTCGCTGCGCCGACGATTGATTCGGAGTTGGTCCGGGTCAGCACGCCCAACCGCTCCGAGAGGCGCGGCAGCTTGCCCTTATCCCGCATGTTGAACAGCAGGTGCTGGGTGCCCCAGGTGCCGGCGGCCAGGATCAGGTGCGAGGCGGTGTAGGTACGCCGGTCGCGGCGCAGCCAGCTGCCGGTGCGGACGGTCTTCACTTCCCACAGCCCGTCGGGGCGCTGCTCGAAGCCTTTCACAGTGGTCATCGGAATCACTTGCGCGCCGGCCGATTCCGCGAGGCCGAGGTAGTTCTTCAGCAGGGTGTTCTTGGCGCCGTGACGGCATCCCGTCATGCAGCATCCGCACTCCAGGCAGCCGGTGCGTGCCGGTCCCGCGCCCCCGAAGAACGGGTCGGGCACGGTCTTTCCCGGCGTCTTGGTGCCGTCGGGGCCAAAGAACACCCCTACCGGAGTGGGCACCCAGGTGTCGCCGCAACCCATCTCGTCGGCGACCTCCTTGAAGATGCGGTCGGCGTCGGTGAAGGTCGGGTTGTAGACCACGCCCAGCATCCGCTGGGCCTGCTGGTAGTGCGGCATCAACTCGTCGTGCCAGTTGGTGATGTGCTTCCACTGCGGGTCGTTGAAGAACGGATCCGGCGGGATGTAGAGCGTGTTCGCGTAGTTCAGCGAGCCACCGCCCACGCCCGCCCCGGCCAGGATCATCACGTTCTTGAGGGGGTGGATGCGCTGAATGCCGTAGCAGCCCAGTCTCGGGGCCCACAGGAATTTCCGGAGGTTCCACGAGGTTTTCGCGAAGTCCTCGTCGGAGAACCGGCGGCCGGCTTCGAGCACGCCTACGCGGTAGCCCTTCTCCGTCAGGCGCAGCGCACTCACGCTGCCACCAAAACCCGAACCGATAATCAGGACGTCAAAATCCGGCTTCATCGGTGCAGTATGACCCGCTTTACATCGAAGGCGTCAACAGGTCTGCCGAGCAGACATAAAAGCTCCCTCATTCGGCGCGAAAAGGGGTGCTTTTGCGCCTGTTCGGCGGTCAGCTGGCGACGGTCAGGCCGACCTTCTGAAATTCCTTGAGATCGCAATATCCGGCCTTGGCCATCGCCCGCCGCAAACCGCCCACCAGGTTCAGGGTGCCGAAGGGGTCGTCGGACGGCCCGTTGAGGACCCGCTCCAGCGGCGGGCGCTCACCGACAGCGATCTGCAGCAGTGCGCCGCGGGGCAACGACGGGTGCGCGGCGGCAGACGGCCAGAACCAGCCCTCACCGAGCGCTTCGGCCGATTCGGCCAGTGGGGTGCCCAGCATCACCGCGTCCGCGCCGCAGGCGATGGCCTTGGCCAGCTCGCCGGAGGTGTGGATGTCGCCGTCGGCCAGCACGTGCACGTAGCGACCGCCGGTCTCGTCGAGGTATTCGCGCCGGGCCGCGGCGGCATCGGCGATCGCCGTCGCCATCGGCACGCTGATGCCCAGCACCTCGTCGGTGGTGGTCACTCCCCTGGTGGAGCCATAGCCGACGATGACACCGGCCGCGCCGGTGCGCATCAGGTGCAGAGCGGTGCGGTGGTCCTGCACGCCGCCGGCGACGACGGGAACATCCAGCTCGGAGATGAAGGTCTTGAGGTTGAGCGGTTCACCGTTGCTCGCGACGCGTTCGGCGGAAATGATGGTGCCCTGAATGACCAGCAGATCCACGCCGGCCTGCAGCAGCACCGGGGTGAGCGCCTGAGCGTTCTGCGGGCTGAGCCGCACCGCGGTGGTGACGCCCGCCTCGCGGATGCGCGCCACCGCCGCCCCGAGCAGGTCGCGGTCCAGCGGGGCAGCGTGCAGCTCCTGCAGCAGCCGGATCGCCGCGGACGGCTCGGGCTCTTTACAGGCCGCCTCGATCAGTTGGGCGATCTTGGCCTGCACGTCGGGGTGGCGGCCGAACAATCCTTCGCCGTTGAGCACCGCCAGCCCGCCGAGCCGGCCGAACTCGATGGCGAACTCCGGAGAAACCAGGGCATCGGTCGGGTGGGCCAGCAGCGGAATGTCGAACCGGTAGGCGTCCAGCTGCCAGGCCGTGGAGACGTCCTGCGACGAGCGGGTACGCCGGGACGGAACGATGTTGATTTCGCTGAGTTCATAGGTACGACGCGCGCTGCGGCCCATGCCGATCTCCACCATGGTCGCCGTCAACGTGCGTAGTAATTCGGTGCTTCGACGGTCATCGCGACGTCGTGGGGGTGGCTTTCCTTGAGTCCGGCGGGTGTGATGCGGACGAACTGCGCCTGTTGCAGCACCTCGATCGTCGGCGAACCGGTGTAGCCCATGGCAGCTCGCAAACCGCCGGTCAGTTGGTGGATCACCGAGCCGAGCGGACCGCGGAACGGTACCCGCCCCTCGATGCCCTCGGGAACGAGCTTGTCTTCGGAGAGGGCGTCGTCGGCGAAGTAACGGTCCTTGGAGTAGGACTTGCCGCCGCTCCTGCCCTGCATAGCACCCAGCGAGCCCATTCCGCGGTAACTCTTGTACTGCTTGCCGTTGACGAAGATCAGCTCACCGGGAGCCTCCGCGGTGCCGGCCAGCAGGGAGCCGAGCATGGCCGTGGACGCGCCCGCCGCCAGCGCCTTGGCGATGTCGCCGGAGTACTGCAACCCGCCGTCGGCAATGACGGGCACACCCACCGGACGGCACACCGCGACGGCCTCCAGAATCGCCGTGATCTGTGGTGCGCCGACACCGGCGACGACCCGTGTGGTGCATATCGATCCCGGCCCGACGCCCACCTTGACCGCGTCGGCGCCGGCGTCGACCAGGGCAGCCGCCGCCGAGCGGGTGGCGACGTTGCCGCCGACGACGTCGACCCGGTCACCCACCTCGAGCTTGAGCTTGTTCACCATGTCGAGCACCAGGCGGTTGTGTGCGTGCGCGGTGTCGACCACCAGCACGTCCACCCCGGCGTCCACCAGCATCATCGCGCGCACCCAGGCGTCGCCGCCGACGCCCACCGCCGCACCCACCAGCAACCGGCCGTCGCTGTCCTTGGTGGCAAGCGGGTGCTGCTCGGTTTTCACGAAGTCCTTGACGGTGATCAGCCCGGTCAGCCGGCCGTGCCCGTCCACGATGGGCAGCTTCTCGATCTTGTTGCGGCGCAACAGGCCCAGCGCCGCCGATGCACTGACGCCCTCCTGGGCGGTGATCAGCGGCGACTTGGTCATCACCTCGGCGACCTGCCTGTTCTGGTCGACCTCGAATCGCATGTCGCGGTTGGTGATGATGCCGACCAGGGCGCCGTCGTCGTCGACCACCGGCAGTCCGGAAATGCGGAACCGGGCACACAGCGCGTCGACTTGGGCCAGCGTGTTGTCCGGGCGGCAGGTGACCGGATCGGTGACCATGCCGGCCTCCGAGCGCTTCACCATCTCCACCTGGCCGGCCTGCTCGGCGACGGGCAGGTTGCGGTGCAACACGCCCATGCCGCCGGCGCGGGCCATCGCGATCGCCATGCGGGACTCGGTGACGGTGTCCATCGCCGAGCTGACCAGCGGCACCTTGAGGCGGATCCGTTTGGTGAGCTGGCTGGAGGTGTCCGCGCTGGCCGGCACCACGTCGGAGGCCGCGGGTAGCAGCAGGACGTCGTCGAACGTCAGGCCGAGCATCGCGATCTTGTGCGGGTCGTCGCCCCCGGTGGGCACCGGGTCCTCGGTCAGGCCGCCGACGCGCACGTACGGGCTGCCGACCAGGTCGGAGCTGTCTTCGAGGCCGGACATGCCACGGGACATCGGCAGGGCCCTCCAAATGCAGGCTGGGGTAAGAAAGATCATCCTATCGGCTTGCACCGACAGCCCAACTCGCGACTTCGCAGTGCCGAAAGCCTGGCCAGAACAAGAACCGACCCACCAGAGGCGCGCCTCGGCAATTTCTGGCGTTATCACTACCGGCCTGCGTAGGCTATGGGGGTGCGCGACCACCTCCCGCCGGGTTTGCCGCCCGATCCCTTCGCCGACGACCCCTGCGACCCGTCGGCGGCTCTGGAGGCCGTCGAACCTGGTCAGCCGCTCGATCAACAGGAGCGAATGGCGGTAGAGGCGGACCTGGCCGACCTGGCGGTATATGAGGCGCTGTTGGCGCACCGCGGCATCCGTGGCCTGGTGGTCTGCTGCGACGAATGTCAGCAGGATCACTACCACGACTGGGACATGCTGCGCGCCAACCTGCTGCAGCTGCTGATCGACGGCACCGTGCGTCCGCACGAGCCGGCGTATGACCCCGAGCCCGACGCCTACGTCACGTGGGACTACTGCCGTGGGTATGCCGACGCCTCGCTCAACGAAGCGACGTCAGACGCGGACGGGTTCCGCCGCCACCTCTGAGCGCAGGCCTTTGGGTTAAGGCCGAGTGCTGTTCGGGAACGGTGTTCTCGGCGTGACCGGCCCCGATGTCCTGTCCCACAATTGACCCGACGTTGTCGACGGGACCGGTGAGCTTGGGCCGGCCGCGGGCGACTGCGGTGTCACGCCGGGCGTCACCGAAGTGCTCGACTTGGGTTTGCCCTTGGTTGTCGGGGTGGTGGTCGTCGGCGTGGTGGTCGACGTCTTGGGCGTGGTCGTGGTGGTCGACGGACCGGCTGACGTGGTCGGGAGCGCCGGTGGCGTCGTGGTAGGAGCCGGCGTCAGCGACGGGCCGCTCGGTTCGGCCGGCTCCGGCACATCCGACGAACTCGGCTCTTCCACCGCAACCGGCGGAGGTGGCTCGGTCGCAGGAGCAAGGGGCTGCGGCATCCGGGTGTTCGCCGGCGCGCTGGGCACTGCCAACTCCGTGGTGGGTGGCGCGGCGGGCGGCGCCGTGGCGTTGGCATCGCGCTTTTCCACCTTGGTGTTGAGCTGGTTCACTTCGTCGAGTAGCCCCTGCCGGCGGTCGCCGTCGTTGACAGCCTGTAGCGTGCTGCTGACCTCGGCCAGCTGAGTCTGGGCCTGGTCCCACTTGCCTTGGGCGATCATCTGCTCCACCTTGGCCAAATCGGCTTTGGCGGACAACACAATCTGGTCGTCACTGACTCGCGGCTCGTTGAACATCATGGCGTGCAGGCCGTACAACAGGTCGCCTGGTTTGGCGTCGGCCACAACGGCGCCGAAGCCGCTGAGCATCAGCAGGGTGGCGGCCACCGACCCGACTGCGGCCAGGCTGCGCCGGCCCCGATTGCGGTCCATCATGCCTTCGCGCAGCGCGTCCTCAGCCTCGTCCTGGGACACCAACGCACTCGCCGGCGGCCATCGCAGGTCGTCGCGCCATTCGCCGAGCAGTGCAGCGAGCGCATGATCGTCGGCGTCGCCGAACACCGACTCGGTCCGGGCAGCCAGGGCATCCAGGAGCAGGTCCGTCTGGGACACCTCGTCCAGGGCCGGCCGGCCATTACCGAAATTCAGATTATGCATAGTCACCTGCCGCGACGATTTCGTCTTTCAACCGTTGGAGTGCGCGGTGTTGCGCAACCCGAACCGCACCCGTCGTGCTGCCGACAGCGGCGGCCGTCTCCTCGGCGCTCAGACCCACCACGACACGCAGGATGAGGATCTCGCGTTGTTTGGCCGGCAGGATCTCCAGCAACTCGTTCATCCTGCTCACCGAATCGGCCTCGATGGCCCGTTGTTCGGGCCCGGCGTCGGAGGATCGGCGTTCGGGCACCTCTTCGGCGGGATAAGCCAGATCGCGGCCGGCGGCACGGTGTGCGTCGGCGACCTTGTGTGCTGCGATGCCGTACAGGAAGGCCAGGAACGGACGTCCTCGGTCCCGGTAGCGCGGCAACGCCGTTATGGTGGCCAAGCACACCTCCTGAGCCACGTCATCTGCAGACAGCCCGCCCCGTTCGACGGTGCCGACCCGCGCTCGGCAGTATCGGACAACGATCGGACGGATGGTCTCCAGCACCTCCCGAAGCGCATTGCGGTCCCCTGCAGCGGCTTCCACAACCACAGCGTCGAGACGTTCTCCCTGCATTGTCATCGACGGTGGTTTCTCCAAAGTCACGGACGGGACACATCCCGGGCTAACTCGCTGAGCGACAATATCGGGCGGACAAGTTTTCAGGCGATACGCCAGGTCCCACCGGCGCGTTGTACTTCACCTGCGCAAATATCCCGAATTTTGAGGAGTTCGGGCAGCCCCTGTGGCGGAACCGTGACGCTTCCGGTATCGATCAGCAAGCAAGCCAGCGCCCAGCGAAGGGGGGTCAGCCCGCGCCGTTCGGCATCCTGAAGTGCCCGTTCCGCGACGGCTCGGGCCCGCTCGACGGCCCCGGCGCTGCACAGCGCGGCGGCCAGCACGACGGCGCTCTTGACGCGGTGCCTCGCCGATCCGCCGGTCATGAGCCGCGCCTTTTCGACCGCTTCCTCGGCGCGGCGCACAGCCGTCGCGCCGTCACCGGATGCCATCGCCAGCTCCGCGCCTACCCAGCCACGGCGCACCCCGAGCCGGTCCGCCGTCAGCGCCGTCAGCCCGGACCCCTCCAATGCGGCGTCCGCGCGGGTCAACAGCGTCGCCGCCGCAGGAAAGCGGCCGACCCCTAGGGCGTCGGCGGCCAGCCCGATCAGCGCGTCGGCCCGGGCCTCGGGGTCGTCGCCCGCCAGCGCGAATGCCCGCCCGTCCCAACCGCGGGCCCGGGTGTGCCAACCCAGTTGGCGCAGAAACGATCCGTGCGTGCTGTGCGCCAGCGACGCAAGTGGGCCGGCGTTGGGCTGCGCACGCAGCGTGGACAGGTCGGCATACGCGCTGGCGTACCGGCCCTGCCCTCCGGCGGCGACGGCACGCAGCCACAGCTGGCGCGCGGTGGTGGCCATGGGCAGCGGCCAATTCCCCGGGCTGTCGCCGAAGGCGGCGTCCTGCAACACCTTCTCCAAGTCAGCCGGGTGTGGAGCTTCGCTCACGCTGATGGTTCGCCCCTTGCCCGATCTCCGCGACCTGGTCGATGCTTCGGCAAATCGCCGGTCGAAAGATTACGGCACGTCTCCCTGGAGAACTTGAGGACAGGGGTCATCGGGCCTGAAGTCATGCGACCGAATGAATTTATCGTAGGGCTATTTCGGGCACCGGAATAACGGGGCGAAACTTCGTCAGCCACTGTCGCGAGGACATCCGCTACAAGTTACCCACGCAATTTGAATTCATCCCTGCGTCCTGACCCGGCGATTTCGGGCGTTCGCCGCTTTAGCGCGGCGGGTGGCGGGCGACGCCATGCCGAGCGGCAGCGCACCTCCGGCCTGCCGTGCATTCGCAATAGGCGAATCGTATTCGAATGTGTGCCCGCATTCGGCAAAAAAAGGGGGCTGACATTCGTGGCGCTCGCCATTATGTTTACTACTGCCGTGATTGCTGTGTGCGAAATAGTCGATAGTCGCCCAGTTCGATGCGCATGTTCTGCGGTGAGTTTCGCCCGGTGGTCGGTGGCAGCGGGTCTGTGAGGTAATCCCGAGGCCGTCACCGCGACGGCGGCAAGGCCGGCGGGCCGGCCAGGAAGGACTGGGTGCAATGAGCTTCTTGATGTCCTCACCGGAGGTCAATTCAGCGCAAATGTACGCCGGTGCGGGATCCGGACCGATGCTGGCCGCGGCCGCAGCATGGGACGGGCTGGCCGAAGAACTGGGCGCGGCGGCGCGTTCGTTTTCATCGCTGATCTCGGACCTGGCGGCTTCGGCTTGGCAGGGCCCGGCGGCGATCGCCATGACCGCCGTAGCCGGGTCGTACGGGCGATGGCTCGACCAGGCAGCCACCCAGGCGGGCGGGGCGGCGACCGGAGCCCAAGCGGTGGCGACCGTCTACGAAGCGGCGCGGGCCGCCGTGGTACACCCCATCGCGGTCGCCATCAACCGCGACCGGTTGGTGTCACTGGCTTTGACCAACATCTTCGGGCTCAATGCTCCGGCGATCGCCGCCAATGAGGGTGAGTACGAAGAAATGTGGGCGAAGGACGTCGCCGCTATGGTGGCCTACCACGGCGGCGCCAGTGCGATCGCTCAACAGCTCCCACCATGGCAAAACGCGCTCACCGGCCTGTCGGGGCAGATGGCCGCCGTAACAGCGAGCGGAGCCACCGCGTTGCCGCCGGCGCCGGCCGCCACTGCAGTCGAGTACGGGTTGATCGCCGCACTGGTGTCCTCGCGGCTCACTGGCGGCCTTCGCATCATGGCTTCCCTGGATACGCCGTTGGCCGTCGCGAGGGATCGGCTGACCCAACTGGCGTCGCAACTGCGCTCCGGACCAGTGCTGATCACCCAGGCGGCAGCGCAGCTGTCCGCCGTCGCCGCCAATCCCGCGCTGCTCACCGAAGCCGCTTCACGTCTGTCCGCCGTTGCGGTCGACCCGACGGTCCTCACCCGTGCGGCAGCGCAGCTGTCTGCCGTTGCCGCCGGTCCCACGTTGCTTGCCGCGGTAGCGGGCGACCAGACTTTCCTCACGCAGGCGGCGTCACAACTGTCCGCGGTGGCGGCCAACCCGGCACTTCTCACCGCGTTCGCCGACTCCGAACTGCTCGCCCGGGCAGCCACCCAACTGTCTACCGTCGCCGCCAGCCCCATCCTGCTGACTCAGGCCGCCGCCCAACTGTCCGCCGTCGCCGCCAACCCCGTCCTGCTGACTCAGGCCGCCGCCCAACTGTCAGCGGTCGCGGCCAACCCGGCGCTGCTCGCCACGGTCGTCGACCCGACCCTGCTTACGCAGGCGGCAACGCAGCTGTCCGCCGTTGCGACCGATCCCAGCCTGCTCACCCAGACGGCCACGCGACTGTCCGCCGTCGCAGCCGATCCCAGTCTGCTCGCCGAGGCGGCCACCCAACTGTCCGTTATCGCGGCCAATCCCGCGTTGCTCACCCGGACCGTCCAACAACTCAGCACCGCCGTGGCCACCGCACCCATCACCCTGGCCGACAGCGCCGCACGACTCAGCACCGCCGTGGCCACCGCACCCATCACCCTGGCCGACAGCGCCGCCCAACTCAGCACCGCCGTCGCCACCGCACCCATCACCCTGGCCGACAGCGCCGCCCAACTCAGCACCGCCGTCGCCACCACACCCATCACCCTGGCCGACAGCGCCGCCCAACTCAGCACCGCCGTCGCCACCACACCCATCACGATTGTCGACACCGACGCGGCCTGGGTCTCCCAGCCGGCGCTGCATCTCTGAATTGCGGAGAAGCAAGGAGAAGTACCGATCGCGGATGATATAGACAATCCGGGCCGAGAATGGTATGGCACCAAGGCCACCACAAATCCCGGCGCGATCACCGGAACCGGCGCATGCCCGCACCGCAAGGACGCAAGAAATGGGTTCGCCACAGCCGGCCCACGCCACGTCATCACGTGACGGTTCGTCTCCACCTGGTTTTCTCGCAGAATTTGCGCGAATTGCCTGACATTTGGGCGCGATTGCCATTATGTTTTCCTCTGTCACGATTCTCGAGCTTCGGCTTCATCGCCAGGTGCTTCCGTCGAAAGAACGTGGTGCGAATGGTGGCGGACCGAGCGGGAATGGCGACGACCTCGGGTACGTGGCGGGCGACCACCATGAATCCGGCGCCGTTGGAGGCGGCGGCAACAGCGGGGGCGAACAAGTAAATCCTCGGGGCCGTCATTCGGGTGGCGGTCAGGCCGGGAAGGCCGGCCAGGAAGGAATCTGCAATGAGTTTCCTGCTGTCGTCGCCAGAGGTTACGTCGGCGCGCATGTACGCCGGCGCAGGATCGGGACCGATGTTGGCCGCCGCCGCGGCCTGGGACGGCCTGGCCGAAGAGTTGAGTGTGGCGGCCAGCTCGTTTTCCTCGCTTGTCTCCGACCTTGCGACTTCGGCCTGGCAGGGGCCGGCAGCACGCGCGATGACCGCAGTAGCCGGAACCTACGCGCAGTGGCTCGGCGGCGCGGCCACCCAGGCAGGCGGCGCAGCCACGGGGGCCAAGGCAGTAGCGACCGTCTACGAGGAGGCCCGGGCCGCCGTCGTACACCCCGTCGAGATTGCGATCAACCGCAACCGGGTGGTCTCACTGGCGCTCAGCAACATCTTCGGCCTCAACGCACCGGCGATCGCGGCCGAGGAGTTCGAATACGAAGTGATGTGGGCCAAGGACATCGCCGCCATGGTCGGCTATCACGGCGGCGCCAGCGCGATCGCCGAGCAACTGGTGCCGTGGCAAAGCGCGCTGAAAGCGCTGCCGGGCCAGGTTGCCGCTGCTGCCGGAATCGGCGCCGCGCCGTTGCCGCCCGCGCCGGCCGCCACGGCCATTGAATACGGGCTGATCGCCGGCTTCATAGGGATAACCGCCGCCACCCTGGAACCGGGGGTCAGGGCGGCGACGTCGGCTGCGGCCGCGCTGGGAACGAGGGTGGATGTAGTCCTTGCCCCGGTGACCAGAGCAATCATCGAGACGCCTATCGGAGCGGCCGTAGCAGCGGCGGGTGCGTCTGCGACCAGAGCGGTGACAACTGCTGTGGCAGCGGCGGCAGTAAGCGCCGACGCGGTCGTGGCTGGCGCGGATACCGCCATCGCACCGGTGGCCAGGGCAATTGCCGAGTCTCCGTTGGCGGCCGCGGCCAACGCCGCCATCGCGCCGGTCGCCGCCCAGGTCGCGGGCACGGTGAACAATGTCGCCGCCACTGTGACCGGACAATCGCCGGCCCTGCAGCTCTTCCAACAAGCAATTGCGACGCAGATCAGTCAGCTCGGCCTGAGCCCGGCGTTGCTATCCAGCTTGCTTACGGGTGCGTTGGCCGATCCGGCGCAGCTCAACCTGGTCGTGTCCCTGCTGACCAGCAATCCCGCGCTGGTTACCGGGGCATTCGACTTGCTGGCCAGCAACCCGCAGCTGGTATTGAGCCTGGTCGACCAGGTGCAGAGCAATCCCGCTCTGGCGTCCCAGCTGATTGGGGCGTTCACGCAACTGGAGGCAACCAATCCGGCACTGGCGGCCCAATTGAGAGCTTTGGCCCTTCAGTTGGCGGGTCAGCTGGGAATCGGCCAGCCGGCCTGAGCCGGAGCCGGCTCGGCAAACTGCGACCGCTCTGCGCCCGGCACCGGCCGGCGCGGAGTGGCTGCAGCATGCCCGGCGTAGGCCGCCGTGCCTCTAGAGTTACCGCCGGTAGTCCCGACCCCTGCGCCCGGCAATCGCGCAACTTTTGGTGTTTGGCGACTTTCAATCACCGTGATAACTGCGGTTCATTAGTAAAAAGTTTGTGCGTTCTGCGTTACCGACATATTACCTACGGGCCGGGTGGCGCTAATTGCGGCCTGTCGACACAATGGCTCTGAGCTGGTGTTTTACCGTCGCGATCGCAGGCGGTTAGCACACCTAGCCTTCACCAATAGCGTCACAGATGAACGTGGAGTTAATTCTGGTACAACGGGGCAGTTTTTCACCACACCTGGCGCCTATTGACTGAATTTCGATAGCCCACCTAGCGTCTAACGTGTTCGGTGTAGTCATCGGTGACGCCACTGCCATTCAGTTTGCACAACTCGCCTCGTTAGCGAGCCTGCCCGCCTCAGGTGTGCCCTGCAGAGAGGGAATCAGCAATGCCACAGCCGGAACAGCTACCTGGACCCAACGCCGACATCTGGAACTGGCAGTTACAGGGGTTGTGCCGCGGTGTCGACTCGTCGATGTTCTTCCATCCCGACGGTGAGCGCGGCCGTGCGCGCATGCAGCGCGAACAGCGCGCCAAGGAGATGTGCCGGCGCTGCCCGGTGATCGATGAGTGCCGCACCCACGCGCTGGACGTGGGCGAACCCTACGGGGTGTGGGGCGGCCTGTCGGAGTCCGAACGCGACATGCTGCTCAAGGGCTCGATCGGACGCAACCGCGGGATCCGGCGCTCGGCCTGATTGCTGCAAGACGACGCAGGCCCGGGTGAAGTACCCCGGGCCTGTGTTCTTCGATCGGCACATCCGACGCCGTGGCCGATAGTCACAGGAACTACCCGGGAGTGGATGTACGAATGCCGAAAATCACCAAGCCAGCGTCGAAATCGCCTGGTACCGAACGACCGTAACGACCGCACCAGATGGGCGAGGTTTTCCAGTTTCACCGTGAGATCATCGTCAGTGGTGACGACCCGCTGTCGAGGACGATCGCCGAGGAACTCCGGGGCGCGGGTGCGCGGATCATCAAAATCAACAGTGCCGCCGACCTTCGTGCCGCTGGTGTACACCGTGCCCGCGCCGTGGTCTGCGCCGGGCCCAACGATGCCGTGAACCTCGAAATCGCGTTGTTGGCGCGGGAATTCAGTCCGAGCATACGTGTGGTTGCCCGCCTGACCAACGAGGTGTTGCGCCGGGGCGTGGCCGCCGTCAACGGTCCTGGCGCGATCCTGGACCTCGCCGATCTCGCCACCCCATCCATAGTCGAGGCGGTACTGTCCCGCAACGCGCACCAATTCGAAGCTGCCGGTATCGATTTCGTCGTCTGGGGATCCGAGGCGCCTCAACACGGGACGCTGCGCGAAATCCATGCCGACCTGGCGCCGGTCGCGGTGGTGCACGGCAAGAACTCTCCTGTCCCCGGCGAGGTGGTGGCGTGCCCGGGACGTGATCAACGGGTCTACGCCGGGGACTGGACGTCCATGATCGGCGTCAAAGACGAATTGGAGGCCCGCGGCATCACCGTGCCGCCGCCGACGGCGACGCGATCGCGTCATTCCCGGATGCGGCGCGCCATCGATGCGGCCCGTGCCATGCGCGACGACCTCAACCCGATGGTGTATCCCTCGCTCGTGTTCACGCTGCTGCTGACGCTCGGCTCGACCGTGGCGGTGCGTCTTGGGCACCACAACCCGGAACTGTCGTGGCTCGACGCCTTGTACTTCGCCTCCGAGACCATCACCACGGTGGGCTATGGCGACTTCAATTTCGCCTATCAATCGCCTTTCCTGCGGCTGTTCGCGGTCGGGTTGATGTTCGGCGGAGTGATCATCACCGCAATCCTCACCGCGTTCCTGGCTGATCTGCTGCTGTCCCGCCGGTTCGTCCAGACGACCGGGCGGCTGCGGGCACGCCACATGCGCGGCCACATCGTCGTGGTGGGCCTGGGTTCCATCGGCGTCCGGGTCGTCACCGATCTGACCGCCGCCGGTTACGACGTCCTGGTCATCGAACAGAACGAGAACAATCCTTTTCTGCAGACCGTGGCCGAACTGGACGTGCCGGTCATCTTCGGTGATTCGACGATGCGTCAGACGCTGGAATCGGCCCGTGTCGAGCACGCCCGCGGGGTAGCGGTGGTGACCAGAGACGACATGGAGAACATCGAGACCGGCATCGTGCTGCTCGAGATTCTCGGAAGCGACACGAAGGTGCCGATCGTCATGCGGGTGCAGGGACGCGCACTGGGCACTGCGATCAACCGGCGGTTCGGCTTTGAAAACGTCCGCTCAATCGTGGACCTGGCTGCTCCCTGGTTCATCGGCGCGGCAATGGGTCTGCAGGTGCTGGGCACATTCTGGGTCGGTCAACGCTCCTTCATGGTGGGAGGGATGCTGGTGGCGGCGGGTAGCGAGCTGGATGGGTTGATGATGTTGGAACTGTCCACCCAGACTCGGGTCATCGCGATCATCCGACCGGAAGGTCCGATCAGATTGCGGCCCCGCCGCGACGCCCGGCTGAGGGCCGGCGACACCGTCTACCTCGTCGGCCCCTACCGCGAACTCATCGCGACGCTGCGCAAGGGCCAGCCGCCACCGCTGACAGCGATCAACGGCGAGCGCACGACGACGCTCGCGGCCGCGCGCCGGCCCGATGTCCGCCCGCCCAGGTGGGCACAGGAGGCCGAGATCTAGACGTCGTAGTACAACGCGAACTCGAATGCGGTGGGCCGCAGGTTGAATGGCGCCAGCTCGTAATCGCGCTTGTAGTTGATCCAGGTCCCGATCAGGTCGGGGGTGAAAACGCCTCCCTCGGTGAGGTATTCGCTGTCTTCCTCCAAGCGGTCGATCACCGCGGAGAGCTGAGTCGGCGCCTGTGCGATGTCCGCGGCCTCTTCGGGCGGCAGATCGTAGAGGTCCTTGTCGATCGGCGGGGGCGGTTCGATCTTGTTCCTGATGCCGTCCAATCCGGCCATCAGCATGGCGGCGAACGACAGGTAGGGATTGCCGGACGCGTCCGGGCAGCGAAACTCCAGCCGTTTGGCCTTCGGGTTGTTGCCGGTGATCGGGATGCGCACGCACGCCGAGCGGTTGCGCTGGCTGTAGACCAGGTTGATGGGCGCCTCGTAGCCGGGCACCAGGCGCTTGTAGGAGTTGATGGTGGGGTTGGTGAACGCCAGCAATGATGGCGCGTGGTACAGCAATCCGCCGATGTAGTGACGGGCGGTGTCGGACAGACCGGCGTATCCCTCCTCCTCGTACATCAGCGGGATGCCGCCCTTCCACAGCGACTGGTGGCAGTGCATCCCGGAGCCGTTGTCACCGAACAGCGGTTTAGGCATGAAGGTCACGGTCTTGCCCGCCTGCCATGCCGTTTGCTTGACGATGTACTTGAACATCTGATGGTCGTCGGCCGCGTGCAGCAAGGTGTTGAACCGGTAGTTGATCTCCGCCTGGCCGCCGCTGCCCACCTCGTGGTGACCCTTCTCCAGGTCGAAGCCGGCGTTGGTCAGGTGGGTGAGCATCTCGTCACGCAGGTCGACGTAGTGGTCGGTGGGCGCAACCGGGAAATACCCGCCCTTGGGGCGGACCTTGTAACCGAGGTTGGGGCTGCCGTCGGGTTCCGTCTCGGCCCCCGTATTCCACCACCCCGATGTCGCGTCCACTTTGTAGAAGGCGCCGTCGATGCGCGAGTCGAAACTCACCGAGTCGAAGATGTAGAACTCCGCTTCGGGCCCGAAATAGGCGGTGTCGGCGATGCCGGAACTGATCAGGTAATTCTCGGCCTTGCGGGCGACATTGCGCGGATCGCGCGAGTAAGGCTCCAGAGTGAACGGGTCGTGCACATGGAAGTTCACGTTCAGCGTCGGGGCCCTGCGGAACGGGTCGACGGTTGCGGTCTCCGGGTCCGGGAGCAGCAGCATGTCGGACTCGTGGATCGACTGGAATCCCCGGATCGACGAGCCGTCGAAGGCCAGTCCCTCCTCGAACACATTCTCGTCGAAGGCGTAGACCGGAATCGTGAAGTGCTGCATGGTGCCCGGCAGGTCGCAGAAGCGGACATCGACATATTCGATGTTCTTGTCCCTGGCCAGTTTGAAGATGTCGTCGGGCGTCTTTTCGGACACGGGCTGCTCCTTTTTCGGCAACACGCTGTTGGGCGCCCCCCAATTGAGGCACGCCGTGCCGCACGCCGCATCCGGAAAGTTTCGCCCCGGATACTCCGGGGTAGGCACGCCTGATGAAAAAGGGCATCACCTCGCGGTCGCGGTGCTGACCACGGCCGTCGCGCCGTTGGCCGCCTGCTCGAATCAGGGCGGTGACTCGGGATCCACCTCGTGTCGGGCGGGCAGAGCGGCGCGGAAAATATGAGCACCCAGCTGAAAGGCACCGACGGCAGCCAAATCGCCACGGCCAACTTCGATTTCGGAAACGGCTACGCGACGGTCACCGTGGAGGCCGGCCCAAATGCGGCGCTGATCCCCGGTTTCCACGGGCTCGCGGTCACTCCGTGGGCAGTTGTGAGCCCGGCGCTTTCGAGTCCGCGGGAGGCGTCTACCAGGCGTCCGGCCATACCGGCTATCCCGCCAACGGGCAGCTGGCCGCATTGCAGGTCCGGCCCGACGGCTCGGCGAAACTGGTCACCACCACCGGTGGGTTCACCGCCGCTGACCTTCGGAACAGCTCCGGTACCTCGCTGGTGATCTCCGCCGACCCCGGCGACCTTGGCCAGGGTGCCACGGAAGAGGCCGGGAAGCGGGTCGCGTGCGGCGTCATCGCGGCGGCGTCCGCGACGACGTCCTCGTCGACCACGTCGACCACGTCGACCACGTCGAAGACGTCTGCCACTTCGACGACAACCAGCGCCAGTACGGCCACCAGCACCACCGTGACGGTCACCGGCACCCCGACCACGACGTCCACGGCGCCCAAGACGGTGACCACTCCGCCCGGTGGATTGAACGCCCT
Source organism: Mycobacterium sp. NGS49 (assembly GCF_059812565.1). Lineage (NCBI taxonomy): Bacteria > Bacillati > Actinomycetota > Actinomycetes > Mycobacteriales > Mycobacteriaceae > Mycobacterium > Mycobacterium sp. NGS49. The sequence continues at coordinate 29,832 of NZ_JCALCX010000031.1, read as the reverse complement.
AGGCCGGCGTATGCAAACCGCGCTCGTCACGCTGGGGCTGGCGCTGTTGCCGTTCGGCCTGCTGAGCCCGGCCAGCTACCGTGGCGCCGCCAGCTCACACCGCCACGGTGGCCCTCCGATAGATCGTGTGCCCCTCCTTGATTGTCTCGACGACCTTGATGTCTTTGATTCGCATCGGGTCCACGGTGAGCGGGTCGCTGTCCAGGATGACCAGATCGGCCAGTTTGCCAACCTCGATCGAGCCCTTGGACTGCTCCTCGCCGTACTGATACGCGGCATTGATGGTGATCGCTTTCAACGCCTCGAGCGGAGTGACGCGCTGATCGGCACCGATGACCTCGCCGCCACGCGACACTCGATTGACGGCCGTCCACATCACGAACATCTGGTCCAGGGGTGAGACGTTGAAGTCGGTGTGGTTGGTCGGACGCAACCCCTTATCGATGGCGGCCCGCATCGGGCTCAGGAAATGGGCCTGCTCCGCGCCGCGCAGCCGGACGTGAGTGTCGCCGAAGTAGAAGGCATGCTCGGTGAACAGCGAGGGAATCAGCTTGTACTCGACGTATTTGTCGAGCTGGTCGCGGCGCACGAACTGGGAATGAATGACCGTGGTATGGCGGTCTTTTCCGAGATCGCCGGCGGCGGCATATTCATGCGCCCCCAGCAGCACGTCAATCGCGGCGTCGCCGTTGGCATGAATGTTCAGCGGCAGGCCGAGGTCGTAGACACGTTTGAACCATGAGTTGACAGTCTCTTGTGGAAAGCCGAGCTCGCCGGTCCAGTTCGTCTCTCCGTCGGGTCCGTCGACCAGGTAGGGGGTGGTGAAATAGGCCGTCCGACCCTGCGGCGAACCATCGAGGGTGATCTTCACCCCACCCAGCTTGACGCGGTTGTGGTAGGTCCCGAACGTCCCGGGGGGGTTGTCGCGCAGCACCTCGTCAAGTTCCAGGATGAAGGGGTAGGCGACGACGTCGATGAGGGTGGCGCCACCGGCGGCCGCCCGCTGCAGCAAGGCGACGTCGGACGCGTGGGTCAAGCCCTCTTGGGCGGTGGTGATACCAGCTGCCGCATAAAGCTTTTGGCCTGCGATGCTCCACTCGACCTCTTGCTCCCGCGTGGGCTTGGGAAGCGCACCGAAGATCGGCAGGAACGCGGTCTCCATCACCAGCCCGTCGGGTTCGTTCGACCCTTCCTGGCGAACGATGACGCCGCCGGGCGGGGTCACCGTGCTTGCCGAGATCCCGAACATTCTCAGCGCCGCGGAATTGAGCACCGCCCCGTGCAGCGAGACGTGACCGACCAGCACCGGGTTGTCCGGGAAGTCCCGGTCCAGGTCTTCGCGGTGCAGCGTGCGGTTGTCGGACAGGGCCGTCTCGTCGTAGCCGTAGCCGATGATCAGCTCGCCGTGACCGATGTTGCGCGCGTCGCGGAAGCTTCTCAGCGCCTCGAGGATGGCGTCGACATCTGCACCCGGACCGGCCGGCGGCGCGAACAAGTTGACCTGGTTGGCTACCGTGAGCGCATTGAGGTAGTGGCTATGCGGGTCCAGAAAGCCCGGCAACAAAGCCATTCCGTCAAGATCAACCCAGCGCGTCCGCGGGCCGCGGTGCCGGGCCTCGACGTCGTCGCGAGGCCCGACCGCGACGATGCGGCCATCCTTCACGGCAACGGCTTCAGCCGTGGGTTGCGCGTCGTCGACGGTGACGATGTGGCCGTTGGTGTAGATGGCATCAGCGGCGCCGGTCATGGTGACCTCCTCGGGATCGAAAAGTCATGTTAATTCGGTGCCCGGCGAATGCACCGATCACTCGGTCGCGGCCGGGCAGGATAGCGCAAATACTTTGTCGTGCAATGGGTTAACCGATCATGGCTGATCGGGCAATCGGGGGATCGCCACTAGGCTAGCCGCTCAACGCGGGTCGCGGATGCACATTTTTGCACCATTCTTCGATAGAAGTAGGACTTTTTCGCCCTTGGGCCGCGGTGTCGCGGTCTCGAAGATGGGCAACATGTCACCACGTCGCGCCGAGCGAGCCGAAGGGGATCAGGCCATGAACACCACAGCTTCCGCCGGCACACGGGGCGGGCGAGTCTTGATCTCGAGAGGGCTGGTTTTCGACGGTAGCGGCGGGCCCGGGGCGATCCAGGACATCGCCATTGCCGACGGGGTGGTGATCGCCATGTCCCGGCGACCGCTGGATCCCACGGATTTCGACGAGGTGATCGACGCCGACAAGAAATGGGTCACGCCAGGTTTCTTGGAGATTCATTCCCACTACGACGCTGAAATCGTGACCTCCCCCGGGCTACCGGAGTCGGTGCGGCACGGGGTGACCACGGTGGTCACCGGGAACTGTTCGCTGAGCATGGTGACCGTGGAGGCCGACGATGCAGCGGACCTGTTCGCTCGGGTAGAGGCCATCCCGCATTCGGGCATCACGGCGATCCTGCGAAAGGACAAGTCCTGGAGCACACCCCGCGAGTACCGGCGGTGGCTCCAACAGCAGCCGTTGGGCCCCAACGTCGCGGCCATGTTGGGTCACAGCGATCTGCGGGTCGGCGTGCTGGGCCTGAAGACTGCGACCGACAAGCACTTCCGGCCCAGCGTGTCCCAACTGGCGACGATGGAACGCATTCTGGACGACGCGCTCGACGAGGGTTTCCTGGGATTGTCGACGATGACCACACGGCGTGACAAGCTGGCCGGCGACCGGGCCTGGGCACAGCCCTTGCCCTCGACGTTCGCGAGGTGGCGCGAGTACCGGCGCCTGCACAAGCGGTTGCGCCGGCGGGCCCGGGTCCTGCAGAGCGCCCCCAACGCCGAGACGCAGGTCAACGTGTTCGCGTTCGCGCTGACCTCGGCCGGCATCGGCCGGCGCCCGCTACGTACCAGCCTGCTCACTGCGCTGGATTTCAAGTCCAACCCGATGCTGCATCGGGTGGCGCGCCTGCTGGCGTATCTGACGAACCGAGTACTCAAGGGCAACTTGCGATTTCAGGCACTACCCGGCCCGATGACGATTTATGTCGACGGGGTGGACTTCGCGGCCTTCGAAGAGTTCGGCAGTGGCGTCACACTGCGCAACCTACGCACCGCCGACGACCAGTACGCGCTGCTGAGCGACCCCGACTTCCGGTCCCGGTTCATCAAGGACATGGGCGGATTCATGATGAACGGACTGTGGAACCGGCGCTTCGACGACGCGGTGATCATCGACTGCCCCGATTCGCAATTGGTCGGCCGCACCTTTGAAGACCTGAGCCGGGATCGTGGGCAACACCCCGCCGAGGTGTTCCTGGATCTGGCCGCCACCTGGCGCGACAAGTTGCGTTGGTACACCGTGGTGGGTAATCACCGCCCCGACATCGTGCTCGACCTGCTGGCCAGCCCCGGCACCCACATCGGCTTCGCCGATTCCGGGGCGCATCTGCGCAGCCTGGCGAACTACAACTTCGGGTTGCGCGCCCTGACCATGGCCAAATGGGCAGAGCAATCGGCACGCCCGAAGATCACCGTGGCCGAGATGGTGCGCAAGTTGACCTCGGATCTGGCTGATTGGTGGGGCATCGAGGCCGGCCGGCTAAGCGTCGGCGCCCGCGCCGACGTCGTCGTGATCAACCCGGACGGGCTGACCGACCGCGTCTTCGAGATCACCGAAGCACCCGCGCCCGACGCTTTCGGACTCGACCGCGTGGTCAACCGCAACGACGACGCCGTACACGCCGTACTCGTCAACGGCCGCAAGGCCTACACCCAAGAACATGGCTACGCGGCCGACCTCGGCCAATCTCGTTGTTATGGACAGTTTTTGCCGTCCACCCACACCGACCACCGCCCAGTGACAAAGGAGGCTGCGATGAAAACCTACCTACGGCGCGGTGCCGCGATCACCACGTTGGCTTCAATACTGGCATTCTTGCCGGTGATCGGACTCGGCGCGCCGGCGATCGGCCGGACCGATGACAATTGCCCCATCGGCTGGACCTGGAACCCCGTGTCGCAACGCTGTGAGATTGATCTGATGTCTGGACCCACGACTCCCACACCTATCGGGCCCCCGCCGCCAGGGAGACCAGGCGGAGAGTTTGGACCAGGCGGACTGTTCGGAGTCGGCGGACCGGGTGGTCCTATGCTGCCCGGTGAACCGTTCATACCCGGTGTGCCCCAAACCGGAATCTCCGGCACCCCCGGTGGAATGGGTGGCCCGGGGGGAATGGGCGGCCCAAGCGGGATGGGCGGTATGGGGCGACCTTAGACATCGGTAGGTTTGCCACGCCATTGCAGGGCCTCGAGCGCGACGGCGACGTGCACGCTGCTGTCCTCGAGCGGTCGGGGCAGGAGTTGCTGAGCACGCTCAAGTCGGCGCAGCAGCGTGTTGCGGTGTGCGTAGAGGAGTTTGGTGGTGCGCCCGATGCTGCACTGCGCGCTGACGTATGTCAGCACGGTCTTGTGCAGTTCGGGGCTGGCCGACTCGAAGTCGCCCAAGGTGTTCTTGATGAAATCGTCGGCAGCTTCCGGGTTCTGCGTGATCAAGGCGATCAGCTGGACGTCAGCGAAAAACGCAACCCGCTGCTGGGAATGCAGCACGGCCACCATCCGCTGCGTGGTCAGCGCCTCGAGGTGGCTGCGCCGGAACCCTTCGACTCCTTTGGCTTCGGTCCCGATCGCGATTCGTACTCCCGGGGTGCGCCCGACGGCCTGGTGAACCCGCTCGACGTCGAGGGTGGCGTCGGGCACCCACACCCAACGGGTGGCGGCGCTGGCGATCACCGTCAGCGGCCGCGCGAATCCAGCGGCGTGGCCGAACGCTTCGGCGACTCGGTCGAGCTGGCTGAAGTCACCGTCGGGATCGTCGCTCCAGATGACGGCGCCGGTGTGGACGCGGTTGAGGGCGTAGCCCAGTCGCGCCTCGGCGCGCTGGCGGCTGATCAGCGCGCCGTCGAGGATCAGCGCGGTGACTTCACGGCGTTCGGCGTGGGTACCGCGAGTCAGTTCCTCGCGTTCCTGCCGCATCTGGTCAGCGATGCCGGCCGACGTCGCATCAATGAAGTCGCTGATTGAGCGGAACGACACCTCGAACAGCTCGCGGAGCTCGTCCGGGTCGGAGGTGAGCGCAAACGCGATCTCCATCCACAGCTGCCAGCCCACGCGCTGTGCGGGGCGGAAGGTGAACGGCTCGAGGCCGCGGCGTGCCATGTCGCGCGCGATGCTCAGCGGCTCCGGGCCGAGATTCGCCGGCACCGGAGCGCCAGGGTTACTCACATTGGCCGCGGCCCAGTGCATCAGGCTGGATCGGATACTGCGGCGGGTGGCCTCCGCCAGCACCGGGTCTTCACCCACCGCCGGGTTGGACTCCATGGATGCCATATCGAATTTGTGCAGCCATTCCTTGGGGGCGTCCAGAACCATTCGCGCGCCCTGCCGGATCAGCTCACATACCTGCGGGGACGGACGTTGCCACACCATCCGCCCACGATATCTGCGCTGCACGTTCTTGCACCATTTATCGCCCAGATTGGGTGATTTTCGACCTTGGGCCGCGCTGCTGTGGTCTCGATCATAGAAAGCGTTGGTAGCTCGGCAACGAGCTAGAAGGTCAACGCAGAGAGGTAAAGCGCATGTCTTTTCTGACCGTTCAGCCAGACGCCGTGATCGCCGCGGCAGGCGGCCTGCTGGGCATCGGCATGGCGATGAACGCGCACAACACCGCCGCGGCGGTCACGACCACCGCGGTCGTTCCCCCCGCGGCCGACGAGGTGTCTGCGCTCATCGCGAGTCAATTCGTTGCGCACGCCGTCCTGTACCAAGAGGTCAGCGCCTACGCGGCGACCATTCATGACCAGTTGGTGACGACCTTGGGCTGCAATGCCGCGTCCTACGCGGCCGCCGAGGCCGCCAACGCGACCGCACTCGTTTGAGCTGAGCCGCCCGAGATGGACTTTGCAGCGTTACCGCCGGAGATCAACTCCGCGCGCATGTATGCCGGAGCCGGTGCCGGGCCGTTGCTGGCTGCGGCGGCAACCTGGGACGGGCTGTCCGCCGACTTGTCCTCCATCGCCGCTCGATGCTCATCGGTGATCTCGGATTTGGCCGGTGGTCCGTGGCAAGGTGCGGCATCGGCGGCGATGGCGGCCGCGACCGCCCCCTACCTGGCGTGGCTGGGCGTGACGGCCGGGCAGGCCGACGAGGCCGCCGGTCAGGCGAGGGCGGCCGCGGCCGCGTACCAGACAGCGTTTGCGCTGACGGTGCCGCCGGCGGAGATCGCGGCCAACCGGACGCTCTTGATGGCACTGGTAGCGACCAACTTCCTCGGCCAGAACGGTCCGGCGATCGCGGCCACCGAAGCCCATTACGCCATGATGTGGGCCCAGGACGCCGCGGCGATGTACGGCTACGCCGGCACGGCGGCAGCCGCAACCCGATTGAACCCGTTCACCATTCCGCCGCAGGTCGCGCTCGCGGCCGGGCAAACGGCCGCCCACTCGGCGAGTGCCAGTACCGCGTCGAGGCTGTCTCAGCTGATCACTTCCGTGCCGACGTCGCTGAAGTGGTTCAGCACCCGTCCGTTGGTCGCGGGCGTGGTCACGGTGGAAGAAGGGTTGTTGACACCGATAGAGGTCGTCGCGGGGAGTACGTCGGCGTCGATGTCCAGCACGTCGGTGCTGAATTCTCTGATGTCGGTGGGGCACGCGGCCGCCGGGGCAGTGGCACCGTTGGCGTCGGGGACTACCAACTTCGGACTCAAGATGCCGGGTCTGGGCCGTGGCACAGTGGTGATGGCGACCGCGGGCCACGCCAGTTCGGTCGGGGCCCTGTCGGTACCGAAGGCTTGGAGCGCCGCGACCCCTGCCCTCGGCCACGCCGGCACCGCATTGCCAAGCCCCGGGCTGGCGTCCGCCTCCGCGATGGCTCCTGATGCAGCCGCCCCCCTGATGGGCAGTTTGCCGCCGGTGAGCTCAGCCGCCGACAAAGGCAGCGCCGGCCTGACCCGCAACGGGCTGCGCCGCCCGCAATTCGTCGTGGGCTCACCGGCTGCCGGATAACAACACCGTCGTCTGACTCAGATGGAGAACACCCCGATGCTCACCGCACCCACCCCATCGCAGCCGCGACAGGACACACTGACTCTGGCTCAACGGATGACGCTGCTCAGCATGGCATCGGGCTTTGCCATCACCGGCGCCGACCCGGCGATCTTCGCCAGCAACCTGGTGCCGGTGCGCGAGGGCCTGCACATGTCCACCGCCAGCGCCGGCTTCACCGCCAGTCTGGCCACTCTCACGCTGGCCGCAACCATTCTGGCCGCGGGCACCCTGGGCGACATCTACGGAAAGCGCCGGATGTATCTGCTGGGGCTGATCGGCTTAGTCGTCAGCGGCTTGTTGTCCGCCGTGTCATTCAACGCCGTGATGCTGATGGTGACCCGCGCCGTGACCGGCGTCTGCTTCGCCTTCCTGCTGGGCCTGTCGTTGGCGATCGTCAACGCCGTCTTTCCGCCCGCCCAGCGCGCCAGGGCGATCAGCCTCTTCCTCGGAGCCGCGTTCTTGATCGTCGCTCCGTTGCCGCTCCTCGGCACCGTCTTGGTGGAGTCGCTGGGGTGGCGTTGGGCGTTGCTCATCGCCCCAGCCGCTGCGTTGCTCACCATCCCCGTCACGCTGCGGTTCGTCCCCGAAACCTTCCGAATCGAGGACCGCAGCATTGATTACCCGGGGTTGGCGGCGGCCGGCGTCACGCTGGTAGGCCTGGTCTATGGGCTCTCCCGTCTCGCCCACGGGCCTGGCGCCGCGGCGCTGCCGGTGTCGGTGGGGCTGGCTTCCGGGGCTTTCTTCGTCTGGTGGGAGCGACGTGCCGATCAGCCGGCCCTGCAGTTGCGGGTCTTTCGGGCCGGTCCCTTCAACTCGGCAATCATCGCCGGGGCGGCGTTCAACTTCCTGACCGCCGGGCTCATCCTCGTCCTTAGTTATTACGCCACCGTGGTGCGCGGCTATCCGCCGACCGTGTTGGGCCTGCTGTTGGTGCTGGCCGCCGCAGCGCAGGCGCCCGCAGCCGTCGCGGCAGGTCGGCTGATGGTCGCTACCTCGGCGCGGGCCACCATGCTGTGCGGTATCGGGCTACTCACCTTGGCCGCCACCGCCTTCGCCACCTTCGATCTGCACACGTCGCTGGGTGTGATCGGGTTGAGCGTGGTGCTGCTCAGTACCGGAGCCGGCCTTGTCGAGGCTCCCCAGGCCAGCGTGATGATGAGTTACGCCTCCCCCGGATTGGAGGGGTCAGTGTCGGCGGTCAAACCCGGCGCCGGGCAGTCCTTCTACTCGCTCGGGCCCACTGTGGTCACCCTGCTCGCTACCACGCTCTACACCGCGCACGCGCATACGGCGCTGGCCGGCACGGGCGTCTCTCCTGGCCAAGCCGCCAACGCCCTGGAGGCGTCGCGCTCGCGGGCGGGCAACCCGGGCGGCGCACTCGACCACCTCGATTACCAGTTGGCTCACCGAGTCATGGCGGCAAGCCAGGAATCAATGGTTTCCGCGCTGCACGCCACGTGCCTGCTGATGGCCCTGGTCCCCGCGGCCGCCGCGGTAGCCGTATGGCTGCTCCTCCCGCGCGGTCCCGCGCTGGAGGCTGGATGACACGGGACGTCGGACACCCTGCCGCCGCACGCACCGGACCCCGAACCAGTCTAGGCGTCCCAACTTGTCAGATCGCGAGCGGGAATGCCCTGAGCAGCACAGTAATTCGTGTACCGCTCGATCGAGGTCCGGTGGTTCTCCTGCCACAGGATGGTGTTGTTCTCGTCGATGAACAGCAGCTCACCGACGATGAAGAAGAACACCTCGGTGTCTTCCACACTCTCCGGAGTGTGCCGCGAGCCGGCGACCTCGTAGACGGTGTCACCCGCGCGCGAGACCCAGTTGTTCTCCTTGTAGCGCCATGCCCCCTTGACGGTGTGCCCGACCACGATTCCGGTGTGGTAGTGCGGAGCCAGTTCGAGTCCCGCCGGAAATTTCATCGAGACGACGATCTCGGCTCGGACCGGATCCACCTTCCAGTACTTCAGAAACACCTGTTCGCTGAGCGGGGTGAACGGAATCCAGGGGTTGTCGGCACCGCTCATGTAGTTGACGTCGAGTTCTTGCCTGGTCTGCATCGGGGTCTGCATCGGGGTCTCCTTGCCTGCACGTTGGTGGCCGGTCGGCCAACTGCCCCAAACGGTAGGGACGGATCCCGCGAAATACTTGGCACCCGGTACCAGACTCGGTGGCCCCACTTGTACTGACATCACAACTCCCCGGCCAGACCCGACAACGTGGGCAGTAACGCCAATGCCACCGCGAGATCGAGGCTATCGGTGTCGATGCTGCGACCCAGGATCATCTGCGCCTGATCGACGCGGTAGCTCACCGTGTTCGGATGCACGATGAGTCGACGCGCGGTTCGGGCCCGGCTTCGGTTCTCCTGCAGGTACACCGATAACGTCGAAGCGACCCGGGAGGTGGCCTCGTCGTCGGCGGCCAGCGGCCCCAGCACCCGGTGGACGAACCCCTCGGCGAGTTCGCCGTTGCAACTGGCCAGCGCGGCCACCGCGACATCGCGATAGCGGGTCAACGTGCCGGCGTTTGCCCCGAGCAATGCCGCGACCCGACGAGCATTCGAGGCTTCCAGGTGACTGCAGCGGAGAGCTTTCAGGCCGTAGCCCGGTTCGCCGATGCCCACCCGGACGCCCGCCGCAAAAGTGGGCACTGGCACATCGAGATCGGTCGTGCCGAAGGCATTTCGGCCGCTGAACCAACCGAATGCCACCAGCGAGCCGGCGGGGTGGATCAGAGTGGTCTCGCCGCCGATGGCGCGCGAAACCACGTTCAGCGCCTCACTCAACACAGCCTGCGCGTCGCCGTCATCGCCCATCGCGTCCAGCCATGCGACCGCCCCGACATGATGGCGGTTGACGTCGTAGCGCAACCTCTTGGAGGCCCGCTGCGGGTCACGTTCGCGCTGTGCCCTGATCTCCTCGATGGCGCCGGTGCGGGCGGCTGCCGCGTTCCGCAGCCAGACTTCCCGTTCGGCTTCGTAGGCTTCCTCCGCACGGTTCTGAGCGGCGTCGACGTAACCGAACGTCCAGCTGGTGGCCAGTCGCAGCGTCGCGGCCTGCTGCGACTGATCCACTGCGCTGGCCGTGATGCGATCCCACATCCACTGCCACAGCAACTCGTGCGTCACGCGATAGAAGCGCAGCAGGCTGGCCAGCGGTACCTGGCGCTTCACCCCGGCGCGAGCGACGGCCCGGGTTGGCGCCGATAGTTCGGCGTCGCGAGGGTCGCCACCGATGTCGAGGAGGTCAGCGACATTGCGCAAACTCGCCGCGGTGCTGACGACGTTCTCCTCGACCGACTGCGGGTCCGGAAACAACCCCGGCATCTCGTCCTGCACGCGGGCGACCGCCTGTTCGGCGAATTCTTCTGCACACGAACGTAACTCGATCGCCAGAGGGCGTAGCAAGGCCTCCCACACCCGTTGCGCATCGGGTTCACGGAAGGGTTCCCAGGTGGGCTTCATGGCGGCTGAACATACTCTGTCGCCGCCGCGAGGCCACCGACATCGGTCAATTTGATCACGGCCTTTTGTGATCGCCTTACAAAACCGGGCATCGATCTTGGCACCCGAGGACGAGCGCTCATCGACGCCGAGGGCCTAACTTCTGCGTAACCGGCGGGCCGCAACACACCGAACCAACTACGCACCAGAGGACACGTCATGGACCTGATGTCACCCGTCGAATCGATGATGCTGCTCGCCGAGTCGCCCGGGCACCCGATGCATGTCGCCGGAGTGCAGCTCTTCCGGACACCGGAGGGCGCCGGGCCGGAATTCATCCGCGACTACTACCAGGCGCTGCGGGCGTGCGATGACGTCGCACCCCTGTTCGCCAAGCGCCCGGCGGCGCTACCCGGCGGCCTCAACTACGGCTGGTCTTCCGCGGCCGACGTCGACCTCGACTACCACGTGCGGCACTCGGCGCTGCCCGCTCCGGGGCGGGTGCGGGAACTGCTGGAACTGACCTCGCGGCTGCATTCCGGCATACTCGACCGGCACCGCCCGTTGTGGGAAACCCACGTCATCGAAGGGCTGGCTGACGGACGGTTCGCCGTCTACACCAAAATCCATCACGCCCTCGTCGACGGCGTCTCGGCGATCGACCTTCTGCAGGGGTCGCTCAGTGCCGATCCGCTCGATGACGGGGTCCGGGCACCGTGGTCACTGCCGCCTCGCGTCGCGGATCCGGCCGCCGCGACATCCCGACTGCAAATGCTGGCCCGAGCGGTCAAAGCCATTCCGCGTTCCGGTACTTCGACGTTTCGGCTAGCACGCGCCGCGTTGCTCGAACAGCAGCTGACGTTGCCGTTCCGCGCACCGCGCACCATGCTCAATGTGCCGATCGGCGGAGCCCGCCGGTGCGCCGCGCAGTCATGGTCGATGCAGCGCATCATGGACGTCAAGAACGCCGCCGGCGTCACCGTGAACGACGTCGTGTTGGCCATGTGCGCCGGCGCACTGCGCGCTTACCTCTCCGATCAGCACGCCCTCCCCGAAAAGCCCTTAGTGGCAATGGTTCCGGTCAGCCTGCGCACCGCGGGCGAGGGCGCCGGAGGAAACGCGGTGACCGCCGTACTGGCCGATCTGGCCACGCACCTCGATGATCCCGCGAAGCGGCTGGCCACGATCAGCTCGTCCATGCGCGCGAGCAAGGCCGTCGTGGCCGGCCTGCCCAGGCAGCAGGCCATCGCTATGGGAATGATGCTGCTGGCGCCGGTCGCGCTGGGCGGTCTGACCGGAAGCGCGGCTGCCCCTCCGCCTTTCAACGTGTGCATCTCGAATGTTCCTGCTGCCCGCAACCCGCTGTACGCCAGGGGTGCCCGGCTGGAAGGTAGCTATCCGATGTCGATCGCCGCCAACGGGCAGGCGCTCAACATCACGCTGGTGGGCAGTGCCGACAGGCTGGACTTCGGCCTGGTGGGGTGCCGCCGCGCGGTGCCGCACCTGCAGCGATTGCTGGACCACTTGGAGACCTCTCTCAAAGACCTGGAGCGGGCCGTAGGCATCTGAGTGCTCCAGCCGCCGATTCGAGCACGCCCCCGGCTCGGGTACCGCGGGCGTGCAACCGCGCCTCGCTGCGCAAAACTCCACCGAATACAGTGCAATGACGCCCTCCTTGCGAAGGAGGTCCCTATGCCGAGTGCTCGCCCCGCACTGGCCGCGATCGCTGCCCTGGCTTTTCCGGCCCTACTGAACAGCGCCCACGCGCACGCCGCCCCGTTACCGGCCTTCTGCGTGCCGCCCAACGTAGTGGACAACGTTTGCACCGCACGGCTGACATCGGTGACGGCCGACGTCGTCAACGGGACGATCACTGGGACCCCGACCGGTGGCGGGACGGCGATTACCCTTGCGGGACAATTGGATGCGTATCTCAAATCGATCGGCTTTGGCGCCACGCCACCGAACCCGGTGCAACGCTGGGACGCTGCGATCGACGGTGTCGGCAGTCCCGACCCGTCCGATCCCAACTGGTACGGCAATGCCAAGTCCCTGGCGTTCCTGCCCAGAACGCTGAACGACCTTGCCACCCAGTTTCCCGCGGGCAGCCTTGTTGTCCGGTTCACACCCGACGATTCGCAGCCGGGCGTTTTCCGGCTGGTATCCATTCAGCCGACGGCGCAATAGGCACGTCCGCTAGTACCGTTGGTCCCGACGGCGAGTGAGATACGCCCGCTCTGCGGAATTGTCGACGAGGTCGATAGCCGCCTCGTAGGCTGCCCTCGCCTCATCCGACCGCCCGAGGCGACGCATCAATTCGGCGCGCGTGACATGGAATGCGTGGTAGCGCTGCATGTTCGCGAGTGGCAGTCGGTCCACCCGGGCCAGCGCAACCTCGGGACCGTCCAGTTCAGCGATTGCGATCGCGTAGTTGAGTTCGGCGACCGGGCCGGCGTCGAAAATCATCAGTTGTTTGTACAGTTCGGCGATCTGAGACCAGTCGGTGTCGGCAGCGGTCGCCGAGTCGGTGTGTACCGCATTGATCGCCGCAAGCACCTGGTAGCGACCGGGTCTGTTGACGGACAGGCACTTTCGAACCAGAGCGTGTCCTTCGTCGATGAGCTCGCGATCCCATAAGCTGCGGTCCTGCTCGTGCAGTGGGACCAGTTCGCCGGCGGCGATCCGGCTCGCACGCCGGGCCTGGGTTAGCAGCATCAGGGCCAGCAGACCCATCACTTCGGGCACCTCGGGTAGCAACGCGTGCAGGATCCGGGCGAGTCTGATCGCTTCTGCGGTGAGGTCGTCGCGCACCGGGAGGCCAGAGGTGGACAGGTAACCCTCATTGAACACGAGGTAGATCACGGCGAGCACGGCCGCGGCCCGCTCGCCGAGGTCCTCGGTCGCGGGCACGCTATAAGGGATATGCGCATCCGCGATCTTCTTCTTCGCCCGGCTGATCCGCTGAGCCATCGTCGTCTCGCTGACGAGGAACGCGGCGGCGATCTCGGCGACGGTGAGCCCGCCGAGCAGTCGTAGCGTCAGCGCCACCCGGGCCTCGGGCGCGAGCGCCGGATGACAACAGGTGAAGATCAACCGGAGCCGGTCGTCATCGACCGGACCGGTCGGTTCAGGTGCGGTGCCGTCGTGAATCATGTTTGCCGCCAGATGTTTTGACCAGCGTCGTGATTCTCGGCGCAGCCGGTCGATCGCCTTGTTGGCCGCGGTGGTCGTGAGCCAGCCGGCCGGATTGGGTGGAATCCCGTCCCGCGGCCAGCGCTCCAGGGCGACCAGCAGTGCCTCGCCGGCCGCCTCTTCGGCGACATCGATGTCACCGAAGCGACGCACCAGCGAGGCGACCACCCGCCCGTACTCTTCGCGGTAGACCCGCTCGATCGCGTCCACGCGCTCGTTCAACCCTCCTGGAACGCCCGCACCTCGACCCGGCCCTGACATGCCCTGGACCCCTGTTTCGCCCAGTCCAGGGCGGCGTCGAGGTCGGCCGCCTCGATGATCCAGAATCCGCCGAGGTACTCCTTCGACTCGGTGTACGGCCCGTCGGTGACGATCGGCTTATCACCGGTGTTGTCGACGGTGGTTGCCGACTCGGGTGCCGTCAGACCACCGGCGAAGACCCAGGCGCCTTCGGCCTGCAACTTATTGTTGAACGCGTCGACCGCCTCGAAGATCGGCTGTATCTGCTCGGCGGTCATCTCTGCCATCGCGGCGGTGTCAGCGGCGTCGTGGTGGACGGCCAGGAAGTATTGCGGCATCACAAGCTCCTTGAACTCCGCGGACGGCCCCGGATGGCTGCCCGTCATGATGTCTACGAAGACGGCACGCCGGATATGACATCCCCCGGCAAGAAAATTCATCGGACGTCATGCCGGAACGATGACAGTCCTACCCCGCGACGCGGGCCCTCAACCGATCTGCTTCATCAGCGCATCCATGTCGAGCAGATCCCACACCTCGGCGAACTTGCCCTGCTCGACGCGGTACAGCGTGAACTCGGAAACTTCAAACCGCCGACCGGTCGCCTCGATCCCCTGGAACGTTCCCCGATGGGTGCCGGTGACCGCGAAGTGGACGACGATGGTCTCGTCGTCGGTGACGATGTGCCTGATGTCCCAGTGCCAATCGGGGAAAGCCGCGATGATCGGCGCGAATTGCTCGGCCACCTTCGCCGGGTCCATGGGGTCGCCGTTGACCCGGATGGAGGGCGAATAGAACGAGGCCATTGATCCGAAATCGTGGTTGTTGCAGTGTTCGAGATAGGCCTGATAAAGGGATCGGTAGTCGTTGTATTCAGTCACCGCAACATGATCCAACGCTGACCTGCTCGCGGTGGCGGCGGCCCGGTCAGGATCGGTCGCCCGCCGGCTCCAGGTGCCGCAGGATCGCCGGGAAGACGACCTCGGCGTGGTCCAGATGCGGGGCGTGCTTCGCACCCTTGACCGCCAGGAATTCCGCGCCGGGGTACAGACGCAAGACGCGGGCGCTGTTCGCGAACGGGGTGACGGCGTCCTCGGTGCCCCATACCACCAGCACCGGGCGCGAATGTTCTGCGACCGAGGCCCATTGGTCGCCGGCTTGAGCAGGATAGTGCGCGACCGTCGACGCGAAGGACTCAGCCATTCCCGGAAAACGAAGCTGTTCCCGAGCGCGTTCGCTGTAGTCCGGGAACGTGTGTGGACGGCTCAGGTGCTGCTGCGGCAATCGGTCGATGACGTCACCGATGCGGGAGGCGACGAGTTTGCGCGCGCCCGGCAGGCGGAGCAGGAGCTGAGCCGCGACCTTGACTGATCCACTCGCATAGAGGCCGGGCGCGATGAGCGCGATACTGGCGGCGCGGTCGGGACACTCCGCGGCAAACCGCGTCACGATCACGGCACCCATCGACCAACCGATCAGATGCATGCTCTCAATGCCGACCGTGTCCACCAGTTCACGAAGTTGCCGGACGTACAGGTCGAGGTCATACCTGACTCGCGGCCGGTCGGAGAGGCCGCGACCGAACTGGTCGTAGCGCAGTACCCGATATCCTTGCGCGACAAGCAGTTCCGACAGCGGCTCCCACGCGTAGCCGGGCGTGACAAGGCCGTGCACCAGCACCACCCACGGACCGTGGTCACCTGCGACGTGGTAGGCGGTGACACCGTTGGACAGTGACGCCGATCGCGCGCTCGACGCCTCCCGCGCCTGCGGCAATGACTGCATGCCCGAAGCCTATATAAGGTGCAGGGATGTCGACCCGCAGTCGTGCGGTAGCCGCCATCGGCGCCGCCATCACCGTACTGTCGCTTCCGGCCGTTCTGAACGTTCCACAAGCCCAGGGCGCACCGCTGCCTGATTTCTGCGCGCCGCAGTCTGTCGTCGACAATGTCTGCACGGTGCGTTTGGCATCGGTGACGGCCAACGTGACCGACGGGACGATCACCGGGAAGCCGGTCGGCGGCGGGACGGCGATCACTCTCAGCGGCCAAGCTGAGGCCTACCTGAAGTCCGCGGGATTCGGAGCCACGCCCCCGGGCCCGATTCAACGCTGGGACACCACGATCGACGGTGTCGGCAGTCTCGATCCGAACGATCCCAATTGGTACGGCAACGCCAAGGCCAGAGCGTTCCTGCCGAGGACTCTCAACGACCTCGCCAGCCAGTTCCCGCCCGACGTCCTGGTGGTCCGGTTCACGCCCGACGACTCTCAGCAGGGTTGGTTCCGGCTGGTATCCATTCAGCCGACGTCGCACTAGTCCCGCACTACGAACACCGCGACCCAACCACATCCGACGCGACACTAAAACGACGCACACGACACGCCGAGAAGCGTGTGCGTGGCTTATATCTCGCGCAGCGAGCTCGTCGCCACGACGAAAACACCCCCGGACCACATGATCCGGGGGTGTTCCGTCGACTACTCAGTGGTGGTGATGACCGTGCCCGTGGTCGTCGGCCTCCTCGGCCGGCTTCTCGACGACGGCCGTCTCGGTGCTGAGCACCATCCGGGCCACCGACGAGGCGTTCAGCACGGCCGAACGGGTCACCTTGACCGGGTCGACGATCCCGGCGGCGCCGAGGTCACCATACTCCCGGGTGGCCGCGTTCAGGCCCTGCCCGGTGGGCAGCTCGCTGACCTTGTTGACCGCCACGGCGCCGTCGAGCCCGGCATTGGTCGCGATCCAGTACAGCGGAGCGGTCAGCGCCTCGGCGAACACGTCGACGCCGAGCTTCTCGTCGCCGTCGAGCTCGTTGCGCAGCGACTCGAGCACGTGGCGGGCCTGGATCAGCGCCGAGCCACCGCCGGGGACGATGCCCTCCTCGACCGCAGCCTTGGCCGCGGCGACCGCGTCCTCGACGCTCTCCTTGCGCTCCTTGAGCGCGGTCTCGGTGGCGGCGCCGACCTTGATGACGGCAACTCCGCCGGCCAGCTTGGCCAGCCGCTCGCTGAGCTTCTCGCGGTCCCAGTCGGAGTCGCTGCGCTCGATCTCGTTGCGCAGCAGTTGGACGCGCGCAGCCACCGCTTCAGCGGAGCCGCCGCCGTCGACGATGATGGTGTCGTCCTTGCTGACCACCACGCGTCGGGCCGAGCCCAGCACCTCCGGACCCACCTCGCGCAGCAGTAGGCCGGCGTCGGGGTTGACCACCTCGGCACCCGTGACGGCGGCGAGGTCCTGCAGGAACGCCTTACGCCGGTCGCCGAAGTAGGGCGACTTGACCGCTACCGCCTTGAGCGTCTTGCGGATGGAGTTGACGACCAGCGTCGCCAGCGCCTCACCCTCGACGTCCTCGGCGATGATCAGCAGCGGCTTGCCCGATTCGGCGACCTTCTCCAGCAGCGGCAGCAGGTCGGGCAGCGAGCTGATCTTGTCCTGGTGCAGCAGGATCAGCGGGTCGTCGAGCACCGCCTGCTGGGCGTCGAAGTCGGTGACGAAGTAGGCCGACAGGTAACCCTTGTCGAAGCCGACGCCTTCGGTGAACTCCAACTCGGTGTTCAGCGTCGAAGACTCCTCCACGCTGACCACGCCGTCATGGCCGACCTTGCTCATGGCCTCGCCGACCAGTTCGCCGATCTGCTCGTCGCGCGAGGAGACGGTGGCCACCTGGGCGATCGCTTCCTTGCCGGACACGGGCGTGGCGGCGGCCAGCAAGGCCTCGGATACCGCGTCGGCCGCCTTGCTGATGCCCGAACCCAAGGCGATCGGGTTGACCCCGGCGGCGACCAGTCGCAGTCCGCCTTTGATCAGGGCCTGGGCCAGCACCGTCGCGGTGGTGGTGCCGTCGCCCGCGACGTCGTTGGTCTTGGTGGCAACCGACTTCACCAGCTGCGCACCGAGGTTCTCGAACGGGTCTTCCAGGTCGATTTCACGGGCGACGGTGACGCCGTCGTTGGTTACCTGGGGTCCGCCGAACGCCTTTGCCAGCACCACGTGGCGACCACCGGGCCCGAGCGTCACCTTGACCGCGTCCGCGAGCTTGTTCACGCCCGCTTCCATAGCGCGACGCGCGGTCGCGTCGTACTCGATAATTTTGCTCATGAGGCTCCTTCGCCAAACTGCCTAACGCGTGCCGCCCCGGAAATCACCCGCGCTTACGCGCGGGGATCGCCGGGGCGGGACACGTTGGTACTTGAAAAACGACCGTGTTACTTGGAAACGACAGCCAGCACGTCGCGCGCCGACAGGATGAGGTATTCCTCGCCGCCGTACTTGATCTCGGTTCCGCCGTACTTGCTGTAGATGACGGTGTCGCCCTCGGCGACGTCGAGCGGGATCCGCTTTTCGCCGTCCTCGTCCCAACGGCCGGGGCCGACTGCGACGACGGTGCCCTCCTGGGGCTTCTCCTTGGCGGTGTCGGGAATGACCAGACCGGATGCGGTCGTGGTCTCGGCCTCGTTGGCCTGTACGAGAATCTTGTCCTCGAGTGGCTTGATGTTGACCTTCGCCACGATTGGAGCCCTCCACTAGTTGAATCGGGTCCGGAGCGTATGCCCTGACCGGAGTTGGCGGTCGGCCCGGGGCTACCCCGCACCGTCCGAATTACCAGATGATTCGGCAATCGTCCGGGCCCTCGCGCCGTCGTCGCGGGTGCCGACACAGGGGTCGTCCGACTGCCACCTAGCACTCTATACATGAGAGTGCTAGCACTCAAGGGTACCCCGGTGCTTCTTGCGTGTCGTCGGGTACGCCCACGGCGAACATCACCGAATCTGACTGTTGACCACCGGCAACCCCGGGTCGCTGGGCGCGTCCAGAGCTGACGGCGGGGCGCCCGCGGCCACCAGGTGCGCAGCGAACGAAGCGATCATCGCCCCGTTGTCGGTGCACAGCCGGGGCCTGGGAATCCGAAGCGTCAGGCCCGCATCGCGGCAACGCTCGATCGCCAGCTCGCGCAGCCGCGAGTTAGCGGCCACCCCCCCGGCGATCAGCAGCGTCGACACATTCAGCTCGGTCGCCGCACGAATTGCTTTGCGGGTCAGCACGTCGGCGACGGCCTCCTGGAATCCAGCGGCCACGTCGGCGGCCGCGAAGCCCGGGTTGCTCTCGACGTAACGCGCGACAGCGGTCTTGAGCCCGGAGAAGCTGAAGGCGTAGCGATCGTCACGCGGCCCGGTCATGCCCCGCGGAAACACGATGGCGCCGCGATCACCGGTGTGTGCCAGCTCGTCGAGCACCCGGCCGCCGGGGTAGCCCAGGCCCAGCAGCCGCGCCACCTTGTCGTAAGCCTCACCGGCGGCGTCGTCGACGGTGCTGCCGAGTTCGACGATCGGCTCACCGAGCGAGCGGACGTGCAGTAGATGCGTGTGCCCGCCCGATACCAGCAGGGCGACCGACTCGGGCAGTGGGCCGTGCTCGTAGACGTCGGCGGCCAGATGTCCGCCCAGGTGGTTCACCGCGTAGAACGGCACGCCCCAGGCGGCCGAATACGCTTTGGCCGCAGCGATTCCCACCAGTAAGGCACCCGCCAGCCCGGGTCCGATGGTGGCCGCGACGATGTCGGGCCGGTCGACACCGGCGGTGGCCAGCGCCCGGCGCATCGCGGGACCCAGCGCTTCCAGATGCGCGCGGGACGCGATCTCGGGTACCACTCCACCGAACCGGACATGCTCGTCGACACTGGACGCCACCTCGTCGGCCAGCAGGGTCACGGTGGCACCGGGACCGGAGCCGTCCAGCCGAGCGATCCCGACACCCGTTTCATCACAGGAGGTTTCGATGGCCAAAATGGTTGTCATCTACCGCGCCTCTCGTCGCATCGTGTAGGCATCGGCGCCACTGACGCGGTAGTACCGCTTGCGCAGCCCGATCTGCTCGAATCCCATGCTGCGGTACAGGCTGATGGCGGCCTCGTTGTCGGTCCGGACTTCCAGGAACACCACTCCCCCGTCCGCGAAGTCCAGCAACTCCTCGAGCAACCGGCGGCCGATGCCCTGCCCCTGGCAGCCAGGGTCGACTCCGATGGTGTGCACCTCGTACTCGAACGGCGCCACCCGCCCGAGCCGGGAGATGCCGGCATAGCCAACGAGGGTGCCGCCGCTGCGGGCGCCCACATAGTGGTTGGTCTTACTGTGCAGTTCGCGTTCGAAAGCGACGGCCGGCCAGGGATCGTCGCCGTCGAACAGCAGCGCCTCGAGTTCGGCGCACCGGTCGGCGTCCGCGCGAGTCAGCGGGCCGATGGTGACGGGCTCGACATGGGCGGTCATCGCTTGGCCACCAACGGCTTTGCGTCGGGGCGACGCAGATACAGCGCCACCAGCGGTGCAGGCTCGGCCGACCAATCGGGCACCGCGCGCGCCAGACCGGCCGGGGTTGGGTGCGCGGGTTCGCAATACGGCAGACCGAAGAGGGCCGCTTGCTCGGGTGACCCGGCGACCGTCCGCGCCGAACCCGGGTCGACGTCGGCCGGGGCGTTCACAGCCGGGCCGGCGGTGCGGACACCGTCGCGGTAGCGAGCCCAGTAGACCTCGCGGCGGCGGGCGTCGGTGACCACCAGCGTCTCGCCGCTGGTGAGCACACCGATGGCGTCCAGGCTGCACACCCCGTGCACCGGGATGCCCAAAGCGTGCCCATAGGCGGCACCGGTCGCCATGCCGGCCCGCAGTCCGGTGAACGGACCAGGCCCGCAGCCCACCACCACACCGTCCAGGTCGGCCATTGTCAGGCTCGCATCGGCAAGTGCGGCAACGACATTGGGCGTCAGCCGTTCAGCGTGCGCCCGGGCGTCGACGGTGACCCGCTGGGCCAGCGTCGCGAAGTCGTCGACCCTGACGATGCCTGCGGTGACGGCCGGGGTGGAAGTGTCGAGGGCGAGGAGGATCACGAGCTCACCCACTCCCACGTGGCGATCCGCACGTCGGAATGGGTGACGCGTTCGAGCCGGACGTCGAGGTGGCGCTCGGCGAGGCGTTCGACGAGTCCCTCACCCCACTCCACCACCACAACCGCATCTTCGAGATCGGTATCAAGGTCCAGCGAGTCGAGCTCGCCGAGCAGGTCTGCGCCGTGCTGGTCGAGCAGTCGGTAGACGTCGACGTGGATCATGGACGGACGACCCGCCTGGCGCGCCTTGTGCACCCGCGCCAGCACGAACGTCGGCGAGGTCACCGGGCCGTCGACGTCCATCGCCGTCGCAATACCCTTGGCCAGCACGGTTTTTCCGGCGCCGAGCGGGCCGGAGAGCACCACCACGTCGCCGGCGCGCAGCTGTTTGCCCAGCTTCGATCCGAGTGCGACGGTGTCCTCGACGCGCTCGAGGGTCTCCTGCCGCGGCGATCGCAAGGGCGGCGAAGCCGGGCGCTGCGGGTCGCCGCCATCGGGCTCAGCCATGACGCCGGAACCGTTCGCGCAACCGCTCGCCGAATCGCCGGTAGCGCCACGTCAGCTTCCCGGGCTGCGCCCGCTCGATCAGCCGGATCAGCCCGTCGTTGATCGTTTCCGGTTTGTCCAGCAGCGCCAGGTGGCTGGCGCCGGTAACGATCACCAACTCCGACCGCGGCAGCGACGCCGCCATCAACCGGGAGTACTCGTCGGGAGTCAGCAGATCGTGGTCACCACAGGCGATCAACGTGGGGATCTTGAGCAGCGTCCACAATCCGGCCGTTTCGTCGTGGGTCTCCAGGGCTCGCAGGAAGCCGACCAGGGTGGCAATGGGCGTGCCGTTCATCATCCGCTGCGAGAAGGCGTCCAGGCTGCGGCTGACCTGCAGATCGCTGTAGGACGCGGCGCGCAGGATCGGGCCGATCAGCGAGCGCGACACGTTGCGCCCGCGATGCATCAGCTTGGGTGCCGATTTGGCGGTGAACCGGATGGCGTCCAACGCCGGGTTCTTCAGGAACGCCCCCAGCGGTGAGCGGGTGACACCCTCGGCGGCCGAGGAGATCAGCGCCGCGCCCACGATCCGGCGGCCGTACCGGTCGGGGAACTGTCCGGCATGCGACAGGACGGTCATGCCGCCCATCGAGTGGCCGACCAGGATGATCGGCCCACGCGGCGCGGTCACTTGCAGCACCGCCTCCAGGTCCTGGCCGAGTTGGGTGAGCGTGTAGGAGTCGGGCTCGCCCTCGCCGGACTGACCGTGCCCGCGCTGGTCGTAGAACACCATGCGTACCTGTGCGCCTAGCACCTCGCCGAGTCGCATCCGCTGAAAGTGGAAGGCGCCCATCCGCAGACAGAACCCGTGCGCGAAGACGACGGTCAGCGGGGCGTCCGCCGGTCCGGCCTCGCGTACCGCCAACGGCACGCCGTCGGGCGTGGTCACCACGTGGGCGCGATCGCTGTCGAGTCGCTCGAAATCCTCACCGGCCCAGGGATCTTCGTCGGATGAGGTGCGTTCGATGATTGACTTGCGGGCCGACGCGCCGACCAGGGTGGCCACCGCGGTCAGCCCGGCGCTGCCGGCAAGCCAGGCCTTGCCCTTCTGGGTACGGTGCGTGTCGTCAGCGCTCAACGGCGTCGACCTCGCGGTAGGTTCTGCTGATTCGCCCGCGGATCCCGGTGACCACCTCGTAGTGGATGGTCCCGATCAGCTCCGCCCAGTCTTGTGCCGTGGGCTCGCCCTGGGTGCCGGGCCCGAACAGGATCGCCTCGTCGCCCTCGGCCACGTCGGGCTCCCCGGGTCCCACGTCGACGACGAACTGGTCCATGCAGACCCGCCCCACCCCGGGCCGCAGCCGGCCGTTGATCAGCACGTCCAGGCGGCCGCCGAGGGATCGGACCACACCGTCGGCGTAGCCGATCGGCAGCAGCGCCACATTGGTGTCGCGCGGGGCGATCCAGGTGTGCCCGTAGGACACACCCTCCCCGGCGCCGATCGACTTGACCAGTGCCACAGGGCATTTGACGGTCATTGCCGGAATCAAACCCATATCGCCCAGGTTGGGCACCGGGCTCAGCCCGTAGATCGCGATGCCCGGCCGCACCAGGTCGAACGTCAGGTCGGGCCGGGCCATGGTGGCCGACGAGTTGGATAGATGCGCCACCTCGAACCGCACCCCTTGGTCGGCGGCGTAGGCCAGCATCTCGCGGAATCGCCCGGCCTGGATGTCGTTGATGGGCTGCTCGGGAGCGTCGGCGAAGACCAGGTGGGACATCAGCCCGCGCAACCTGATCGCCTCGTCCGCGACGGCCTGCTTGAGCGTCGTCAGCATGGCCGGGTAGTGCGCTGCGGCCACGCCGTTGCGGTTCAGGCCGGTGTCCACCTTGACGGTGACGGTGGCCGGTACCCCGGTCCGGTGCACCGCGTCCAGCAACTCCTCGAGCTGGCGCACCGAGGAGACCGCGATCTGCACGTCGCCCTGCAGCGCAGCGGCGAAGTCGAAGCCGGGCGGGTGCAGCCAGGCCAGGATCGGGTCGACGATGCCGTCGGCCCTGAGTGCAAGTGCTTCGTCGACGGTGGCTACGCCCAGTTCGGCGGCACCGGCGGCCAGCGCGGTGTAGGCGACGCGGGTGGCGCCGTGGCCGTAGCCGTCGGCCTTCACCACGGCCATGACCTGCGCATCTCCGGCGTGATCGCGCAGCAGCCGCACGTTGTGCGCAATGGCGCCCAGGTCGATGACGGCCTCGGCGAGGATACCCGGAGTCAGGGAGATCGGCGTGACGGACACGCCGACCATTGTCCCAGAGCCGCGGCTAGGCAGGTCCGGTGATGCCGGGCGAACCGTTAGCGCCCTGGCCACCCGGACCGTCGCCGCCGGTCCCGCCCGTGCCGGCGGTGGCAGCAGACACCGGGTTGGCGAAGGCGTCGCCGCCGTTGCCACCCTTACCGCCCACGAAACCTATTGCGGTGCTGTTGCCGCCGTCGCCGCCGTTGCCACCGGTGGCAAGTCCGCCGCCGGAAGCCTTCGCCGAACCGCCGCCGCCCCCGACCCCTCCGCTGACGCCGTCGCCGCCGTCGCCGCCGATGCCGCCGGCCGCGCCGGCGGACCCCTGGTTTGATGCCGAACCACCCGCGCCACCCACCCCGCCGGAGCCGGTGCCTCCGACACCGCCGTCGCCGCCGTCGCCGCCGATGGCCCGTGAGGCGTCGGCGATGTTGGCGGCGCCGCCGCCCGCCCCGCCCCTGCCACCATCGGTGCTGCCGGCCCCGCCCGCGCCCCCGGCTCCACCGACAGCGTCATTGGCGTTGACGTTGCTGTTGATGCCGACGAATCCGCCGTCGCCCCCGGCACCGCCCATGCCCGCGCTGCCTACCCCACCCTTGCCGCCGGCACCCGGGTTGACCGTACCGGCTCCCTGGGTGAACGCCCCGCCGCCGGCGCCGCCGTCGCCGCCGAAGGTGCCGGAGCCGCCATTCCCGCCGTCGCCGGCGGTCACGAAGGCGGTTGCGGCGCTGTTGAAGTTATTTGCAAAACCGCCCAGGCCGCCCTGCCCACCGCCGCCCGTGGTGCCGTTGCCGCCGTCGCCGCCTTTGCCGCCAGCGATGCTGCCGGTTCCCGAGGAAAGCGCCGAACCGCCCGAGCCGCCGCCCCCGCCGCTCGCCCCGTCGCCACCCCGGCCGCCGACCCCGGCGGCGGCGTCCTGCGCATTGGCGTTGTTGCTGATGCTCGCGTTGCCGCCGGAGCCGCCCGATCCGCCGCTGCTGGTGCCTCCGTTACCGCCGGCACCTCCCGCGCCGGGATTCACGGCGCCGGTCCCCAGCGTGGACGCGGAACCACCCTGACCGCCGGTGCCGCCGTTGGTGGTACCGCTGCCCCCTTTGCCGCCGTTGCCCGCGATGGCGGAGGCAGTAGAGGCGCTGTTGGTAATAGTGGCAAAACCGCCGCCTCCGGCTATCCCGCCGCCGCCGGCGGTCCCGTTGCCGGCGTCACCGCCCGTGCCGCCGATGGCGCTGCCGAGGCCTTGGGTCGACACCGAGCCGCCGGAGCCGCCGAGCCCGCCGGAGGTGCCGTTTCCACCGTTCGCGCCGCCGCCGGCGGTGACGGTTCCGGTGGATGCGCTGTTGGAGTTAGTCGCGGCACCGCCCGAGCCGCCGAAGCCGCCGCTGCTGGTGATCCCGTTGCCGGCCAGCCCGCCGGCACCGCCGGTCACGCTGCCCAGGCCGTCGCTGCTCGCCGAACCACCTGTACCGCCGGACCCGCCGCTGGCGCCACTGTCGCCACCGTTGCCGCCCTTGCCGCCGATGGCGGTCCCGGCAGAGGCACTGTTTCCGATCCGCGCAGAGCCGCCGCCGCCGCCGCTAGATCCTGCTCCGTCGGTGCCGGTGCCGCTGTCGCCGCCATCACCAGCGATCACGCTCCCGGTTCCGGAGGAGCTAGCATCCCCACCGGAGCCGCCGCTGCCCGCGAAGCGGCCGTCGCCGCCGTCGCCGCCCCGGCCGCCGGTCGCGATGCCGGTAGAGGCGACATTGTCGATATTCGCCTGACCGCCGTCCCCGCCAGTGCCACCATTTGCCCCGCTGGTGATCCCAGAACCCGCATCACCGCCGCGACCGGCCGTGATGCTGCCTATTCCTTTGCTGGTCACGCTGCCGCCACGGCCCCCGGGCCCGCCGAAGACCGTTCCATCGCCCCCCTGACCAGCGTCGCCACCGAAGGCGCTGCCCGCTCCATTGGTGGTCACCCTTCCGCCGAAGCCACCGCCCCCGCCGGAGCCGCCGGTGCCGCCGGTGCCGCCCTTGCCGCCGTCGCCGGCCGAAGCGGTCCCGTTGGAGATGCTGTTGGCGATCTCGACGAAACCCCCGCCGCCACCGAACCCGCCGACACCGGTGGTCCCAGCGCCCCCGTCGCCGCCCGCCCCGCCGATGCCGCTGCCGGTGCCCTTGGTGGACGCCAATCCGCCATTGCCGCCGCCGCCACCGGTGACCCCGTTGCCGCCGTGGCCGCCCTTGCCCGATGTCGTGGTCGCCGCGGAGGCACTGCTGCTGATGATCGCGTTGCCGCCGGTGCCGCCGGCTCCCCCGCCGCCGGTGCTCCCGTCTCCGCCACCGCCGCCGGACCCGCCGTTGACGCCGCCGAGGCCGGTGGTCTGCGCCAAACCGCCGATGCCGCCAGCACCGCCGTTGACACCGCCGCCGCCATTTCCGCCGACACCGCCGGTCGCGGCCGCCGTGGAGATGCTGTTGTCGATCGACGCGGCACCTCCCGGGCCACCGGACCCGCCGGAACCGGTGCTACCCGTACCGCCGGCGCCCCCGGTGCCGCCGGTGGCACTGCCCGTTCCGCTGGTAAACGCCAGACCGCCGCCACCACCGTTCCCGCCGCTGACACCGTTACCGCCCTTTCCGCCGGTGCCGCCGTCGGCGGCGTTGGGGTTGGTGCTCCCGCCGAAAATGGCGCCGCCACCGTCGCCGCCGCGGCCGCCGTTGCCAGTTCCGGCGCCGTTGCCGCCGTTGCCGCCGTCACCACCTCTGCCGGCCAGTGACCCGCTGGTGCCGCCGGCACCGCCCGCGCCGCCGTTGCCGTTGCCCGCCCCGTTGCCGCCCGCCCCGCCTTGACCGCCATTGCCGTACAGCCCGCCGGCCCCACCGGCACCGCCGTCCGCGCCGGTGCCGGAGAAGATCGCGCTGAAGCCCGTCCCGCCGGTACCACCGTTGCCGCCGTTGCCGGGGATAATCACACCGGCCCCACCGTTGACACCCGCAGCCGCACCCGGCCCACCAGCCGCCCCACCGGAACCACCGGCACCCACCCCGGTCGGGTCCCCGCCATTGCCGCCCGGACCCGCCGTCGACGCAGGCAGACCCGGCCCCCCGGTGCCACCATTGCCCGGCGCGCCGGCATTACCACCAGCCCCGCCGGCACCGCCATTGCCGTACGCACCGGCCACCCCGAACAAGGCCGATCCTTTGCCACCGACCCCGCCCACGCCGCCGTCACCACCATCGCCACCAGCACCGCTATCACCACCATCGCCGCCAGCCGTCCCCGGGGTAGTGGCGTCCCACCCGGCCCCGCCGACACCACCGGTTCCGCCAACACCCCCCACCCCGCCGGCCCCGCCCGGCCCGCCGGTGCCGAAAAGCACTCCGGCGTTACCACCGGCCCCGCCGTTGCCGGCGTTGCCGCCGTCGCCGCCGACGCCCCCGAGGCCGCCCGCTGCCGTCGACGTACCCGGACTGCCCGCGCTGCCCACAGTGCCGGCAACCCCGGCCCCACCCACGCCGCCGGGGCCGCCGTTGCCGAACAACAGCGCGCTGCCGCCCAACCCGCCTGATCCGCCGGTAACGCCCGCGGCGCCCACCCCGCCGACCCCGCCGGCGCCGCCGTTACCCCACAACCACCCGCCAGCACCGCCCAAACCACCGGATCCACCGCCCACCCCGCCGGCGCCGCCGACCCCGCCGCTGCCGATCAGCCCGGCCGCGCCGCCGGCCCCACCGGACAACCCGGGCCTGCCCGACCCGCCGGCGCCGCCGTTGCCCCATAACAGTCCGCCCGGCCCGCCGGCAGCCCCGGTTCCGGGCGCCCCATTGATTCCATCGCCGATCAGCGGACGCCCCAACAACGCGTTCGTCGGCGCATTGATCAGATCCAGCACAGGTTGCAACGGCCCCGCGTTGATGGACTCGGCGGCGGCATAGGACTCGGCACCCGAACTGAGGGCCTGCATGAACTGAGTGTGAAACACCGCCGCGCGAGCGCTGAGCGCCTGATAATCCTGCGCGTGCCGGGACAACAGCGACGCGATGGCCGCCGACACCTCGTCGCCTGCGGCAGCCACTAGCGAGACGGTGGGAGTCGCCGCCGCCGCGGTGGCCGTCGAGAGCGACGAACCGATGCCGGCCAAGTCGGCCGCAGCGGCTGACAGGATATCCGGAGCGAGAGAAACGAACGACAAGGACATCACAGCCTTTCAGCAGACCGGCGCCTACTGCCCGGCAATCGATGCGTGGTGCGGACCACGGATGCTGTACCGCAGACTTCGTCCTCTTTTTCTACTTCATCGGCGGGCACTGCACCAGGGAATCGGATCGCCTCACGACATCCACATACTTAGTGCGGGAAGTGCTCGGCGTCGTGATGCCCTGCCAGCTGGAGCTTGTCCAACGACGCCAGCGCCTTCACGGCGTCATCGTGCAACGCGCGAGCCAGGTCGGCGGACAGCTCCTCACGGACCACGATGCGCAGCACCGACACGTCGGTGGCGTTTCAGCGGGGTAGCGCGCACCCATCAGTTGCGCGTCACACTGACGGCGAACCCGGCATCCAAGGTCTGCTGGGTTTGACCCCGGAACGACGGTGGGCGATCAGCCCGGATGCTACGGATTGTTGACGCCGGGACTACCTACAGCGGTCGACCCGTCCAAGTTCTGGCCGAGGCTGGCAAAGATGGATCCGTCGGTGCCGTTGCCGCCGGTCAGGCCCGCCCCGCCGTTGCCGCCGCTACCGCCGGTCGCGCTGCAGCCGACGGCAGAGCTACCCGCACCGTCGGCCACCACCACGCCGCCGCCAACTCCGCCGATGCTGCCGACACCGCTGCCCACACCGCCGTTACCGCCGACCACATCACCACCGACAGTGCCGCTGGCGATGGCCTCCATCCTCCCGGAGCCGCCGGCACCGCCCTTTCCGCCGGCGATGCCATCGCCTCCACCGCCGCCGGTGGCAGTACCGGTCAGCGCCCCGCCGGAATCAACTATCACGACACTGGCGCCGCCACGACCGCCGACGCTGCCGATACCGTTGCCCACACCGCCCTCACCGCCGACAACAGTTGCGTCGGCAGTGCTACCGGCGCCGACAACTGAAAAATCCGCGCGGCCGCCGACGCCGCCGCGGCCGCCGGCGACGCCATCACCTCCACTACCGCCGGCGATAGTGCCGGTCGCCGTCCCGCCTGACTCAGCGAATGTAAAAGCCACGCCGCCAAATCCGCCGACGCTGCCGATACCGTTGCCGGCACCGCCCGCACCGCCGGTAGCACTGACATCGATAGTGCTGCCGGCACCTAAAGCCGAAATCAGCGCGCCGCCGCCGGCACCGCCGGTGCCGCCGCCGATACCATCGCCCCCGCTGCCACCGGTGGCCGCAACGGTGGCGGCGGCCCCGCCACCAAAAACGCGCACGCCAGCCGCGCCGCCGCGACCGCCACCGCCACCGCCATCGCCAGCACGCACGGTGCCCAAGCCCACAGAACTACCCGCCCCGTCGGCGATGACGGCCGCAGCCCCCCCCGGTACCACCGGTTCCGCCCGCGGCACTGGTCGTGCCGGCCCCACCCACGCCACCATCTCCACCGGTCGCGCTACCCGCCGCGGTACCCCCGTCCAACTGCGCGAAGAGGGCACCGCCGCCGCCGCCGCCCCCACCGCCGCCAAAACCGGGCCCACTAGCAGAGGAAGCACCCCCGGCCCCGCCCCCACCGCCGCTGCCGGCGATGGCCTGCACACCGATGGCCGCACCCGCACCGCCGGCACCCCCGTCCCCACCAGCGCCGAACATGCCGCCATCCACACCCGCACCCCCGACACCCCCGACACCCCCGAGACCGCCGGACTGCGCAACCTATGAGCTGGTACCAAAGCCGTCGCAGTCACCGCCGCGGCCACCGACCCCACCGACACCGCCATCACCGCCGTCCACACCACCGATACCCGCACCGCCAACACCCCCCGCACCCCCGACACCACCCGCGCCGGCCACGTTGCTGCCTCCGCCCGAGAACCCCGCACCTCCCACCCCACCCGACACCGCCGACACCGCCGCGCCCGTCAGCACCGACCGCACCAGGCGCCGCGAACCAATCGCCGGCCCCACCGGCACCCCTGCACCCGCCCCACCACCAGTGCCGCCGACCCCACCGGTCCCGCCGGCCTGCACCAGATCACCAATACCCCCAACCCCGCCGACCCCACCAAAGCCACCGGTC
>NZ_JCALCX010000030.1:0-74498 GCF_059812565.1 Mycobacterium sp. NGS49 | reverse complement strand
GCCGCACGGCGAGGTCGGCCCGACAGGGCATGGGGTGCGACCGCCGCTGCCCGGTGGGCGCCCGCCTGGCGGCCGGCCGTCGACGGGGTTGCCGGTAAGGGGTGAATCATCCTGTCCGTCAACGCTTGTGCCCGCCGGTATGGCGGTTGACATGCCGGGCAGGCGCTGCGCGGTATCCCGCACACGGTCGATGCCGGCTCGGCCGCGGACATAGCCGTAGCTGGCTTCGCGGGCCAGGGCAGTGACAATGTGGGTGATGTCGTGGCGGGTGTGGTCGCCGAGTTCGCGTTTGAGCCACCAGAGTCCGCCGATGGCCACAGCGGAGATGAGGGCGATCATGACCAGGCGGGCCAGCGGATGGGTCATGCCGACTTGGTCGGCGTAGCCACCGCGCGCGGCCATTTTGAGGACGATCACCGCCGCGATGGAGACGTAGGTGGTGTAGACGAAGACCAGGAGAGCGTGTTTGAAAAACAGGGTCAGGCGCCGCAGGGCACGCTGGCGCGGCCGGCCGTGGATCATGGCGGGTGCGGCGGCTACGACGGCGAAAAGCGCGTTGATGAAGGCGGCGCAGCAGACCATCACGTAGCTGTAGGTGACGTAGAAGACGAACAGGGTGAACGCCGCGCCCAGGAGGAGGTAGAACGCGCCGAGGGCGAGGTTGGCTCCGTCGAGCTGCTGAGCGAAGGCCAGTGCCTGAGGGGCGCCGCAGCTGCCCACCGCGTGGGCGGGGCCGTCGGGTTTGCCGCTGAGGATGGCCGTGGTGTAGGCGTTGCCGCAGTTACCGATGTCGTCAACGGGAGTTCCGAAGTTCATCAGTTGCAGGGGCATTCGCAAGGTGGCATCGGCGATGAGGCTGGTGAGGTGCTGAAGTTGGGCACTGGTGCCGCCGCCGGTGACGGGGCCGTTGTTGGCGAATGCTTGGGCGATCTGGAATCCGAGGCCCCGTGCTCGGCCGAGCAGCCCGTTTTCGTTGTAGAGCTCGGTAAGTGGATCTCTGGTGAGAACGAGGCCGAGGACGCCGATGATGAAGGTGGACAACATAATTCCGGAGCCGTGGCCTTTGCGGCCGTGCCAGAGGATGTGGTAGGCGCCTACGGCTAGCCCGGCAAGCATGCACAGGGGGAATACCCACAGGTCGGTGAGTAGGGCTCGGATGATGTCGAAGATGGGCCGAAACCAGGTGGCGAGCCAGTACAGCCAGGTGTTGGACATGGCGAACCGCATCAGCCAGAGGGCCGTGGTGATCATGAAGATGTACAGCGCTGCCTCGAGTTGGAGCAGCTGGACGATGCTTTGGTGCGTTAGCCCGGTGGTGACGGCGTTGGCCAGCCAGCGTGTCCAGCTGGTGGGGTCAGCGGTCAGGTCGGGTCCGGCTTTGGTGAGCGCTTCGCTGGTGCTGACGACCGAGAGGTAGTAGTTGCCGACCGGTACTCCGTGGCTGTCGGTGACGCCGGTCCAGTTCAGTGCGCCGGCCAGGGTGGAGGCCGCCGCCGCCGGGGCGGCCACGACCGCCCAGGTGGCCAGCAGGTGCGTGGTGAGCCATAGCGCGCAGATGCGGCGCAGTCGGGGCCTGGTGGCCAGCTGGTAGCCGAGGTGCTCCGCTGCACGTTGGGCGAATGTTGTTGGGTGCGTGGGATTCATGCGGCTCGTCCGGGTGTGGTGTCGTAGGCGTCGTGGACGGCTGCGTCGGGTTCGGCCGCGACCCTGATGGGTGATTTGCGGCGGAATTCGTCGACGAAGAAGCCGTAGCCTGTCCGGTCGCCTCGGTCTGGGGTGCCGGAGGTGTCGGCGTCGTCGAATCCGGTGGGGTCGCGCATCTCGTCGGCACTGGGTTGGGCGAGGAAGAATTCTTCGATGTCGCCGTAGTCGTCGGCGCGGATGCCGACCTTGGCGGCGACTTGGCGTGCGAGGTCTTCGTTTTCGAAGGGCATGATGAGTTGTTGGGTGATGAATTGGTCGCCCATGAGCGCCAGGTCGGCGATGGGGTCCTGGGTGATGATCAACAAACCGGTGTAGTGCTTGCGAGCGCGGCGGCTGATCAGGTGGGCGTCGTCGGCGCCGGCCCGGGAGTTCAGGAGGGCGGCGGCTTCCTCGATGACGATGAGCCCGAAGCGTTGTGTGTTGGCGAAGAAGGTGACTCGGGCCAGGCGTACCAGCATGCCGTAGATGGCCACGGAGGCGCGTTTGCGGTCTGAGAGGCGTTCGTAGAGGTGCGGGGTGGTCATTTCCTCGGCGCTGGGTAGGTCGAGACAGCCGGTGAGCCAGACGGTGACGTCGAGAGTGGCGAGGTCGGGAACCGGCAGTGTGTCGTCGAAGATGGCTCTGGTGAAGTCGTAGGTGGCCCAGGATTTGAGGGCGGCCAGGATGGGGGCGAGGTCGGTGGCGAGTTGGGCGACCTGCGGTGGCCGGTGGTCGGGTCCAGTCGGGGCTTGGATGGCGGCGATGTAGGTCATCAGCGCGGTGGTGCTGGTGAGGCCGAATCGCTGGCGGGTTGAGGGTTCAAGTAGGGTGCGCAGCCGCTGCACGCCGGTGGTGCGGGGGTCGATTCCCATCATGGGCACCATGTAGTCGAGCCAGTATCCGCCGGCGATGCCGTCGGGGAAGGTGCGAAGCGGATCGCAGCTGTATTGGTTGCCGGCCATGTCGATGACGGCTGTGTTGGTGACATCGGCTAGCGCGGTTTCCCACTCGGTGCCGGGGTCGACGATGAATGCTTGTGCGCCGCGCTGGATTTCGGCGCGGGTGATGCGTTTGGCGGCGTAGGACTTGCCGTAACCGAGGGCTCCGCTGCACACCAGGCAGGGGTTGCGGTTGCGTCGGGCAGTGCCGGGCAAGTCGAGCATGACTGCGCTGCGCAGTGCGTTGCTGGTGTTGAAGCCCAGCAGGATCCCGGTGGTGTTGCCGACCATGGATGACGTGAAGGGGACGAACCGCGACCACTTCTTGGTGGTGGTGGGCTGAGCGAATTGGTCGACGGCGGTCTTGTGGTTGGGTGCGCCCGGGTTGAAAGCGGCCCAGAGCCGGGTTTGGGCGCCGTGGTAGTGGCGGATCGCGATCTGTCCGGATTGGGTGAGTTCCTCACGGAGCCGTTTGACGCTGTAGTCCAGGGTGTGCGGGTCAGGAGCACCGACGGCGATGAGAAATGCGGCTTCAACGGGGCGTTCGTCGATGGTGGCCGACAGTTGGCGGTTGTATTCGGCGAGCTGGCGGGCGGTGGCGATCAGTTCGGCGTCACCGTTGCGGACGTCGCGGCGCTGGGTGAACTGGTCGTCGATGTTGCCTTTGGCTCGGTCGTTGCGCACGAATTCCATTTCGCGGCTTCGTGCGACGAGGTTGAGGGCGAAGTCAAAGGTGGCTCCGGTGTCGAGGTCGTCGAGGGCTTGGAGGAATTCGGAGCCGGGGAAGACGATGCCGGCTTTGGGCATATCCACGACGGGCAGGATCGCCTGGTAGCTGTCGGGGTAGAGGCCGTCGCGGCTGAAGATCCGCAGGGTTTTGCTCCAGGAGGGGATTCGGCGAGCCCCGAGGGTCCAGGCCGCCGTGAGCAGCCCGCCGAGGCACGCGGCGAGCAGCGCGGGCGCGGGGGCTCCGGCGGCGGCGGCGAGGACTGCGGCTAACGCCAGGATTGCGGCCAGTGTGCGCAGTGGCAGGGCCCGCCCGGCGCCGTGCTGCTGGTCACCTTCGTCGAAGTCGGCCGTCGGTAGGCAGCCGCCGACACCAGGCGAGGTGTTGCGGTGGCGTGGCAGCGGATCGTTGAACACACCGCGCCAGGCGTTGTGCCGCCAGAACCAGTCGATCATGTCTTCGCTGGCCGGTGTGGGGGTGAATTCTTCGGGCAGGGCGGTGATGATGTCGTGGGCTAGGCGCTGGTAGGCGGCAACGGAGTTGTCGGAGTCTTTGTCGCGGCCGATAATCCAGTCGCGCAGCTTGGCGGCGTGACCGACCGGGCTGTGCCCGGCGCGGCCAGCGTCGACGGGTAGCGCCAGCCAGTAGATGCGGGTGCGGGGTTGCTGGCCGGCGATGACAGGGGCCATCTGGTGGCAGGCCTGGACCCAGGGGTGTTTGTCGCGGTGACCGTGCAGCATGGCACCCAGCAGTTGGCGCTGGTTCTGCGGAACGCAGAGGCCGTAAACCCAGGTACCGGCGGGGATTTCGCGGGCAAGAACTTGGTGGCGGTCGGCGACGCCGATGCGGCGTTTGGTGGATTGCAGATAGTAGGGGAGTCCGCTGATCAGGTAGTGGGCGTAGACGCCGTGGGCGGTGAAGCTCACGTTGGAGGTGATGCGGGTCGGTGGTGCGAGCAGGGGGTTGTCGGTGCTGGATGATTGCACCGGCCGAAGCACCTGCCACCAGCTGCGCAGCCGGAAGCCCAAGGTGGGTCGTCCGCGGGGGATCAGGGCCGCTATCCCGGCTGCGGCGCCGCTGAGCAGCGCCCCGCAGATCAGGGTGGCGCGGGCATGTCCGGAGTCCAGCGTGAGCACGGTGAGCACAATGGTCAGGCCGCCGCCTCCGTAGAGGCTGACAGCCACCCAGAGGCGGAGGGGCTTCTTGAAAAGGATGTCGGTGTAGACGGGTGTGTCGTGGACACCTTTGAATATCTGTGCTGACTCAGCCATGTGAATCCCTTTGACAATCCGTGATGTTGGACACGAACGCGGGCCGAAGGGCCGGCCCGCGCGGGTGTGGCGTCTCGAGGGGCCGGGGTTACATCCCGAATTGCCCGGTAGTGATGCCGGTGCGGTCAACGGTGCGCTTGCTGGATGTATAGATGGCGTAGCCGGAACCGACGACGACGGCGACGATGACGCTGGTCAGCGCCCAGGCGACGGTTTGGCCGATGCGTCCTCCGAAAAATGCTGCGGCGGCGCGTATTCCGCCGGCGAGCAGGATGAAGATGACGAGGACCGCTACGCCGATCGTGTAGAGGGATCTGCTGCCCGAGACCAGATCGGCGGCGGCGAGCAGCGTGGGGGTGGATGTGGCGAAATACATTGGGGTTGCCCTTCGTGTGCGGTGATTTCAGCGTTGGGTCGAGTCCGGTGGCGGTGGCTATCGGGGTGCCGCGGGGGTGGGGATGACGGGGGTCAGTTCGGCGTTGTCGGCCAGAAGCGGTGCGTAGTCCAGCGCGGAGACCGTCCATCGCCCGCTGGTGACGGTGAGCGAGATGGGGTAGTCCATTTGCAGGGGTGCGAATTGGCCGGTGACTGCGTTGACGGCGGCCAGCACGTGCAGGGTGGTGCCCTCTGACGGCACGTCGTGGTGGTCGGGTGCGTTGTGGTTGGCGGTCAGGCGGGTCAGGTGGACGGATCGATAGTCGGCGGCGTGCAGCAGCCCTGAGTCGGGGGTGACGTAGCGTTCGAGGCCGCCGGCGGCGGTGAGGTAGCTGGTGAGGAATCCCGCGACGGTGCTGAAGGCGGGGGAGGTGTTGGGCAGGGTGCTGGGGTAGGCCAATGGCGCATCGGCACCGGCGCCTGGGCCGTTGACGCGGGCGGGCAGAGCGCTGGCGCGTACTCCATAGCTGCTGTAAACGACGGGCAGCCGGTAGTAGGTGGTGTGTGGGGTAGCGGCCTGGTAGGGCCGCTCGGACACCGACACGACGACGCTCCATTGCTGGGCTGTGCCGGTGTCGCCGATGAGGGTAACCGCGGATACAGCAGGAGAATTCACGACGACGGCGGGGGTGGTGGGCAGCCGGAGGGGGTCGCGCAGGGTCCAGCAGTCGCGCAGTGACTGCTGGTCGGATTCGGTGGCGGTGAGCCAGCGTGTGACGCAGTCCTGGGCGTAGGAGCCGATCAGGGCGGTGCGGTTGACAGCGGTGCGGGCCGGGCCGGCGACGTCGATGGGGCTGTCGAAGACCCAGCCCCAGATGGTGGCGATCGCCACCACGGCGCAGGAACCGATGCCGGTGATCAGTGCGCCGCGGCGAAGCAGGGTGCTGCTGCGGTCCAGGCGTGTGCGCCAGGTGTTGGTCAGCATGGGGGGAGCCCTTTACTGGGGTGGGTGGCCGAAGATTTTGACCGACGACACCGCGAACGTGTGGTCGGCGGGGTCGGTGCGGGATTGGTCGGCGGGCAGGCCGGGCAGGACGGTGGTGGTGGGTGCCGGCTCAGCAGGGCTGGGTGTCGGCCCGAGAATGTCGCCGAAAAGCCCACCGCCACCGGGGTTGGGGTTAGGGGCTGAGCTGGGGGCCGGATCAGTGGTGGCGCGGCCGGTCTCCTGGATGAGCACGATGATTCGGGAAGCAAGGACGCCGCGCCCCGGCAGCGCCTGGGGAGCTTCACCATGCACGCCGTGGGTCTCTTGCGGGATGACTGTGGATGGGCTGTCGTTGAAGCTCCACTGCACCCGTTTGACTACTTGGTGCTGGAGCCACTGGTCGGCGCCGGAAGCGTCGGTGCCGACCCAGCCAGGGGTGAGGGAGACGCCGGTGATGACCATGGTGCGTCCGAGGTTGAGCACCAGGTGCTGGCCGACGGTGGCGCCGTGCACACACACCCATGCCTGGGTGGGATCGGTGCCGGCAACCGATTGGGCGGCACTGGATCCGGGCAGGCAACCGACGGCGGTGGCGGTGTAGGGGATGGGCGCGTCTTGACCGCCGGCGCTGGGCCCGGTGCTGGTGGTGGGCGCGGCCACGACACTGACCTGGGTACTGGGACGGGTCGGGTGGTCTTGGTC
Source organism: Mycobacterium sp. NGS49 (assembly GCF_059812565.1). NCBI lineage: Bacteria > Bacillati > Actinomycetota > Actinomycetes > Mycobacteriales > Mycobacteriaceae > Mycobacterium > Mycobacterium sp. NGS49. The sequence continues at coordinate 67,817 of NZ_JCALCX010000030.1, read as the reverse complement.
GTCGGTATGGGGGCCATGGCGCATCGCCAGCAGCACCCCGCTGACCACCAGTGTGCTCACCAGGGTCGCCGCAACAAACCCAACAGCGATGGCCTTGTTGTAGCGGGGTGACTCGGCGTCGGGTTCGTCGCCCGCCGCGGCGGCAGGGTCGAGAGCGTCGACATCGGGAGGTGGGTTGTCATCGTCGTGTTCACCGGTATCGACGTGACCTGCTTGGGTGCCCGGCTCATCCGAGGAGTCAGGTTGAGCGCAGTCCGCAGCGGTCGATGCCCCCTCATGCGCGTCTGCGTGGTGTTCTTGGACCTGGCCTTCGGCATCGCCGCCCTGTTCACCGGCCTGGGGGTGCGGGTCAGGAAGGTCAGCTCCGTCGAGTTCCACCGGTGGGGCGTCGAGGCCGTCGCGCTCCTCCGGCAGAGCGCGGAGGTCATCGAGCTTGTCCGGTAGGGCGTCGAGTTCGCATCCACCTTCGGGGCCGACGGGTGGAGCGTCCTTGTCGTTGATCCACTGTTGGGTGTGACACCAGAGCTGCTCGGGGTCGTCGGCGGTGCCGCTCACGGAAAGGTCCGCCGGGTTGATGTCAGGGGCCTGAGACTGTCGCAGCGGCGAACCGGCGCGCAGGACGTCGTATGCGCGGGAGGTGACGAGCGCCCCCCCGCCCGGGGGTAGTGCGTCAGGGGGGTGCGGCAGAGCGGCTCACGTCGCCGTGCTGGGCGGCTGCGGTATCGGCGGTTCGGCCACGCTCCGGGGATGCTGGCCGCCGCCAGCAACGCGGTGCCGGCGGTGCGCCCCGCGACGAACAGTGCGGCTTTCACCGCAGTATTCAGGCGTAACATTACGCTGCGCAGGAGCGCCCCGATAATCGCTCGCATGATCTCAACCTCCTTAGCTTGGGTCAGCTTAAGGGGCCGCATCACGAATATTCGACGGCCGTAGCGAAATAACTTGACTGATTGTTACCGTCATTGGCGTGGACCCAATACCAACCGACGGTATGAAGCGGTTGTTCTTTTTCGTGGAGGACCGCCTGGCGCAGCTGCGCTGGACCCGAGACGACCTCGCCTGCGCGGGTGGCCCGGCCCCGTCGACGCTACGCAAAGCCGGTCAGCGTGGCGGCGGCCTGACTCCGCGAACACTGGCACGCCTGGACTTCGCCCTTGGCTGGCAGGAGGGGTCAGCGCAGCGGGTGTTGGTGGGCCAAAGCCCCTCTGTCCGCATATCTGAGCAGCTCAGCGCCTATTCATCCACGATTGATGCCGCGATGCGTGAAGCGGAGCGCGATGGAACGAGGCGCTGTGCGACGGAGTTGAAAAACTTCTTGTTGGACGTCGCACAACGACTGGGCGACTTCTACACTGATCCAGTAGAGCCGGTGAGGGACAGCGCTGATGCCGGTTGCTGCTGACAAGTTCGACGAGGTCCGCCGTAAGTGGATCGCCCGTCATCAACACACTTTCATATTTCAGAAAAGGCGCGTTGAACTGTTGGCGCGCCAAATACGTGACCGCGACACGATAGCGAGCGGCGCGCGCGATGATCCTGCGGATGATGATGTTATTCATCCGTGGTTTATGCGGCCCGTTAAGACGCCTTACGCAATGCTGGACTGGGCCATTTTCATGACGGCAGGCGTGTTGGCGCCTGCGGGCTGGGCGCTGGGCAAATTGCTGTCGACAACGGTGGTTCAGCTAATCCCTGGCGAAGTGCGCTCGTATCCCATCGCCGCGTTCATGTGGTCGGCGGCCGTCGTCGGATTGCCGCTGCCGGCGCTGGTGATGCTGATCGGGCACAGCGCATCCCTGGATGAGGCGGTGGGGATCCCGTGGCTGCTGGCCCAGATTCCCGCTGCCCTCCTCACGGCAGGTATCTACGGCATCTTGGAGGGGTGGCTGGCCGTCGACGGGGCCCGGGACTGGTGGCCGATGCGCCCACCGGGCCAGGCCGATGAAGTCGATTTCGGCTTCGAGGCCGACGACCTGACCGGACCCGGGATTTTCCCGACGCGCTCCGACCCACTGGGCGATCCCACCCCGATCAGAAAGGCACAGTGATGGCCCCGCGGCCCATCGCCCCGTATTGCGGCTTTGTCCGCAGCGATGACGAACGGCTGGTGCTGGCCGACGCACCCGCACACGTGCTGGTCTCAGCCCCCACCGAGACGGGCAAGACGACCGGAGTCCTGGCGCCGGCGGCGGTGCTGTGGGGCGGGCCCGCGGTGTGCGTGTCATCGAAGGATGACCTGATGTGGCTTGTCGGGCAACGCCGTTGGGGACCAAAGCAAGTCATCGATCTGCGGCCCGACTATTCACCTGTGTACCCCAGCGACGTCGAGGCTCGCTCGTTCGATCCGACAGCACTGATCACTACTGCGGATCAAGCTGTGACCGCGGCCAACACGATGATGCAGATGTCGGCGGTAGGACTGGGATCGGGCGTCGATCAGGTCTCCGATGGGGGGGTGTGGGAAGCCAATACGGAAGCACCCCTGGCCGCGATGCTGTACGCCGCATCACCATGCGGAAACGGCAAAGGGATCGAGTGGGTACTGCTGGCGGTCGACAACGTCCGCCAGGATGACGAACACCCAGATGCCCCCGGCTGGCATAGCGCCGCACGGCGAGTGGCCGACCAGCCGCTGCTTCGGAATGCGCTGCTGCGGACACTGGACATGGATCCCAAACAGCGTGACAGCATCGCCTTGACCATGCGCAAGGCCGTGACCCCGTGGATGAGGTTGGGGCTGCGCGGAATAACCGCTCCCACCTTCGACGAGTCGTTCCTGTGTCAACCGGATGCGACCCTGTACATCTTGACCTCCCCTGAAGGCGCCATCGCCGGGGCGGCGGTGACCCTGCTGGAACACCTGGTGCGCAGCTGGCGCGGCAAGACGGCCCGCAAGGAAATGCTGCACCGCCTACTGATCCTCATCGACGAGGCCGCGAACGTCGCACCCATGCCGGCCCTGCGTCGCCACGTCTCCGAGGGCCGCGGCCTGGGAGTCAATCTGCTGCTGTCGGTGCAGGCGTCGAGCCAGTTCGACACCGTCTACGGAACCAGCTACGCGCGCGAGCTACGCGACACTTTCCCCGCCGCGCTGATCATGTACGGGGCCGCGGAGATGGACATGCTGCAACGCGCCGAGCAGTGGTCACGGCAAACCACGCGCCGCCAGGAGACCTTCGATCAGGCCAGCGGTTCTAAGACGTTGTCATCGCATCTGAGCAGCAGCCTGGATTACCGGCGACTGCTGCCTTCAAACCAGGGATACGCGCGGCTGCTGCGGCGGGGGACGGCCGGGGTGATCACCGAGCTACCGGACTGGGGAACTTTCGTAGAGCGCTACGACGCCGCGGTCAAGAGGCTGCTATGCCAACCGGCGCTTCGAGAGCGCGAGCCAAAAAGCCTGTGGGAATGGGTCGCCCAGCGGCATCGCCGCGCAACGGCAGCGATGGGCCGTTGACATGAAGGCCGCACAACTTCGCGCTGAGCTCGTGGCGGTCCTGGCCACCGCCGAGGGGCCACTCACCACGACCGATGCACGGATCGCGGTCGCCAACAAGCTTGGTAGCCAGGACCGTCCGGTGGTAGCCGAGCAGGTCTACCACGCCTTCAGGGTTCTGCACCGCCGCGGCGTGGTGCGCCGCGTCGATGAACGCCCAAGCCGGCGAGCGCAGTGGGAGCTGGCGGTGCTGTTCGGCGACACAATGCCTGGTGTCCGGCCGCGCCCACCGACGTTTGCTGAACAGTGAGTTGTGTTGCCACCGAACAGATCGCTGCGGGACTGTGGCGGCGAGGTTTCGATGCGCGCACATTCGTCGATGACGACGAGCCAGGGGGTCAGGGCCACCGCGGCGTGGCCGTTCATGGGATCTGCGTCTTAGGTTGGCGATATCCGAACGGCCGTTGGGAATTCACCGACCGGCCGGCACGCCTGACTGCGCCTGACGAGCACGACCCTTCCGGACGCTGGATCTGGGACGACATCTTGAGCGATCGCTGCCAGCCGGCGGCCGCGGTATCTGATCAGGTCCATGTGGTTGTGGGTCGAGTCGCAGAACTGCTTCCTGCGGACCCCAATCAGCCTCGCTCGCAATGCTTTGCAGATTTCTGGGCCTGGGATGTGATGTGTCGGGACAGCGCGGAGGCGCCCGATCGATGGTACCGGGAGTGGTGTGACCATTTGTTTACGGAGTTGGGTCCCGAAGCGGCTCGGGCGGGCTACACGCCGGACACCGCGCGGTTGGCGGATCACATGTGCAGTCCGCGGGCAGTAGTGCAGTGCGTCGACACGGCAGTGTCTGGGTCACAGGTCTACCGCCTCGCACCAGATGTTCCGTTGGCTCCGGTACTACTCGATCGGGTGCGTGGCGTTCATCTGCGAACCGACTTTTCCACCTGGGCGCAGATCGGCGTACCTCGGATCCGGTCGACTGGCCTGCCCTCATCGCCGAGATGGGTCAACACCTGGGCTGGGACAACCAACGGCTCGACAGTGAGCACGGGGCCGATACCATCGCCGCACTTCAACGTGTCCGATCCGAACCGCGTCTCGAAGTCACCCTCAGCGTGGGACCAGACGGGCGCAGATTGGTTTCCCCCACCGCTGTCGCGGTGTCAGCGTCCCATCACGCAGGAGAGCAGAATAGTGACTGATTCCCGTCGATTCCCTTGGCTAAGTGGACTTATCGCGGCGATCACCATCGCTGTCTGGCTGGCCTACGAGGTCATCGGTGATGCGATAACATTGATCGGCAGCAGCGTCGACACCGCTGCGGTGTGAGATGAACGTGGGCAAAACGCACAACTACGTGGTGGCTTTAGCTAAATCCGGGTGTGGACTCAGTATCGGGGACTCGCCACCCGAATCAGCAGTCAGATGCGCATAAGCGCGGACGACGGCAATGCTGGTCCGGTCGAACTGGCGGCGGCTTCGCGATCTCGGCGACCCAACAGTTCAATCATTTCGTCGGGCCTCCGACCCGCGCACGATCTCGAACGTCACAAATAGCCCCTGGTTATGGCCAAACCGGTAGTCATCGCGATCGCGCTGGATCCGGCCCGCGACAATGGCAGGCGCGATGCCCAATCGTTCGGCAAGCGCCCGCACATCCTCGGCGGTACGAGCCAGTTCAAGGTCGGGTTCGGCTTCGGTTGGAATGAGAAGCGTCCCCGCAAAATCGTTCGCTTCACTTTCCTGTTGGAGCCTCCCGCCGTCGTAACCAATCTTGTTCTCGACGAACACTTCGCGCTTGCCATGTAGAAGCACATGCCCAATTTCGTGGAAGAAAGCAAACCAAAACTTGTCGTTACGTTTCCCTCTGTTACTTAACTGCACGATCGCTTTGCTCGGAGATATCCATCGCGTGGCACCGCTTGCTCGGGCACCGGTAATCTCGGGCACCGCTACCACGGCAATACCCGCGCTCGCGCACAGCCCCTGCAGTTCCGGCCAGAATTGCTGTGGTTCGTGGACCGTCAGCGATCGCAAGGCTGGCAACAATTCTCGAAGACGTGCCCGTTGAAACGGCTGGCAATCAATCTTCGCAGCTTCAAGCTCTCCTAGGCGGAGCCATGCGGCAACCGCACCGGCGTCAGCCTCGAACGCCGCCGACTGCAGGAATGCTGCCGCAGGCGCAGCCCAAACTTGTTGCCATGCTTCGACACTGGAAACTCCAAAGAACTGCAGAACTTGTTGGAGTTGAGCCCCTGGATCCCGTGCAGTAGCGGTTATTGCGTGTAGCTTGCGGAGAGCGGCCAGCGGCATCTGCTTTAGCCAGTCGTGGTGATTCGATAGCGCTTGACGTTCGTGTTCACGCGCTAAGTTGTCCCTGTACTGGGCTTCGAGGGAATTCCAGAATCTCGCCGGCACTCCAGTAGTTCGTTCCAGCAGGATTGCGGTGTCGTGGGTAAGTGCGGCCTGGCCCTGCAAAATCTGATTAATGTGTTTCGTTGACATTCCAGTACGTTTTGCCAATTGTGCTTGACTCATGTCTAACGCATCCAGAGTCTCCCGCAGGGTCTCTCCCGGAGCTACCACGTCGGTCGGGGTGTACCTGACCCACGCGCTGTCCCCAGGACCGTCGTCGGTCGCCTGTACTTGTCTAGCTGCCATGAGAGTGACCTTCTTGTAACTTGCGTGCGCGTGCTTTAGCTAGTGGGTGTCGACTATGTCGATCACGGTAACGCGCTTGATTTCCGTGAGCCGTATCCCGCCGTCGTCATTCCTCGGGACGGGTCGGTCCGTGATCTCTACGATCATCCGGTACGGCCCATCGAGGTCAAGCGAGAACTCCTCGTCTCGGTCGGCTGAGAGTTGGTGACAACGAGCCTGCGGCAACGCCATCACCTCGCCGAGGTGTTCCGCTGCATTGAGTTGGTTCAGCCGCAGAAGTATCTTCTTCGCGCGTTCTGCACCGTATCGCAGCTGCCATAAGCCCTGGTCGGTACATGCCTTCCCAAGCCGCGCCCCCTTGAAGCCGACCTCCACCGCCACCCTCGCCTATGTAAATCCTATACCTCTTGGGTATATTTCTTGTATCATGTACCTCATCGGTAAATGATACTGCTCGCCACGACAGCTGGGTGCTGGTCGATACCCGACGCGCCGGTTCCGATTATCGCCCGTAGAGCTGCGTAGTTGCCGAGACACGCTCGGCAGCACGTGGGCTTCGACCGAAAGGAGCCGGAAAATGGCCACCAACACCGGACGCAACTTTCGCCGGGGCTCAGTGCGACAGCGTAGCCAGACGCGTAACTCGAAGACGCGCCGTTGGACCAAGCGTGGCATAGGCGGTCGATTCGTTAATGGCAAGTCGGATGCCAAGCCCTTCAGGGGCTTTCGGCGAGAGAGGTAGTCGCCGCGGAGTGAAGAGATTGATGCGGCAGGTCACTACAGACCGCTCAGGTAAGAGCCGAACCAACCAGCAACGGACTTGGAGCTATAGGAACCATGGAACATCTTTATTGGGATCTCGGAAGAGTAAAAAAGGGGGCGACGGTGGTCGTCACTCTGCGAAATCAAGCAAATGTTCAACTCATGACCAGCTCAGAGTATCGCAGCTACAAGTCGGGAGGGCGATACCGTTATTTGGGCGGTCGGGTGAAGCGCTCACCGTACCGCGTCACAGTGCCCACTAACGATCACTGGTTCGTCGCCATCGATCTTGGCGGGCTCTCAGGTCACGTAAACGCCAGCGTCGCAGTGCAGCCGCCGCCAACCGGCTTCTTGCCGGAAGCACAATCTCAAAGTCCCGTCTCGGAAGTGGCAGTGCGCGAGCCGCTTCCGCCGACTGACGGCTCGTTCGGCGGACGTACCTGGGATGTGTTCATGTCCCACGCCAGTGAGGACAAGGCGAACTGCGCACGGCCATTGCGCGACGCATTATTGGAATACGGGGTAACTGTCTGGCTTGATGAGACAGAGATGCGATTGGGCCACAGCCTTCGTAGACGGATCGATGAAGGCATCCGCTCGAGTCGCTTCGGAGTCGTGATCTTGTCGCCTGCATTCTTCGGAAAGGGCTGGACTAACCACGAACTCGACGGTCTCGTCACCCGGACAGTGGCCGGCGAACAATCGCTACTCCCAATCTGGCATGACGTCACGGCCGAGCAAGTGCGCGCCTACAGCCCTTCGCTCGCCGACAAGGTTGCAGTGAGCACAGCGGCAATGACCATCATTGAGATCGCTGCCGAGATCGCACAGCTTGTGCGTGAACCGTCTCACGGCGACTCCTGGGAGCCCAGTTTCAATTAATCTGCCACTGCGTTAGGGCACGGTAACGACGCTACACCACCAGAGGATCGCATGACCGGTAGCTGTGTCGATGCCCAAGGCAGACGAAAGCCGTTGTCCGGCCAGGGATCAGAGGAACGGTGGTCCAGGGCAACGACTATCCAGTCTGCCGAGGGCCTTGCCCTGCGGGCACGTCCGCGAGGGGCTCCCAGCCGGCGCCGCCATTGGCGGTTGCGGTGGCCATGCGGTCGTAGATCACCGCGACGACGAATACGACACCGGCGATGATGCCGATCCACGCGCCAAGAATTGACCTAGCCGAGTTGGCCCGTCGTACCCGGGTTGCGCAGTCCCGGTGGCCGGTTCGGCCATGGATTCAGGTGTTTGCGTCATTGTTCGAACGGTGCCGCGCGCATACCCGACCAGGGTAAGGACTAACGGCCCTAGTACGCACAGCGTGGTATCTGCTCAGCTTGTTGAGGCTGCCGGGAGAGGGCAGGCTGCCCTCCTCTGTTGTTGCCTGGCAAAGCGTCTCGGAGGTGTGCGGCAATGATGTACGACGGGTGGATGGGGGGCAGCGGCTGGGGTTGGGCCGGCTGGGCTTTGATGTGCGTCATGATGGTGTTGTTCTGGGCGGCAGTGATTACCGCCATCGTCCTTGCTGTCCGCTACCTGACCGGCTCAGGCGGCGCCAGCGGCGGTTCGCCCCGTTACCAGCCGCCGCACCCCGAGGACGTGCTCGCCGGACGCTTCGCTCGTGGCGAGATCGATGAAGACGAATACCGGCAGCGCATCACGCTGCTGCGCGAGCACCGTTAACCACGATGGCCAGGTTGACCCGGCGGGCGGCGCTCGCCACGCTCGGTGCACTCGGCGCGTGCAGTGTGCTGGGTGTGCGGTTTGTGCGTCACAGCATCGTCGAAGCACCGTCGGCGGCTATCCGCTTGACCGATGGATGTGGCTTCATGGGTGCCGATCCGGTGGACATGAGCCGCTATAGCGAGATGTTCAGCCGGCACCGGGAAATCAACCGCGTTGTGGAAGAGATTCCAGGCGGCGTGCGCACCACCACTCAATCGAACTCCCCGGAGCTTGCCGCGCAACTTCAGGCGCATGTGTCAAGCATGTACTCCCGCCTCGATCAGGGGACGGAGGTCAGTTGCATGAGCCAGAGCCTGCCGACGCTGTTCCGCCAGGCCAACGGCTACCGCCGCCAACTCACCTCCACCCCAACGGGTGTGATCGCCGAGGAGACCGCCGATGATCGGACCCTCACCGACGCCATCCGCGCACACGCGCAGGAAGTCACCGGTTTCGTCCAGCAGGGTATGCCCGCGATGATGCAGCAGATGATGGGCGGCTGCATGATGGGACCCGGCGGCATGATGGGACCCGGCGGCATGAAGGGCACCGGCGGCATGATGGGACCCGGCCGACAGATGGGACCGGCTCCGTAGTCGCCCACAACCGCAGCCCCGACCACCCATTCGCCGTAGCACAGAGAGACCGAAGAAGCAGCGCTTCATGTCTGGCGGTAACTTCCCGACCAGAATCAGTTCGACATCCTCGCGCGGGCGTTACGTCATGGTGCCGACGGCTCGCCGTTCCGCGCGACCCGATACCTGCCAGGGGCGTTCGTTGCGTGTGATACTGCAACGATGAGGGCGGCCGGCGTTCGTCGCGGAACGAATTTGTTGTTTGCACCCACTGCTCCTCCGGAAGCCGGCGGCCTGGTCGCATTGGCTTGTCTTCGGTTGCTGGCCGGGTTGATCTGGCTCTACAACGTGGTCTGGAAGATGCCGCCAGACTTCGGTGAACGTAGCAACAGCGGGCTGTACCACTTCACGCATCTTGCGATCGAGCATCCGGTGTTCAAACCGTTCAGCTGGCTGATCGAGCACGCCGTGCTGCCGTACTTCACGGCATTCGGTTGGGGAGTGCTGTTCGCCGAGTCCGCCCTGGCGGTGTTGCTGCTGACGGGTACGGCGGTGCGGCTGGCAGCGCTGATCGGAATCGGGCAGTCAGTCGCGATCGGGCTGTCGGTGGCCGAGTCGCCCGGAGAATGGCCGTGGTCATACGCGATGCTGATCGGCATCCATGTCGTCTTGTTGCTCGCGCCGACTACCCGCTACGCCGCCGTCGACGCTCTGCGCGCAGCGGCAACTCCAATCGAGGCCCGATCTACGGCCCGGCGGCTGCTCGGTGGTTGGGGGATCGCGTTGGGGCTGATCGGCCTCATCGGCGTTTGGCGCAGTCTTGCCAGCGGTCAACCCGCGAACGTGGGCATAAGGCCTTTGGAGTTCTCGCTCGGCGATTACAACTTCCGCGGCGCGCTGTTGTTGATCGGGATTGCACTTGCGATGCTGGCCGCGGCAAAACTCGGTTTGCGCGTGCTTGCGCTCGCCGCCGCCGCGGTAGCAGTGGTCGCCGCCATCTCCATTTACCTGCAAATCGGTAGGACCGGGGTGTGGCTTGGTGGGACGCTCACCACCGCAGCAGTTTTCGTGTGCGCCGCGGTGGTAGGTCTGGCAGCGGGTTCCAGGATGACACGGGTGGAAGGGGCGTAATGGTCGCACCGGAGGTTCTGCAGGACGTTGTCGCGATCGCTGCAGAGCATGCCGAGCGGGTGGACGCCGAAGGTTCTTTCCCGGCTGAGGCGGTGAGTGCGCTCCGGACGTCTGGTCTTTTGGGCCTGGTTCTGCCTCGCGAGGTCGGCGGAATGGCTACTGGGCCGGTGGAATTCACCGAAGTGGTCGCGCAACTTGCGGCCGCGTGCGGATCCACCGCCATGATCTACCTGATGCACGTGGCCGCTGCGGTAACGGTCGCAGCGGTGCCCCCTGTGGGTCTGCCGGATCTGTTGGCGGACATGGCTTCCGGAGAGAAGCTCGGCACGCTGGCGTTCAGCGAGCGCGGTTCGCGTTCGCATTTTTGGGCGCCGGTGTCCACGTCGTCGGCCGATGGCGACCACATCGATGTGCGGGCCGGCAAGAGCTTTGTGACGTCGGCGGGATTCGCCGACATCCATGTTGTGTCCGCCGGTTCGACGAACGGTGTTGCGGGAGACGTTGACCTCTTCGCTGTTCCGGCGGACACGCCGGGCCTGGAAGTGTCGGGCACCTTTGCTGGGATGGGTCTGCGCGGGAATGCTTCGGCGCCGATGTCAGTGGAGATTCGAATCCCGGCCTCATATCGCCTCGGCGCGGCGGGTGGCGGGTTCGGCATGATGATGGAAACAGTGCTGCCGTGGTTCAACCTGGGAAACGCTGCTGTCTCACTGGGTCTGGCGACCGCTGCCACGACTGCCGCGGTCAAGCACGTCGGGAGCGCCCGATTGGAACATCTCGGTGGAAGTCTCGCCGAGCTGCCGACCATCCGTGCTCAGATCGCCCGGATGGGCACCGCCCTGGCCGCGCAAAAGGCGTATCTGGCGCTGGCCGCAGGCAGCGTGAGCTCCCCTGACGACACCACATTGACACACGTGCTCGGCGTGAAGGCGTCGGCCAACGACGCCGCGCTGACCATCACCGAATCTGCGATGCGGGTGTGTGGTGGTGTTGCGTTCTCCAAGCAGCTGCCCATTGAACGCGCCTTTCGGGACGCTCGTGCAGGGGCGGTGATGGCGCCGACGGCCGACGCGCTGTATGACTTCTACGGCAGGGCCGTCACCGGGCTGCCCCTGTTCTAGGAGGTTACGTGGCATCTGAACCGCTCGTTGTTGGGGCAGTCGCTTACACGCCCAACGTCGTTCCGATCTGGGAAGGAATCCGAAGCTACTTCCAGGACCCCGGAAACCAGGTAAACCCGGACGGGCTAATGGATTTCGTGCTCTACTCCAATTACGGACGGCTGGTCGATTCGCTGATCGCGGGCCACATCGACATTGCCTGGAACACCAACCTTGCTTATGTGCGGGCCGTGCTGCAAACGGGTGGGCACTGCACGGCACTGGCCCAGCGCGATACCGACGTGGACTACACCACCGTGTTCGTGGCACGTCCGGGCAGCGAGATACACGCACCCGAAGACTTTGCCGGGAAGCGCCTTGCGCTCGGGTCCGCAGACTCCGCGCACGCCGCGATCTTGCCGCTCTATTACCTGCGCCGAGCGGGGATAGCCGAGTCGAACCTGCAAGTCATCCGCTTCAACACCGACATCGGCAAACACGGCGATACCGGCCGCAGCGAACTCGATGCGGTGGACGCCGTGATGGCCGGTGAGGCCGATGTGGCGGCGATCGGCAGCTCGACATGGGCGGCGATGGGCGCCGCGGACCTGATGGGGGATTCGCTGGCCGAGGTGTGGCGCACTGATGGCTACTGCCACTGCATGTTTACGGCCATGGACACCCTGTCCGCTGATCGGTACCAGCCGTGGCTCGACCGGTTGCTGGCGATGAGCTGGGATAACCCCGAGCACCGTAAGATCCTCGAACTCGAGGGTCTACGGCGCTGGGTGCCTCCTCATCTGGACGGGTACAAGCCGCTGTTCGAGGCTGTCGAGGCGCAGGGTATCGACCCACGATGGTGATCCTGGATCTGATGCGCCGGGTGGGTGGTCTCGCGCAGGGAGCTACTGCCGAGGTCACCGTCTCCAACGCCCGGGATCAGGACCTCGCCGAGCAGTGGTGTGCACGGACCGGAAACACCGTGGTGCGTGCCGACGTGGACCAGGTGGGAGTCGGCACCCTTGTGGTGCGGCGCGGTCGTCCGCCAGACCCCGCGAGCGTCCTTGGCGCCGACCGGTTACCCGGGGTGCGGTTGTGGCTATACACCAACTTCCACTGCAACCTGTCCTGCGATTATTGCTGTGTCTCCTCGTCGCCACAGGCTCCGCGCCGCGAACTTGGTGCGGAGCGAATCGGCCGAATTGTCCGCGAGGCGGCCCGCTGGGGGGTGCGCGAGTTGTTCCTCACCGGCGGTGAGCCGTTTCTGCTGCCCGACATTGGCACGATCATCCAGACCTGTGTCGACACCCTGCCCACCACTGTTCTCACCAACGGCATGGTGTTCAAGGGCCGGGCGCGTCGCGCACTCGAATCGCTGCCCAACGATGGGCTCGCTCTGCAGATCAGCCTGGACTCGGCGACTCCCGAGCTGCACGACTTGCACCGAGGTGCCGGGACGTGGGCCAAGGCCGTTGCCGGGATCCGCTTGGCGTTGTCTCTCGGCTTTCGAGTACGTGTGGCCGCGACGATTGCGGCGCCTGCGCCTGGAGAGTTATCGGCGTTTCATCGCTTCCTGGACGAACTTGGGATCGCCGGCCAGGATCAGCTCGTCCGGCCGATCGCATTGGAGGGCGTGGCATCCCAGGGGCTGATGCTCACCCGCGAATCGCTCGTTCCGGAGGTGACGGTCACCGCCGACGGTGTGTATTGGCATCCGGTGGTGGCCGTAGACGAGCGGGCAATGGTCTCCCGCACTGTCGAACCGCTGACTCCGGCCTTGGACATCGTCAGCCGGCTGTTTAACGAGCAGTGGGCACAAGCCGCCGAGGCGGCTGCCCTGTTCCCGTGCGCGTAGCACCCGGCATGCCAAGGGCGCCTGTCTTGCAACCGCGTTTCATGTCTCCCCGGTGGAGCCAGCCTGCCGCCAGTCTTGTAGAAGCCAACCTCGTTGAAGATCTGAGCCGACAGCTCGGTCGCACACGCTCGCAACGACATTCAACGCTGTGGGCCGAGCGGCAGGCTCATGCTCGCGCTGGCGACGAGGACGGCAAACAGCGCCCAGCAACAACCGATGCACAACGCGCCGTGGATGACGCCCATCCGCAACACGCCGACCGGGGGCGTCGGACACGTTCGCCGTAGCGCATGAAGAATCCCAGTGGCGAGCGGCAGTGCCGTCGCAGGTCAATGGGATCATGCTGCTGCTGCTGGCGCTGTGGTTCGTCTACGAGTCGGTGCGCCGCCTCGTCGACCCGCCTGCGGTATCCGGGCCGCTGGTGCTGGCTACCGCGCTGGTGGGGATCCTGGTCAATATTGCGGCGGCGTGGAGTATCAGCCGCGCGAACCGAACCAGCCTGAATGCCGAAGGCGCCTTCCAGCACATCCTCAACGATTTGTATGCCTTCATCGGGACGGCGATCGCGGGCGCGGTGGTGTGGCTCACCGGTTTCGCCCGTGCCGATGCGATCGCGGCGCTGCTGGTCGCCGCGCTGATGGCACGGTCCGGCTCGAACCTGGTCCGCGAGTCGGGACGGATCTTCCTCGAAGCCGCGCCGGCGAACGCCGACCCCCCCGTGATCGGCCCGCGGATCGCCGCGATACCAGCAGTGGCCGAAGTCCATGACCTGCATGTCTGGCAGATCACCTCGAGTCAGCCGTCGCTATCAGCGCACATCCTGGTCACCGGCGACGTTGACTGTCATGCCGTACGCACCGACATCGAGGCTGTACTCCACAACGAGTACCAGCTGCAGCACACCACGCTGCAGGTCGACCACGCCGACCGCCAACAGGGTCAACATGAATATTGTGTCGAACCGCACGGCCCGGTACACCGCTCACCCTAAGGAAGGGCATATCACCGGCAACGTTGTCGCCCATCCACGGAGCCGCCGAAGGACATTATGACCGAGATTGGAGCGCCGAAACCGTTAGATATCAGTATCGGCGTCGGCTGTGTGGACGACTGCTGCGTGCCTGCCCCGGTGGCCGCGGTCCCGGATGCGGGCTGGCACAAGGCCGCCGGACAGGCCCGGCTGCTGGCCTGGGTGTCCCTGGTATGGATGTGCGGCGAGGGGGCGTTCGGGCTGTGGCAGGGCTTCATGTTCGGGTCGATCGCTCTGGTCGGGTGGGCGTTGGGCAGCGCGGTCGAGGGCCTCGCCAGTGTCATCGTGGTGTGGCGATCCACCTGGCGATCGAGTCCGTGCGCGACCTGCTAAGCGGGCATCGTGTCGACACTTACTGTGCTGGGAATGGTGCTGGCCGCGTCGAGCCTGCTCGTGATGCCGGTTTTGGGGTATACCAAGCAGCGTCTCGGTGCCCGGCTGGGCTCGGGGGCCACCGCCGGTGAGGGTATTCAGAACTACCTGTGCGCGGCCCAGGCCGGTGCGCTGCTTCTCAGCCTGGCCGTCACTGCTAGCTGGGCCGGCGGCTGGCGGCTGGACCCGGTGATCGGCCTGGTGATCGCCGGCTGGTCGGTGTGGGAGGGCGTCCGAGCGTGGCGCGGCGAAGACTGCTGCTGAACTCGCCCCGATCTTATCTGTAAGGCGCGTAGTGGGTGTTTCCCACTGTTTCTCACGATGGCGCAGAGCGAGTTTTTGATCGTGGGTAATGGATTATCTGTAGGTGTGTGCCTCGAGTTCGGCGTGCAAACGGCGGAGCGCCCTAAGTCTGAATGACATTGACGTTTGATGGGTGACCGTGTGTCTCGGTGGTGGGGTAGGCGTGCACGAGCGCGGTGGATAGTTTCGGCACCGCGTGGGTGAGGGTGTGTTCGGCCTCGTGGGCGATTCGGTGGGCAACGGCGAGGCTGGTACTCGGATCAATGTCGAGTTCGGCGTCGGCGTGCAGGCGGTGCCCGATCCAGCGCATCTTGACGCTGCGGACGGCGGTGACACCGGGTTCGGCGGCTAGCGCGGCTTCAGCGGAGTCGACGAATTCGGGGTCCACGGCGTCCATGAGCCGACGGAAGATGTCACGCACTGCGGTGCGCAGAACAGCCAGGATGGCGACGGTGATGACCAGCCCGATGATGGGGTCGGCCAGCGGGAAGCCCACTGCGACACCGCCGGCGCCGAACACCACGGCCAGCGAGGTGAATCCGTCGGTGCGTGCGTGCAGGCCGTCGGCGATCAGGGCGGCCGAGCCGATCCGTCGGCCCACCCGGATGCGGTAGATCGCGACCAGTTCGTTGCCGATGAATCCGACCAGCCCGGCGGCGGCGACCCAACCGACATGCTCGATCGGGACGGGGTTGATCAGGCGGCGGATCGATTCAATTCCGGCGATGATCGCCGAGAGGGTGATCATCGCGACTACGAACAGCCCGGCCAGGTCTTCGGCACGCCCGAATCCGTAGGTGTAGCGCCGTGTTGCGGCCTTGGTACCCAGGGCGAACGCGATCCACAGCGGGATCGCGGTCAGGGCGTCGGAGAAGTTGTGGATGGTGTCGGCCAGCAGCGCCACCGACCCGGAGACCACCACGATCGCCAGCTGCGCGATCGACGTCGCGCCCAGGGCCACCAGGCTGATCTTCACCGCGCGGATACCGGCGGCACTGGATTCCAGTGCGCCGTCGATGCTGTCGGAGGCGTCGTGGCTGTGCGGGGCGAACACGTCACGGATCGCGGCCCCGAACCGGCTGCCGCGACCGCCGTGGCTGTGCCCGTGGTCGTGACTGTGACCGTGCTCGTGACCATGGTCGTGCCCGGAACTTTGGTCGTGACCGTGACCTGAGGTAGTCGTGGGTTTGGTGTCGTGCGTCATGCGCGGCGTCCCTTCTGTCGCGGTGCGGCGGTGTCCTGGGATGAGTCGGAATGCAGACTCGCGACGTCCTGGGCGTTGCGGTGGTGGCTGGGCACACCGGGGCCGGCATGCTCGGCGTTGAACACCGCGTCGGTGACCAACTGCCCGATGTGGTCGTTATCGAGGCTGTAGAAGATCGTCGTGCCCTCGCGGCGAGTCCGCACTAGTCGCGCCATCCGCAGCTTGGCCAGATGCTGCGACACCGACGGCGCGGGCTTGCCCACACGAGTCGCCAGCTCGTTCACCGACATCTCCCCGGCCCCCAACGCCCACAACACCTGGACCCGGGTGGCATCGGCGAGCATCCGGAACACCTCGACAACGAGGGCGACCTGCTCCTCGGGCACAAGATCCCTACCAATACCTGCATTCATACGCAGAAAATAGCGTTAAACGTCCGCCGACGTCTAGCTATATACGTAACTATGCAGATTCAGATCCCGTTGGGAGCCGATCCGTTGTTGAGCATGTTCATCGTTCGATGCCGTGGCTGTTGTCGCGGTCGCGACTTTGCTCGCGTCGGGTGACCGCGTCGAGTTGGGCTTGGGTGGAGTCGACGTCGCGGAGGTGTTCGAGGAGTTCGTTTCGACGAGTGAGTAGTTCGGCGGCTTGGGTGCGCGCGCCGGAGGGGTTATTGGTTGTGGCGAGGTGGTGTTCGGCGCGGGCGATGGCAGTGCGGGGCTGGGTGGGGGTTGTGGGGGTGCCGATGTGTTGGGTGTGGGGCAGATTGTCAGCCAGGACGTCGAGCAGGGTGTGCATGGGTTGGCGGTGGTTCTCGGGGGTGGTGATGAGGATGAGTTTGGTGTTGGTTGTTGCCGCGGTGTGGGTGAGCCAGCGTAGTTGGTCGGGGGGTAGCTGGTCGGCGTCGTCGACGATGAGCAGGGTTCCGGGTGGGAGTGTCCAGCGGTGGTTTTCGATGTGGGCTTGGGCCTGTTCGGGGGTGGCGGCGGTGTCGGCGTAGCGGTGGGCGGTGGCGTAGTCGATGGCGGTGGGGCTGGCGGGTAGGGCCAGGATGCGGTGGTTGTGGTGGTGTGCGGTGGCGGCGAGTGCGCCGAGTAGGCCGGCTTTGTCGGCGCCGGGGTGGATGTGGAGGGGTTGGACGGTGTGGATGCTGCTGGCCAGCGCGGTGACGGTGTGGCGGTGGGGTTCGTCGAGGCCGGCGAGCGCGGTGGCCGGTGGGTGGTAGAGGGCGGCGGGGCTGGCGGCGCTCGCGGTGGTGAGGTAGTCGATTTCGTCGCGGAGGTGGGGCAGTTCGGCGGCCAGATCGTAGGTGTGGGCGGGGTTTTCGGCGAAGGAGCGGGCGGCGAGGTGTTCGGCGCGGGCGAGTTGGTTGTCGAGGTCGCGGGCGTGCCGGCGGGCCGCGGTGAGGGCTTGGGTGTCGGCGTGGAGGGCTTGGGCGCGCAGGGTGTGGATGTGGCGGTCGGTGATGATGCCCTCGGCGCCGCCGGCGGTGCCGAGCAGTGCGCTGCGGGCGGTGTCCAGGCGTTGGCGCGCTGTGTCGACTGCGGTGGTGATGCGGGGGGTTTGGTGGGTGATGTCGTGGTGGTGTTGTCGGTAGCGGTGTGCGGCTGCGGTGTCGCCGCGTTGGTGTGCGGCGGTGATGGCGGCGTCGAGTTGGGTGAGCAGTTGGTGGTGCAGTTCTGCGGTGTCTTCGGCGTGGACCCAGAGTTTGTGGGCGTGGGCGAGGGCGTGTTGGTGGGGCCGCTGGTGATGTTGCAGGCGCCGCAGTTCGGCGACTTCGTCAGCTGCGGCGCGTTCGGCGGGTCCGCCGCCGCGCAGGATCTGTTCGGCGAGAGCTTGGGCGTGTTGGTGGGCGGCGTGGCGGCGGGCGCGTAGGGCGGGGATGTCGATGTCGTCGACGCGCTCGGTGGTGGCGGGCCGCTGGGTGGGGAGGTCGTTGATGTCGAGGCCGGCGAGGTCGTCTTCGGCGAAGCCGTAGGGGTGGTCGTAGGGGTCTGGGGGTGGTTCGTCGAGGGTGTCGGCGGGGTGCGGGACCGCGGGGGTGAACAGGTCGAGTTGTTCGCCGGGTTGGGGTGTGTGGAGGTCTTCTGCGGGGTGGGGGATGTCGGGGTCGATGGTGGCGGCGCGGTGGGTGAGCAACTCGATGCGGTAGGTGAGTAGGCGGGCGTATTCGTCGGGGCGCAGGGGTGTGGTGGCGGCGATGTCGTGCAGGTGTTCGGTGGCGGCGGCGAGTAGGTCCGCGGGTGCCCAGTCCGAAGCGGTGACGGCGGCGACGAGCGCGGGCCAGGCGGGGTCGGTGAGGACGGCTTCGGCGATTCGGGTGCCGAGTAGGTGGTGGAGCTCGTCGGTCCAGGCGGGCCGCAGTTTGGTGTCGGCGCGCTCCAGGGAGGGCGGCGCGAGGGTGCCGGCGAGGCGCCACCAGAGGGCGGCGGCGGGCATTTCGTCGGGCAGCGGGCCGCCGGCGTTGATGGCGTTGTGCAGCAGGGTGGGGATGTCAGCGCCGGCGCGTGCGGCGTCGTCGAGGTGGGTGGCTAACCGGGGCCAGAAGGGGTCGCGGGCCAGGTGTGGGTTGGTGCGGTTGGCGAGTTGGCGCCAGCGGCCGGCGGCGTCTTCGGCGCGGGTGAGGCTGGCGTCCAGGCGGGTGTGGATGAGGTGTTGGACGGCGGCGGAGCGGTTGGGGTGTTGTTCGGGTCCGGTGATGCGGGTGTCGGCCGGGTCGACGTCGTGGGCGGCGCGGAAGACAGCGATTTCGGCCATGAGCCGGGCCCGGTTGTCCAGCAGTGGGCGGGCCCAGGTGGGTGCGGTGTCGGGTGTCCAGTGGCGGGCGGTGTCGCGGATCTGGTTGGCGAGGTCGGCGACGAGGTGGGCGCGTTCGGTGAGGTAGGGGCCCCAGGTGGGGTGGGTGGTGAGTGTGTCGGGGACGGCGGGCAGCCAGCGCAGTGGCCCGACTCGTTCGGCGGCGGTTCCCGGCGGGGTGGGCAGGCGCCATCCCAGGACTGCGGCGGGGTCGTGCGGGTCGCCTAGGGGTTTGGCTGCGGCCTGGTGCAGGGCGGCGATGGGATCGTGGCCGTCGATGGCGAGCAGGGCCAGGTTGCGGCGTAGCACGGGCCAGGCTTGGGCGTCGGTGAGGTCGCCGCGCACGGCGGTGGCGGCGGTGTCGATGCTGGACATGATGGTGGGTCCGGCGTGTTGTTCGGCGGCGGCGGTGAGTGCGTCGGTGTACATGGCGGCGGCGCGGTGCAGGCGGGTGAAGGGGTCGGCGTCGGCGGCGGCGGCGCTGTGGGCGGAGTGTTGTGCGCCGTCACGGCGAAGGATGGTGGACAGGACGTCGACGGCGGTGGGCGGGTGGGTGGCTTTGGGGGCGAGGATGCGGTGCGGGTCGGCTTCGGAGGTGGAGCCGTAGAGGTGGTTTTCGGTGCGCCCGCGGGTCAGTGCGACGTAGAGCAGTTGGCGGGAGAGCCGGTCGTTGATGACGGTGTGACAGGTGCCTTCGGTGTCGCGGCCGCCGGCGGTCATGCCTTGGGCGGCGTTGATGGTGCTGGCGTATCCCAGGGTGGTGTAGGTGCGCACGTAGCGGGCGGGCAGGCGCACCGGTGTGGCGTTTCCGCGCAGCGGCACCAGGGTCAGCGAGCCGTCGTCGTGGACGGTGCGGATGGTCCAGCGGTGGCCGTTCTTGACCCAGCTGCCGTGGCTGTCGGTGACGAGGTAGCGGGCGTTTTTGCGGGTGGCGATGCAGTCGCCGGCCGACGCGGTCAGCCCGTCGGCCAGGGTCACGGTGGCCGCTGAGGTGGTGTCGTCGGTGCCGGCGAGTCGGTCCAGCCGGGCGCGTTCGTTGAGTTGGGCGACGATCTCGTGGGTGGGGGCCAACAGGATGGAGTCGCGGCCTGCGGCGCGGTCGGCTGCCCACGCCTGATAGGCCATGTCGGCGGCGGTGTCGTCGGCTCCGACGTGGACGCGGTGGTGGTCGATGTAGAAGCCGATACCGGCGGGGTCTCCGGCGCGGATGGCCAGGCTGGCGGCGGCTTCGGCGTTGCCGGTTTCGGGGTGGGTGAAGCGCACGACGGTGTTCAGGGTGACCGCGTTGTGGCGGTCGGCGAGGTCGCGCAGGATGCCGCCGGCGGAGATGGATGCCAGTTGCTGGTCGTCACCGATCAGGCGCACGCTGGCACCGCGTGCCAGTGCGAGGGAGATGGCGGTGTCCAGGTCGAAGGTGGAGGCCATGCCGGCTTCGTCGACGATGAGCAGGGTGTCTGCGCTGATGGTGTCGAACCAGTGTCGGGCGGGGTCGTCGTCGGGGGCGTGCGGTTCGCTGCGGGTGCCGGTGAGCTGGACGAGTTTGGCGATGGTGTCGGTGGCTGCGCCGAGGTCTTCGGCCAGGACTTCGGCCGCTCCGGCGGTGGGGGCCAGCCCGATCACGGTGCCGCCGCTGTTGCGCCAGGCCGCCGCCAGGGCGGCCATGGCGGTGGTTTTGCCGCTGCCCGCGGGGGCCAGTGCGAGCTGCACGCGGGCACCGGAGGTGGCCATGTCCTTGACCAGGGCGGTTTGTCCGTCGTTGAGCGCCAGACCGGTGTTGGCGTGGGCTTCCAGCAGCGCCAGCCCGATGCTGTCGTCGTCGACGCTGCGGCCGTCGCGCCACGTGGCGGCGGCCAGGATGCGCCGCTCGGCGGCCATGACGTCGGTGCTGGTGTAGACGGTGGAGTCGTGGCGGGTGTAGACGCTGGCACCGTCGATGCGGCGCAGGACGGCGGGCTCGTTTTTCTCGGTGTCGGCGTGGCTGGTCAGCGCGATACTGTGCTCGCCCACGGCGGTGGCCACGATGCGGTTAACCAGTTCGGGACCGCCAGGGTGGTGTGCGTAGCGCAGTTGGCGTTGGGCTTCGGCGCGGACGTGGTTGACCGTCCACGTGGCGCGGGTTTGGGCGACGTTGTCGATGACCTGGGCGGCTTGGGTGCTGATCCATTCCGTGGTGATCTGGGCCCGCACCGGCGGGTCGCGGCTGGTGACGTCGGCGATCATGTCGGTCACGGCGCGCTGGCCACCGAGGACGCCGATCGCTTGGCCGCGCCAGGTGTGGCGTTGCTCGCCTCGTGAGCGCGGTTCGTGTTTGGCTTGCCGGGTTTCCAGGGTGGCCTGCTGGGACAGTGCGAGCATCTCCACGGCGGTCGGTTCGCGGCCGTGGGCGGTGTGGAATTGTTTGGCCAACTGCCCGACTCGGTGGTCGATCGCGGTGCTGCGCGAGGAGTAGGCATCGAGGAGTTCCTTGGGGATTCCGTCGATTTCACGCACCGGCCGTTTGCCGCGTGTGGCCGCTCTGGCCGCAAACCGGACCCCCAGTTTGTCGATAAGTAGGGACTCGATGCGGGTGTTGTAGAACTCTGAGGCGGCCACCGCGGCGTGGTGCAGTGGGGTGCCGTCCAGGGCCAGCCAGCGGGGTACTCCGTCAGCTCCGATGACTTGCACTTTGTTGCTGACCACGAGGTGGGTGTGCAGGTTGGGGTCCCCGGCGCGGGAGTCGCGGTGATCGAATGCCGCTGCGATCAATCCGGTGGTGTTGACCTGGGCGACACCGTGGGCTCCCATGCGCGAGAACGCCGCATTGTCTTCCAGGAACGCCAGCGTTTCGGCGACCGCTTGGTGGTGGCAGTCCTCGAGGGTGCGCGCGATCGGCGCCGGGGTTACCGCCCATAACGCCGACACCGATTTGACCGGGGTGAAGGTGAGGTCGTAGCCGGCCAAGGCGGTGGTCGCAGCCCGCGACTGGCGGGCGATGAACCCCGACAGTTCGCGGTCGTCGGCTGGTGGCCGACTGTAGGTTTCAGCGAATAGTTCCTTGCCTACCGCGGTGCGGATGCGGGCGCGGAGCTCCGGGTCCAGGCCGGCTTTCGGGTCGGTGGCGGCGGCGATGTTGTAGTCGCGGTAGGCCTGCCGCACACGGGTGCTGAACCGGTTGTCCTTGCTGCTGATCGGGAATGGGCGACCCAGCCGTGCCGCCGCCAGCGCGCCGGCCTTTCCCACCCCGAGCCCGGTCAGATGACGGGTGATCTGATCGGCGTTGGGGTGCAAGCCTTCCCCGAACAACGCCTTCATCTGGTCCTCGCTGACCTGTGAGCCGTGCTCGACTCCCCAGTACTGGGCGACCAGGGGATCGCAGGCGTCACGCGAGACCGGCTTGCCCAGCGCGGCCAGGCCGCGGCCCATCCACACACCCGGGGTTTCGCCTTTGGCGCTGTAGTAATCGGCCAGGCTCGGCCTGCCCCGATCGGTGGCATCCGAGGCGGCGACCTGCCGGATCAGGTACATGTACCCGTCTCCGGCGGTCAACTTGTGCAAGCCCATCACCGTGTCATCACCTCAGCCCGAAACTATGGGGGGCCTACCCCTTAGGCCTGGGCCGTTATAAAAACGTGACCCTGAGTGCAAGAGGTGTGATGTGCAGGAAAAGGAATTAGTTAGGGTGGCCTAAGTAATGTGGGTGGTTGTCGCGCACGGGCGGAGGTTGAGAAATTCGTAGTTAGGTCGCACGGAAGGCTGCGAAGTCCCGAATTAGGTTGCGAGTCGTTGCGGGGCTGGCGTGTGATCGCGAAGAAACCTTGATCTCAAAGACTGCCTGACAACGCTGATTTGAAGGACTTGTCAGTGCGCCGCGTTACTTTATGGCGATGCGCTGGTTTGCCCGTCCTGAAAACCACCCCCTGCAGCTGAGGGCCGCGCCTCGGCTGGCGTGTTGGAACAAAGCCGACGATCCAGATCAAGTTCGGCTGCGGGCGTATCTGGATGACACCGAACCGCTCCTGGCCGGCTCGCGGATCGACGGGCCCTGGGCGCTGCGCCTCGACGTCGGGCTCCCCGGTACGCGGGATCTGCTCGACGCAGCTGACCTCGACAATTACGCGTATCCACTCGCCTATCGCTTGAAGGACCGCCACCTGGTGTCGGTGTGGTGCACGAAGCAGCACAGCGAGCGGTCGTTGGTACGGATCGACGCCGCCCGCGAGTTGCCTCCGCCATCGACCGACGTGCTGGTCGCGAAAACAACCGGATCGGCCTCGACTGTCGCGTTCAAGGAGCAGATCCGCACCGCCGTCGCCGAGGCAGCAGAACTGCCCCACGGACCCGTCAGGCTCGAACTGTCCTTCGTCGTCGGACCGCGCCGGAACTGGCTTAACCTCTGGAAGCCGACGATCGACTCACTCGACCCACTCCTCGGACGCACCTACCCCGACCGCGCCTGGCATCCCCGTGACGGCAGGATCACCGACCTCGGCATGCACCTCACCGTTGACCCTGCTGCCCGCAACGAGATCGTGGTCGGCATCAATGCCGCGCCAGGACGAATGAGTGTCAGCCCATACGGCCGCCTCGACCCTCCGCACCGCCCGAGCGCTCCAGCGGTCGGCGACAACTCGACCCCCGCGGCTTCGCAGCCGCCCGTCGGCGGACTCCTCGATCAGGAACTGCTGCGGGAACCCGAGATTGGCGTGAAGGACCCCGGCGTGCGTGAGTTCCGTGACGACGACGCCGGATATCTGGCCTGGCTCGCCGCCCACCCCGATGGCTACGTCATCAACATCGCGCGCAGCCACAGCGCAGCCGCAGCGCGTGTGCACCATGCCGGCTGCCGGACGATCAGCGGTCAGAACCCACACAAGGGGGCGTGGACCGTACCGTATGTGAAAGTTTGCGCGGAACATTGGGCCGACCTCGAACAGTGGGCGACCGACCATGTGCGTGAGCCGATCCGGCCGTGCGGGACCTGCCACCCGGGGTCGGCGCCATGAAACCCACTTCCACCAAGCCGACCGAGCACGCAGTGGCACCCCCGGGTGCCGAGGCGCGCTGAGAGATACGTTGGACCGGCGGCGGACAGTGCGATCGTCGAGGCTTGGTCTGATGGGGTGATGGTGTGCGGACTTGTGACGTGCTGGGAGGGTCGGGGTAAGTTTTTCGGTTCGGTTGCGGCATAGGGCTGTTGAGGGCTTTAGCGTGTGGCACATGGGAAATGGCGCAGTGACGAAGGCGGCACGCAAAGCCGCGCGGGAGGCGGCGGTGGCCGCGCAGGAGGAGCTGCGGCAGCGCACGCGGGCCAACGTGGCCGATTTGGCGACGTTTTTCTCCGCCCGTGAGCGCGTCGAGGCCGTTGATGAGTGGTTGGCCGAACGCCAGAAGGCGTTGGGCGAGCAGGCCGCGCAGCGGCGCCGCGAGCAGCGCGGCCAGGGTGGGCGGGCGCTGCGGGCGATGCGCGATCGCGGGGAGCCGTTACGTGAGATCGCAAGACTGGCGGGGATTGCGGAAAAGACGGTGCGAGAACTGATTCGGGACGCTGAGGCTGCCCCGCCCGGCCGGGAGCCGCTGGCGGTGGTGCCGCCGGCCGCGGTGCCGGTCGACGCGCCGGCACCTGGACTGGGGCCGACAGAGGATGGTAAGGCGGCCCCGCCACGCCCGTCGGCGCCCGCGCAGGCGTCGCCGGTGACGCCCGCGCGTGTCGGTGGCGGCGGTGAGGATGCATGCCGGGAGCGGTGAAAGGCGCCGCCGCATCGGAAAGCGTTGGGGATATGGGGCGTTCGCAAGCACTA
This sequence comes from Mycobacterium sp. NGS49, assembly GCF_059812565.1. Taxonomy (NCBI): domain Bacteria; kingdom Bacillati; phylum Actinomycetota; class Actinomycetes; order Mycobacteriales; family Mycobacteriaceae; genus Mycobacterium; species Mycobacterium sp. NGS49. The sequence continues at coordinate 43,081 of NZ_JCALCX010000030.1, read as the reverse complement.
CGGCTGCTGGTGGATTCGCGGGTGCATGCCGGGGAGTTGCGGCGGTTTGAGGCCAACGTGGTTCGTGGCCCAGGCCGCGACGACTGCGCGATCTGGACAGGTTCTATCGGCGCCGACGGGTACGGCCGGCTGTGGGTGCGCCGCGGCGGGACGCGGATGATGGTGCGCGCGAATCGATACGCGTTGGCAGCCGCACAGGATGGGGTGGCGCTGGAGCCGTGGATGCGTGCCCTGCACGGCTGCAATAACCCGCCGTGTGTGCGGGTGAGCCTGCCTGGGGAGACGGGACTGCTGCACATCATCGGCGGCTCGCAGCGCGACAACATGGTGATGATGGCCCGGGCCGGCCGCGGCGGCGGCCGCCCGGCGGTGCCGCGCCGGGACGCGGGGGTCAGGGCGCGGCAGGCTCGCGCGGTGGCTCTGCGGGATGCGGTGCGCAACGGCTGGGACGCGGAGGCGGTGGCGGCAGCGTTGTTGGGGGCTACCGAACCGACATTGTGGTGATGCGGGGCACGCCTGGCTACTCGCGCCGGGTCTCGGAAGAGGAACGCCCCGGCCCAGGCGTGATGTCACATTCTTCAGCCGGTTGCAGGAGACCGTCCTGAACCGCCGCAGTTGGGAAGCCCAGGGTATGGGGGACCGCGACCGTCATCTGGAGTGGTCACGCCAGCCCGTCAGGCGCCTTACCAAGTTCTCGCTACTCCGTGCAGCAGACCTCATCGCGATCTTCGACGAGCACTTCGCCGTACCATTCCGGCTGACCGCCCAGGAGCTGCGGCTGCGCGTCGCAGGCACCTGACTTCTGGTGTAATCGGTCTGACGATCTGCGGTCTGATGTCAGATTGGGTGGAGGCCACTTCCAGATAAGGAGTAGGTGTGACGGATCAGCTACGCATCGATCTCGATGCATTGGGCAGACTGCTGCCGCAGGTCCGTCAACTCGCCGAGCAGGTCAACTCCGGGGTTGCGGAGGTGATTCCTGCCGGTGGGGTGGTGAACGCCGATGCCCAGCCGTCGCTGGCGGCGGCCCAACAGATGTCAAGCAGCACGCTGTCTGAGGTCAGACGTGCGGTCGCGCGGAGGTTCATGGCGATTGCCGACATGATCGACGAGGGACGCTCACAGTTTGCTCGCGCAGATGGCCAGTTGTTGTGAAAGATTCGATCTGTCGGCGGCCAGCTAGCGCGGTCTGGGGCAGATGCTGACCAAGTCGCAAATCCTTAGCGCTGATCCCAACCAGGTACTTGATCTGATTGAGGGTTGGAAAAGGACCGTCGACCTTCTGGAGCAGCAGGCGCAAACGTACCGAGGGTATGTCGCCTATCCCGGTGGTTCGCACTGGGAAGGCCGGACTGCCGAGGCCTCCCAAGAGCGCGCAGCCCAGGACCTCCAGGTGATAGCGAATCTCCATGACACCGTCCACGTTCGGGCCCAACAGATCAGCAACGCCGTCACATCGAGCTTGATGCCTCCGCTCAGCAACGCAAAGCACATCATCTGCAACGCCGACGCCCAGCCAGGAGTGGCAGTTCACGAGGACTTGTCGATCACGTACACGAGCCCCGCCGGCATGAGTGATGAAGACGCACAAATCAACAGCAGAATCGTCGCCGACGCGGAGGCCGAACTCAAAGAATCCGCAAGCAAGTGGTGGGCCGCTGAGAACGCGGTAGCTCAGCAAATACGTGAGGCGCAGGCAGTTGTCGGCGACGAAGTCAACTTCGCTGCAACTGACGGCCACCCCCGTCGGCACATCCAGCTGGTGGACCACCATTGGAAGCAAGACCCGGCAGCCCCGCAACCCCCTCCTGATCCTGTCGCTGCGTTGGGCTTGCCGGACTACAACTCTGGGAGCCTTCCAACTGACGAGGCTCGCGGCGTTTACGTCGAGGGTGAGCTGCGAATACGTCAACTTGACAGCCAACTCATGCAGCAGGGGCTCACACCTGAGCAACGGGCGAGAAGGTTGTTCGATTTGAGAAATTCGCTCCGCACTTGGACCCGTGACATTATGAGCGATCGTGCGGAGGCCGCGAAAGTAGCAGCTGGCAACCCCAACTGGTCCTGGGAGCAGCTCGTCGAGGCGAGACGAGCCAGGGGTCTCGCGGGCGACGAGCTTTACAACTCGATCATCGAGAGTTCCGCGCGTAGCCGTGCCAGTGTGAACGCAGCTCAGGGTATCGATCCAGAGCATCCACCACCGCTTCCTCCTGTACGTCCTTCTGCGCCGGCTGGCGGAGCCGGGCCGGCGCCGGCAGCCGGACCGCATCCCGCTGGCCCCCAGGCACCCGCGGTGGAACCGCCACGCACGGCGCCCCCTGCCGTTAGACCGGCTCCCAGCCTCGGAGGGATGCCTGTTCCCCTAGTGCCGCATGATTCGCCCATGACCGGTCCGCACCCCGTGGAGCCTCCGCATCATCACCATCGGGCGCCGTTGTTGGGCGAACTGCCAAATGACTACGACGACGGACCCGAGTAGGCAGCTGTTTGCTGTGTTGGAGTTCGACCCGTCAGACCTTCCCACTCGCGATGGCGCCGCCGGTTGCCAGTTCGGGTGGAGTCTTCTAAGGCGCTCACGGCGCATCAGACGGATACTGCAGTGGTATTCGCTGCCGTCATGCCAAAATGTCGCGTCACTGGGCCGGTTCTCAGCGGCTTGGTCTCGTGTCATTTTGCAGACGAGTAAGTCTGCTCACAATTTGACCACATAAGAAAAGAGAAGGGATAATTGAATTATGTCACCCTCGGAGGACAGTGCTGACGGCGAAAACAATAGCCTTCCCAATTGCACACCGTTTCCTTACTTTCAGAAGGGGTTGCGGGGAAAGCGTTTACGGCTGTTGGTCACCTACCCTACCGACGACGCCGGCGCGGACTCGGATCTCCCCCGGGGTACCACCGAGGTGATCGCTCTTGACGACACGCCGAATGTCAACCTCAGCGTGCGGGTTCATCCGGTTGGGAACCCCGACCGCGTGGCGTTCGTGGCGTTCGATCAACTCGCCCTTTATGAGGGATGACGCTGAGGCCGGCCGCCGTGCGCCAGATGAGGCCTCTGACCTCATCGCTCGGTGGGAGACCCTCGTGTCAAGGTATTCCACCTCCGTGCGCGTCAGGAGCATCGGAGATGCGCTGATAGGGGCTTGGTGCCAGCCACACCGGCAGTATCACAACATCACTCATCTCCGCGATGTGCTCCTGCGCGTCGACGAACTTGCGGCACATAGTGTCGATCCTGACGCCGTTCGATTGGCAGCGTGGTACCACGATGTGGTCTACGCCGCGCGGTCCGATGACGAAGAAAACAGCGCCCGACGCGCTCAGTCAGACCTCGCAGTGCTGGGTTTCAGCCCAGCGATGATTCACGAAGTCGTCCGCCTTGTCCGATTGACCGCCAGTCACAACCCCCACCCGGGCGACCGTAATGGTGAAACGCTTTCCGACGCCGATCTGGCGATCCTGGCGGCACCGCCAGATCGTTACGCCCGTTACGCGGCATCGGTCCGGGCTGAATACAGTCACGTTGCCGAAGATGAATTCCGAATCGGGCGGTCAAGAGTTTTAGTAGGTTTGCTCGATGCACCGACTTTGTATCGCACGCAGTTCGCGATCCAACATTGGACGGTGCAGGCCCACGGTAATCTTCGCGCCGAACTCGATCGACTCGCCGATCCGACGTCAGCGCTGTAACTTTGTGCCACCCTGCCGCAGCGAACTGCTCGTCCGCATGGTCGTCGCGGCACACGGAAACCTTTGGCTCCTCCAATAACCGTATGTCGAGGAAGCGATTCGATAAGCCCGAACCGGTCGACCTATCGTCATGGACGGGTTGCGGCAGTCGATAGCGAGCGGCCGCGTTGGCCGGGAGGCGAACTTCTCACGCCTAGGGATACCGCACAGTCCGAATATCGCGCGCTGCCAGCGGTTGGGCGCGCCGCGGCGGTGCGCGGCTGATGGTGCGCGCGAATCGATATGTGTTGGCGGCCGCACAGGATGGGGTCGCGCTGGAGCCGTGGATGCGTGCCTTGCACGGGTGCAATAACCCGCCGTGTGTGCGGGCATGAAAAAGGGGGCCAGGCCCGCGGTGGTGCGGACCTGGCTCGGTGGATGGTGGGTTAGGCGGCGACGGTGTGGGCGGTGGTGCTGAGCAGTTCGGTGATGGCCAGTTCGAGGTCGTCGTGGTCGACTGGTGCGGCGTCGTTGAACTGGGTGGTCCACGTCGGGTCGTCGATGTCTTGTGGGACGACCGCGGTGAGGGTGTAGGTGTCGGTGCCGCGGGTGGCGCGGTAGGTCCACCGGTCAGCGGGGTCGACGTGGAAAGTCAGGCCGCCGACGCCGACCTTGATGATGCGGACGTCGGGCCTGTCCTCATGGTGGGCGGCGGTCGCTTCGATGGCTGCCATCAACCCGTGGTCGTCGTGGGCGAGCAGGATCAGGTGGTGCCCGGTTTCGCGGGTGTGCTGGTGGACGGTGGTGAGCAGGATGTCGCCGTGGTTGTGGAACTGGATGCGGGTGATTCCGTACTGCTGGTTCTGGATACGTCCTGCGGCCTCGTCGCAGAGGTTGAAGGCGAGCTCGAATTCGTGGTCCATGGTGTTCTCCCGTTCTGTGTGTCCAGTGGTGCGCCGGTCAGCGCTGGGGGTGCGGTCAATCGGTCGAGGGTGGGCTGTCAACCCCGCAGAGTCCGGTGGTGGTGCCGGCGGATTTGTGGCCCGCGAGCGTCAGCGAGCTGATAGGGCCGCAAATGTCCTCCGCCGCCGGCACCAGCACCGGGCGTGGGTTGACAGGTCGGGCCCCCGGCCGATTAGGCTGCGCCCCCTTGCTGACGGCAATAAAGGTGAGGGGCTACGGATCAGACGGCCGCCGCCAGGCGGCCGTATCCCGCCGCCGCGTGGCGGCGGTGGCCTGGGCGGGTTCGAGGAAGAAAAAGGGGGGCCCGGCCAACCCTCCGGGTGGAGAGCTGACCGGGCCCCGTTGGGGTTGCTACAGGGTTTGCAGCAGCCGGAACGCTTGGGCCTTCAGCGATTGGGCGCTGCCGGCCGAGGCAATGTTGCGCAGTGCGCGGGATTCATTGGCGGCGCTCGAGGTTCGGGCGCCACGCACGGGCACGTGGTGGTCCAGGTATTCGGTGACGGCGTTGTAAGCCGCCCACCGGGTCCCGGCGATGGGTGTGATCGTCGGGGAGGACGTCCACAGCGTGACGATGCCGGCGGCTCGTTCGCGGCGGTGCCGTGCGGTGGCCGCACTGGGGGCGGACTCGACTTCGAGCAGGGTGTTGGCGAAACTGCGGACCTCGTCGGTGTCCATCGGGCGGGCGTAGAGGGCGGCGGCTTCGGCTTCGAAGGCTTCGACGTAACGCCAGGTCAGCTTGAGGGCGTTGCGCGCCTCCTGGATGGCGGCGCGTGCCCCGCCGGTGTGACGGATTCCCCAGCTGGCTTTGGCGTCACGCAGCGCCGCGGACTGGGTGTTGGCGCACACGATGCGGATCGGTGTGACCAGGAAGGTGAACTTGGAGGAGCCGTCGTGGGAGTTGAGCGACGCGAGGTAGAGCTCGGTGCGGTCTTTGGATCCGTCGCGGCCGTCGAAGACGATCGAGTTGGGCAGCTTCATGGTGACGAAGGTTTCGCGGCCGCCGCGCAGGGCACCGGCGGTTTCGAAGTGCGCCCCGCTCTCGTCGACGAGGGCGTCGAGCAGGTCGCAGGAGGCTTCGTTTTGGACGGGTTCGTACTTGGTTCCGACGACGCCGAGGATATCGAGTGCCCCGTTGATGGGGTTGGTGCGCACGGTGGCGTAGAAGTCGGGCACGGCCAGGGGTGGCGGGGTGGTGACGCCGGTGTCGCCGATGATGGGCTCCTGGGGGACCTGCAACGGCATCTTGCGGACGTTCCAGCCGGCCAGGTGTGCGGCGTGCAGGGCTTCACGCGCGGTCATGGCGTGGCCGACGGACTGACCGAGTCGGTGCCAGTGGTCGCTGCGGGAGTTCGCGAAGGAGACGTGTGCGTTACCGTCGGCGCCGGTGGTGATGTCGAGTTCGTGTGCCATGATTTCTTCCCTTTCGTGGAAGGTGATTGATCGCGCCGGTCAGCGCTGGGGTGTGGGGGACCGGTGGGGTGGCGGTGTCAACCCCGAAGAGCCCGGCGGTGGGGCAGGAGGCGGATTTCGGGCCCGGCGAGCCCGAGCGCGCAGCGCCCCGGAGGCGAGCTGCCGTAGGGCCCGCAATGCCGCCGGTGCCGCACGGGCGCAGCGGGAGCCGGCCGCCAGGGCGGCGGGAGCGCAGCACGGGCGAGCCCGCCGGGCGTGGGTTGACGGCGACGGGGCCTCACCGGTCACACTTGCCACCCCGCTGACAGCAGAAAAGGTGAGGGGCTACGGATTTGGACGGCCGCCACCCAGGCGGCCGTATGCATCGGGCCGGCGCCCTGGCCGGGTTTGCGGAAGAAAAAGGGGGGCCCGGCCAACCCTGCGCGGGGGCAGAGCTGGCCGGGCCCTGGTAGGTGCTTTCAGTCGGCGCGGGGTGCGGTGTCACCGCCGCCGGGCCGGGCTGCGGATGCGCGGAGGGCGGCGCGGATTCTGGCCGGCTCGATGCCGGCTTGCAGGACCGCGGTGAGGAGGACGGCCAGCCCGGGCTGCGGGGTGTGGGTGGTGTCGGCTTCCTCGAGTGCGGCCGCAAGCGCGATGCCGGCGCGCACGGTGTCACCGGCCAGGCACAGGCATGCCGCGGCGACGGTGAGGGCTTCGGCGCGAGGCTGGCCACGCAGCCGCCGGCCGATGTGGGTCCACAGGTCTGACCCGGCCTGCGGCTGGTCGATCGCCAGGCCAATCATGGCGTCGCGCAGGGCGGGGTGTCCGGTGATGACGATGCCTGCGCGGGTGTGCAGGGTGGGGCTGGTGATCGGCTTTCCGTTGAGGACCGCCGCGATCTCCTCGGCGGTGCTGGTGACGAGTTCGCCGTGACTTCCGACTTCGGCCGGCGGTGCGGGTGGGAGGGGACTGAACTCTGATTCGATGTCGCTGCGGCTGCGGCGGATCTGGGTGCCGGCGTGCACGAGTTGGGCGGTGAGGACCGAATCGGTGTAGGGGTAGGTGTCACCGTAGTCACCGGTGTCGGCGTCGAGCCACTGGCCGGGCTCGGTCACGTCGCGGGCGTACAGGCGCCGCAGGACGGGAATTCCGCTGTGTTGCAGCCCATCCCGTAGCGCGTCGAGAAGGTGTCGGGCGTGGCTGTCGTGGCGTTGTTCGCAGATCGCCAGCAGGATGGCGGCCGCGAATCTGCCGGGGCGCAGGTTGCAGACGGTGGGGAAGTCGGCGGCTTGACCGGTGGTGACTGTGATGTCGAAGCGGGCTGCACACCGCACGCCGATGCCTTTGGTGGGCTCATCGTGCAGCAGGTAGACCACCATGCTGTTGGTCGGGACGAACCCGAGCAGCCCTGGGGCGGCGGCGATCAGGTCGGCTGGGCAGCGAAGGTGGGTGTGGGACATGGTGTGTCTCCGTTCTGTGTGCTGGGTGGTGCGCCGGTCAGCGCTGGGGGTGCGGCCAACCCGGGTGAGGGTGGGCGGGCAACCCCGAAGAGTCCGCGGCGCGGGTCGCCGGGTTTTCGGCCCGGTGAGCCCGGCGCGCAGCGCCTTGGGCGAGCTGCCATAGGGCCGCAAAACAGTCACTCGGCACGGCGATTCGCGGTGCGGGCGTGGGTTGCGCGCTCGGGCCCCCACCCGGGTAGAGTTCGCCCCCTGCTGACGGCAAAAATGCTGAGGGGCTCCGGATTTGGACGGCCGCCGCCAGGCGGCCGTATTCGCCGGGCCGGCGCTCAGGCAGGGTGTGCGGAAGAACAAGAGGGGGCCCGGCCAACCCTCGTGGTGGGAGAGGTGGCCGGGCCTGGTGGTGAGGGACTTCTAGGACGCGACGTAGTCGGGCGCGGTGGGGTCGGCGTGGTACTGCTCCCCGTCGGCGAAGATCGCGATGGCGGTCTTGTGGACGCGGGTGAGGAGTTCGATCATGGACAGCAGTCCGGCCTTGTCGCGGATCTGCCAGGTGATGGGGCCGGTGTAGAGGTCGATCCAGTGGATCTTCGCGGTCTTGAGTCGGTTGAGGGCGGATTGCGCGACGACTGCGTAGGCGGGCCGCCGGTTCCATTCGATGGACAGCGCGATCCGGGCTTCAACGTTCGGGTGGTCCGTTTGTGGGGCGGGGATTCGGCTGGGGATGTGCAGCATTTGCCCGCGGGCGGCGGCGAAGGCTTCCAGTAGTCCTTGGGCGGCGTGGCAGCTGTAGATGACCATGTGGATGCCGTTGAAAGCTACTGATATCCGCGCATCGGGTGTGCGTGCGTGGTGCACGGAGACGTCGGCGTGCTGCTGTCCTTTGATGAGGGCGATGCTGTGGGTGATGGTCGCCGGCGGGGTGGTGTGTGTCGCTTTAACTGAGGCGGTCATGATATTTCTCCGTTCTGTGTGCTGGGTGGTGCGCCGGTCAGCGCTGGGGGTGCGGGCAACCCGGGTGAGGGTGGGCGTGCAACCCCGAAGAGTCCGCGGCGCGAGTCGCCGGGTTTTCGGCCCGGCGAGCCCGGCGCGCAGCGCCTCGGGCGAGCTGCCGTAGGGCCGTAAAACAGTCACTCGGCACGGCGATTCGTGGGGGGGGCGTGGGTTGCGCGCTCGGGCCCCCACCCGGGTAGAGTTCGCCCCCTGCTGACGGCAAAAAAGGTGAGGGGCTACCGATTTGGACGGCCGCCGCCAGGGCGGCCGTATTCCTCGGGCCGGCGCTCTGGCCGGGTCGGCGGAAGAAAAAGGGGGCCCGGCCAACCCTCGTCGGGGGGGAGCTGGCCGGGCCCGGTCGATGGCTCGGGCTAGTCACGGCCAACGGGTGCGGGCGCCCAATCGGGGCCGGGCCGGTTCTCGCTGTAGTAGAGGCGATCACGAGCCCAGGTGCCGAGTTGGTGACCTGCGTCGGCGTGGGGCTGGCCGTACTCGGCGGTGAGCAGCGGCAGCGGGGTTCGCCGCCAGCCGTCGGCGTCTATTGCGAGAGTGAGGTTTTCGACGTACTGCTGCTTGTCGAGGTTGCAGAGGTAGCCGAAAACCCCGGGCCTGGCGTGCGGTAGTGCCCTGTTGGGTTCGACGTCCGGGCAGACGAGCCCGTCGAAGCGCAGGAAGTGGTGATCCTCGATGAGGAAGTAGAGATTGGCGCGATGGCCGGGTTCGGGCTCGGCGTAGTCGCCGGCCCAGGACAGGCGCAGGCCGCCGTCGAGAGCCAAGACTGTCTGTACCGCATACATCAGGCGGGTGTCGGCGCGGGTGTGGCCCGCGAGCTTGAGGCCCGACCCGTAGTCCTCGGGGTTGAGGGCGCCGACGATTACGCCGTCGGTGTTGAGGAACGTGGGGGTGAAGTATTGGCCCATGGTCGTTCTCCGTTCGGTGTGCTCAGTGGTGCGCCGGTCAGTCAGCGCCGGGGTGTGGGGGACCGGTGGGGTGGCGGTGTCAACCCCGAAGAGCCCGGCGGGGGGCAGGAGGCGGATTTCGGGCCCGGCGAGCCCGGGCGCGCAGCGCCCTGCGGCGAGCTGCCGTAGGGCCCGCAATGCCGCCGGTGCCGCGCGGGCGAAGCGGGAGCCGCCCGCCAGGGCGGCGGGAGCGAAGCACGGGCGAGCCCGCCGGGCGTGGGTTGACAGCGACGGGGCCTCACCGGTCACACTTGCCACCCCGCTGACAGCAAAAAAGGTGAGGGGCTACGGATTACACGGCCGCCACCGAGGCGGCCGTATTCCTCGGGCCGGCGCTCAGGCCGGGTGTGCGGAAGAAAAAAGGGGCCCAGCCAACGCCAACCTCGGTGCAGAGCTGGCCGGGCCCGGCTGGGTGTCGTTCTGTTCAGAACAGGCGTCCTGCGCGAAACGGGTCACGGTGGCAGGGGCATCCGCACCGCCAAATGAAGCCCGGCCGTGAGAGCTTGAGGATGACGCCGCCCTGCTGTGGTTGGCCGAGGCGGTGGGGACAGGCATCGTGGCGGCCCTCGTCGCAGGACTTGGTAGGCGCGTTGTCGGGCATGTCAACGATGACTTTCGTGCCCTTAATCTCGTCGCGGTAGGTAATCCAGCGCCGGGCGTCCTGCTCACGTACTTTGGCGTGGCGTTTCACGCACTCGATCGGCTTGACGGTGGAGCCGACCCACTGTTCCCAGAATTCTTCGTTGCTCATGTGATATCCGTTCTGTGGGGGTGGGGCGGAACTTGCCGCACATGTCTCGATGGTGTTGGGCTGACAGGCGATTGGCCTCACAGGGAGCCAGCCCGGTCCCCTCGTGGCGTCGGGGCTGGGCTGGCCGCAAGGGAACTGTTCCTGTTAGGGCCTGTTCTGCAACCGGTCTCGTTCGATGGTCACCGAGATGCCGTCGCGCGTGTGCCGGATCGTGGCGTATTCGCCGTGGCGGGTGCGTCCGACGAATGTCCAGCTGTCGTCGACGATGCGGCGCTCGACCGGGAACGTAGTGGAGACAAGCGCAGGAAGCACGCGCACCGCAGCACCGGGCACGAAGTCGGGATACTGGGCGATGCACGCTCCGGAATCGTCTGCAGGGTAATCCGTTTCAGAGTCACTTGCTCGACCTGGCTGAGCGGGTCGTGGTCACTGCTGGTCCAGGGGTCGATGTTGGTCATTGTCGTTCTCCGTTCGGTGTGCTCAGTGGTGCGCCGGTCAGCGCTGGGGTGTGGGGGACCGGTGGGGTGGCGGTGTCAACCCCGAAGAGCACGGCGGTGGGCCGGAGGCGGATTTCGGGCCCGGCGAGCCCGGGCGCGCAGCGGCCCGACGGCGAGCTGCCGTAGGGTCCGCAATGCCGCCGGTGCCGCGCGGGCGCAGCGGGAGCCGGCCGCCAGGCCGGCCGGAGCGCAGCACGGGCGAGCCCGCCGGGCGTGGGTTGACAGCGACGGGGCCTCACGGGTCACACTTGCCACCCCGCTGACAACAAAACATCTGAGGGGCAACGGATTACACGGCCGCCGCCGGGGCGGCGCAGTCGGCCGTGGCTCGTCAGTCCAGGGATGGGCCGGTGAAGCATTCACCGGCCGAGCACGCGACATTGGGGGGAATGTGTGCCGCTCCGCTGCCGCGCGGGCTCGATAATCCTCGTAGGCTGGCGGTGTGGTGGAGCAACGGTTGATACGGATGATCGGTGAGCAGCCGGGCGATGTTCCGGTAGCACTGATTTCGTGGTTGGTCACCGGGCAGTGGCCTCAGCCGAAGATGCGCTGCGATGTGGTGCGTGCCGGTGCGGAGCTTCCGGAGTTTTGAGCACCGCGAAGGCTCCTTAGCCCGCGCCAAGAAGACGCAGGCCTTCGGTGAGAGAGGCGAAGCGCCCGTATTCGATTCCGGTTGCGGCTGAGATCTTTTCGCCGAGCCATATTCCGAGGATCTGCGCGGTGCCGTTGTCGTTCCGAGTCCAGACCGGACCTCCGGAGTCTCCGGGGATGCTCGATGACATTCCGGTAGTGAGGTATTGGTCACGTCCATGCCGGGCGACGATGGTGCCGCAATGCTGGCCGCTGGATACGCCGGTTCGGCACACGGTCTGCCCTAATTCGGGCTCGGGGTGGCTGTATCCGGTGGGGATGTCTCCGATGTATGCCCCTGCCATGGGGTCGGTGCCGAAATCGATGAGACCGTAGTCGGCGCCGCCACCGCGGGGAGGGTCAACGATCGTACGCAGGAACGTTCCGGTCTGACCGCTGCGGTTGCTGCGGACATAGCCTGAGGTGCTGTTGCGGCAGTGCCCTGCGGTCACGGCGTACACGTGCAGGTCAGAGCCGGTGTACACGTGGCCGATGGTGCAGAACTTGTTGTCGCCGGTGGAGTTGATGTAGTCGATCCGTTCGCCGGGTTCGATGGTGAACACCCTGGCCTGCGCTGCAGGGGGCTTCGCCAGAACAGCTGCGGTGAGCAGGATGGCTGAGATGATGCCGACACTGAACCGGCCCAGCGTGGTCATGGGTGGATCACCTATCCGTGGGGTGGGGGCGAGGGCTGCGAACCTGACGCTGCGAGCGGACCTGCGCGCGCGCCGTGCGGGTGCCGATCCAGGCGCGCAGTGTGCGCGGCCGCGCGGGGCCGGCTCGCGCTGCCGGTGACGGCCGCCGCTGCCCGACGTGTGACGACGGTGTCCAATACTGCGGTCATGCTGACTCGTTGAGTTCGCTGCCGGTGTCAGCGGCGGAGGATGCCGCGGCCGCGCCGTTGTTGCTGTATCGGCGGTAGGACTCGATGCAAAGGCGCAAAGTTGTTGCGGCGGCTGCTGCTTGGCCTACAGCCGCCGTGGGATGCGCGCGTGCGTGGCATTGCAGTTCGTGGTGAACCTTCTCGACCATGCTCAGGTGACGGCCGGCTTCGGCAAGCCATCGCGCCGCCGCGTGGGCGCTGGCCGGAGCGCTCTCACGTCGGGCACGGTGGGCGAGCATCTCCGCGATCGCGATAGTGAACCGGTGCCCGGCCTGGGTGGCGGCCGCCGCCAGGACCAGGGCATGCAGATCGGCGGGGCTGACCTCGACGAGTCCGCCGAACGGTTGCGCGGGTTTCCAGAGCCCGGCCTCGACATGGTCGGTGAGGTCGGCCTTGTCGACCTCGAGCGCGGCCAGCAGCACAACGACCTGTGCGGCGGTGCCGTGCAACTGCTGGGAAAGCGCGAGAGCGCGCCGGTAGCCGGTCAGGTCCCTGTCGGCGACGATGGCGACCTTGAGGTCGTTGAACTGGGCGACCAGGTGGGTCGGGAAGTTCGACGCACCTTGGGGGTTGGTGGTCGCGAGCCGGCCGAGGCAGGTGAGGGTGTCGGCGTCTTTCTCCCCTTCGGTGATCCACACCCAGTTCGCGGTGTTCTTCGCAGCCAGAATCGCCGCTGGCCGGTACAGGGCGAGCACGAAACCCTCGGGTTTGCGGTAGACCCATTGGCGCCCAACGCGGTAGCGCTGCTGAAAGCGCTTGTGTATGCGCCCGGTGCAGCCGCATTCCCGACGGATCACCTGCTGGACTGGCCGCCCGTCCAGATCGGTGTAGGTGTAGACCCGCACGCGTCGCCAGTGGTGACTGGTCGTGTCGTGGTCGGCGGTGATCCGTGGGGGGAGCGGCCCCGATGCGACCCGGGCGGGAGCTGGTCGCCGGCGTGTGGGCCGGGTACGGTGCAACGCTTCGCGCTCGGGCGCCGGTAGCGGGGCGTCGAACAGGTCAGCAACGCGCAGTCCGAGCGCCGCGGCGAGGTCGGCGGCGTCGGCGCGGCAGCTGAAGCAGTGCAGGAGCACCGCGCCGCCGCGGCCGCCGGGGGTGGACGGACGCCAGGTGACCGACAGTGACGGGGTGTGATCGGTGTGCAGTGGGCAGCGTGCCATCAACGCCTCGGCTCCGCGGGGACGGATCAGGCAACCAGCGGACTGCAGCGCATCGCGCACGGTGTCGTATGAGCCTCCGGCGCAGTGGGATTCGTGTGCCATCACGGGGTCTCCTTGTCAATGACGGCATGCACGACGGCGTAGGCGGCGCGGGCATAGCGGATGCTGTCGTCGAGGAATGTGGCCACGTCGCGCCCATCGCGGCCTTCGGCGAACTCGGCGTCGTAGACACTGCTGCCGCGCAGCTGCTGAAGGCTCGCCGCCGCTTCTTGCAGGTCACGGACGCCGGCGGCCACGTGCTTGAGAAGGCCGCTGCGGGTATCGCCGATGCGCTCGGAACGCTCCAACTCCTGGAGGAGTTCGAGTTCGTCGTTGCGGGCGGTGTCGATGCTCATTGAGATTCCTTTCGGTGGCGTGGCTGGTCAGGCTGCGATGCGGTTCAAGCGGTCAGGACGAAAGCCTGACCAGTGCTCGTCAGCGGAGAGGTAGACGACAGGCATGGCCAGATAACCCCGGCCCATGACGTATTCGCGGGCCTCCGGGTTTTGGGTGACATCAATTTTTCGGCAATTGATGCCGGCTTTGTCGAGGACCTTGAAAGTTGCCCCGCACTGCGCGCAGTACGGTTTGGTGTAAACGCTGATCTGGCGCATTAATCGGTTCCTTGGAGTAAGGGTAGGTTCCTGCGTCGTTAGGCTAAATACTACTGGTGGAGTTGTGCTTCCGCGACGGTCGTCTCATGACTCTTTCTCAATTGTTATTGATCAACTTCGGGTGCTCGTGAGCCATTGTTGATCTGCGTGTCCAGAGCGGTTCCGCTGGGTCCAGTCACCCCGGTTACTCTGGTGGGCCCCGTTGTTCCTCAGCATGATCCACATCGCACCATCCATCCACAGGGTCATCCGGAATACCGGGATCGATGAGTGTCGGTTAGCGGTGAATTAGCGGCATACAGGTGGTGTTTCTGACGTGCGGATCTGGTATTAAATCGGGTGTAAGAAGTGCGCCAGATTCGTGTTCGAAAGAGAAGTCGCGGAGGGGATTGGCGCCCATTGGAGGTGGGCAGATGTTTGATTTCGATGGAAGTCATCTGGCGATACTTTTCGTTGCGTTCTGGGCGGTCGCTGAATGGGCCCGTGGAGTAACCGGTGGCAGTAGTGTTGTGATGGGGCCAGAAATACCGATGCCCTGGCCCCACCACCGCGGAGGGTTATTTCTTGACCGCGTCAGCCAGGTACTGGTCGTAGACGTCATCGGCGCTTTTTGCGCCGGTGATGACTTCTTCCACGGCGGCCAGCGCGTACCCGTTGGAAGCGAGCCAGCGCAGGTAGTCGGCGCAGCTCACGTGGTGCGACCAGTGGGCGGATCCTGCATTGCGCCACGCTTCCTTGGGGGTGCGGGCTTCCAGCGCTCCCAGGACAAGGGCCAAGGTGATGACTTGGGCACGAGCATCCCCGCCGGCCGACAGGGTGGCAGCGACTTTGGTGACCGATTGCGCACCGTCGAGACCGAGAAGGTCCGCGATAGTGTCGGCAGCGTTGTGGTTGGTCAACAGGTAGCTGTCGCGGGCCAGGCAGTCGGCGACGAACATGGCCGCGCCCTTGGGTGCGGTCTTGCGGGCCAGCAACTTCTTCACGAAGTCCCGGCGCACGGTCGTCGCTGCTGCACCGAGCTTGTTGAGCGCCAACACCTTTCGCCGCTCCCGCTTGTCGGCCTCGGCGCGCTCGGCCTCGGCCTTGTGCCGTTCGGCCGCACGTGCGTCCTCGTCGAGTTCGACGGTGTCGTCGACGCCGGTGTCCACCAGTCCCGCGTTGCGGGCGAACCACGGCTCAAGCTGGAGTCCTGCTGACCGGTAGTCCAGGCAGAAGTACTGCGGCTCAAACACGGTGGCTTCGGTGACGGTCGATGCGTGGCGCAGTCCTTCGCCGGGTGTGGCGTCGGGCTGATCCTGGGTGTCCCAGTCCACGTCATCCTCCTCGACAGTGACACCCGTTTGCACGTCAACCAGAGCGGTGGTTTCGAAGAGCAGCACGGCCCACTGGCTGGGATCGGTCACTACCTGCTGATCGGCTTGGGCACCATCGGCGGTGTGCAACCGGTACAGCGGTATGCAGGCTGGGTCGAACGACTCCGGACGCTGCTCTAGCCAGGTGAACCCACGCTCGATGTAGGCTTGCGCCGCCTTGGCCTCGGCCTCGGCGGCGGCCTTTTCCTCACGCAGTTGTGCAACCATGTGCTCAAACCGCCGACTGCCCGCAGCCTGCGTGAGGCGGCTGATCGCGCCGGGCATGCCCTCGAACTCGGTAAGGGCCGCAGCCTCTTCGAGACTGAGCTGACCATCGGCGAGACCTTGCATTGCGGTGTCGGATTTCACCACCACTGCGGCCGCCTTCACGGTGTCTCTGGGCACCGAGAGCTTTCGGGCCACTCGGGTGATCGACACCCCGGCGTCGATCATCTGCTGGATCCCACGCGCCCGCTGAGCATCGGTGAGTTGGCGCCGCTGGTCGTTCTCAACGATCTGCTCGGCAACCCGTTCGACCCGTTGCGCCTTAAGGTCGGTGTCGGTGGCAATGCGCACATAGACCGGCACGGTGGACAAACCGGCCTCGCGGGCGGCGAGGGTGCGGCGCTGTCCGGCGCGCACCAACAGTTGGCCATCACCGCGACGGATCGCGGCGATAGGGATCAGCACGCCGTGCTCGGTGATGCTGGCCAGGAACTGAGCGTCGAGGGCAGCGTCGTCACGGACGTTGTCGTCGAGGATCAACGCGTGGGGATCGACGTGCTCGATGGTGCCCAGGCCGGGGTGCTCGGCGTCGGGGGCAAAGGTGTCGGTCATGTCAGTACCTTTCAGAGAGGACGGCGTCCCTGTGGGCCGCCTGTTCTTTTTGCCTTCTGGCACTGATGATTTCGGCCGGCGCAGGGCCCAGCGAAGTGCAAGGTCCGGGCGCAAAGTGTTCGGCGCGAGCTCGCGAGCGTGGCCGGACACATTGCGAGCCTTGTGCCCGCAGCGAAGCGGAGGCCGTGGCCTTGCGCGCAGTGGGCCGCCGGCCATAATCGAAAGCCAGAAGGCAAAATGTGTGCTCGGGTCTCTCGCCGAGGGCCAAGCCGGCACCATTTCAGCAGCGCCGCAGGCGCTTCAGCCTCATTGGCGCCGCAACCGCCGCAGGGTGCGCTTCAACGAGAAGGGCGGTGCGACTGAGGTTTTGACGCTGACACGGCGCCGACCGAACCGTCGAACGGTCACGGGCCGATTGATGCTGACGAGTGGGGACCGGCCAGCGCGTGCTTGATTGCCAACAGGGCAGCACTTAACCAGCGGTGGCCGCGACGGTCAGGCCAATGCTCTTCGCGCGCTTCACAAGTGTGTCGTCGAAAGTGGCAATTGCGGCGTGATGCCGCTCGGCGGTATACAGCACGCAGCAATCGGGCAGCTTGAGGCCAGTCGTTGCGCGCAACTCACCGAGGCGGTGGGCGGCGTCGGCTGGTAGTTCCAGGCTTCTGATTGCCAACTGCGCTAAGAGCTGGTCGAGGCGATCTGCTTGGCCGGCCCGAGACGCGCCGACGTAAACCTCGGCAAGGGTGACAACGCTGGAAGCGAACGAGTCAGTCAGGTGTGCCTTGAGTAGTGCCGTCGCGTCACCATGATGCGAGTCGGCCGGCTCGAAGTGCCCGATGAGCACGCTCGCGTCAAGGACGATCACGCGGGCCAGTCTTCGCGGAGCTCGTGCAGGTAATTGGGCCCGAAGATGCCGGCCAGCGCTCCGGCCGTCGCATCGATTGACTGCTCGCGAGCTTCTTCGGCCGTGGCACGATCGTGCGCCAGGGTGTTTCGGCCCAAGAGGATAAGTCGCCGCAGCAACGCACCCGGCTTGTCGGCGAGGTCAGGCCATGTTTTCGCGGCCATGTCCAGGGCGGCGGCAATATCGTCGGTTTCGGTGATGGCGTGTCGCCGGTTCGTTGTCGGCATGCCCGAAGTGTAACACCTAGCACAGAGGTGTCACACCTTAATGTTTGCTCGGTACCACCTCGGAGCGGTTGAATACCGGGACCGTCGAGGCCCGCCCGGATGCTTACGCGCTGGGGTGCGTTCCATAGCTCGCTAAGAGGTGGTCGTGGAATCCTCACTGAGCAACTTAAGGGTGTAGACGCTGAGGTCGCGGCGTTGGCCAGTTCGGTGGCGCCCACTGAAACGGTTGGCGCGACGACGCGTCGATCCCATGGCAAGGATTGCCACAAGTGATTTGGTGATCGCGTGATTCGGTGATCGGGTCCAGCGGTGTGCCGGTGGTTGGAGGGGTCCGGCGGCCAAATGTCCGTTCTCATTGAATCTGGGGCAGGTGATGTGGCCTGAATTGCGGTGCCCCAGATTGGATGAGAATTGCCGGTGGCGTCGGCTTGGGTGAGATCACCGCGCGGGATCTGGCCGCGGGGGAGGTCGGCTGCTGCTCGTTTTTACCTTCGACTTCATTACTGTCGCAACGGATGTCGGCTCCGGTCGAATCTTGAGCAGTTTCCCGGAACTACCTGCTCAATTTTGGACCGGAACCGACAAACGGAGGTGGTGGTGAGCATCGTGGTACCGCCCGCACGGATATAAGTGCTCGACGCGTTGGCCGAACGTGTTGCCCACGTCCTTGCAGCGCGGACACGTGATGCCGAATGAGACTGCATTGCTCTGCAGCAGCGGGTAGTGCGGTCCGCCGGCACGGTTCGGTCTCGTAGGGTCACTGCTTATGGTGCTGCGTTCCATTGCGCTGTTCGTGCTGGCGGCCGTCGCTGAAATCGGCGGTGCCTGGTGGTGTGGCAGGGGGTACGGGAGCACCGTGGTTGGGCCTGGATCGGCGCAGGCGTCATCGCGCTCGCGCTGGGCCTCTACGGATTCGTCGCCACCCTGCAGCCCGATGCCCACTTCGGCCGGATCCTGGCCGCCTACGGCGGGGTCTTCGTTGCTGGGTCACTTGCTTGGGGCATGGCACTCGACGGCTTCCGGCCCGACCACTGGGACGTGACCGGGGCGCTGATCTGTCTGGCCGGACTGGCTGTGATGATGTACGCCCCACGCGCACAATAGGTCTCGATAACGTGCGGCGGCGAGGGTGGCGGCGTCGTCGACAGCCTAGTAGTGAAGGACAACAGTCATGTGTGTCGGTGAGCATGTGGTTGTGCAATCGACGATGGGGATCTGTCCGGCGCGCAGGGCGGTGATAACCGGGCCGGTACCCCCCCAATATCCAGCGTGGACACCTGCCGCCACGGCAAGGTGTACGGTGCGCGGCAATATCAACCCAAATTGGCTCCGCCTGGGCGGTGTTTGTTGGCCCCGGCCCGGAGGCGTGCAGAAGTCGCGGGGTTGAGCGAAGCTGGATGTATGCGTGTGGAACTTCTCACGAGCCCGGGGTGTCCGAATGCGGCGGCGGCTCAGCGCTTGCTCGCCGAGTGTCTGTCTGAGGTTGGTATGGCTGAAGATGTGGTGGTTGAAAGGGTGGGTGGATATCCATCGCCGACGGTGCTGGTCAATGGTGTGGATGTGATGAGGTCAGGCACGGAGTTGGCAGCTGATGCGTGCCGATTGGATCTTCCGACCAGGGATCGCGTGCTGGCGGCGCTTCGGGGAGCGACGCCGTAGACGTGATCCGGGGTCTTACCCGTTTCTCGGCCCACGCATGTTGACGGTGCGACGGGAACCTGTTGCCCCCGAGTTCAGCTGGGTGCCGTGGCTTTTGATTTCGGGTGTGGGCCGGCCGGTAGGAGTCGGTTCCGGTTTCGATGATGGTGCCCCGAAGGGTTTGGTGCGGCCGGCGCGCAGACCATTGGCGATGACGATGATTTCGGCGAGTTCGTGCACCGCCACTACCGCGGCCAAGCCCGCCGCGCCGACTAGGGCGAGCGGAATGAGTACGGTGATCAGGCCCAGGGAGAGGCCGGCGTTTTGCAGCATGATGCGCCGTGCGCGTCGGGCGTGGGCCAGGGCTTGGGTGAGGTGGCGCAGATCTTCCCCCATCAGGGCGACGTCGGAGGTTTCGACCGCCACGTCGGTGCCCATCGCGCCCATCGTGATGCCGAGGTCGGCGCGGCGACCACCGTGACCGGCACCGAAATCGCCAGCGCACACGGCGATGCGGCCACCAACACGACCAGGGCCCGTTCGATCCACACCAAAGGATCACCCAACACGCTGCCGAAGGCGGCGATGAGTGAGGCGGCGAACATGATTGCTGGCACGAGCGGTTTGGCGATGCGGTCCCTTGACGAAGCGCTCGCGGGGAACTAGGCACGGCTTGCTACGTCAATCGGTTTTGCGACCCATCCCCAGATCGGCGCCTTTTCAGCAGGGTGGTCAGCGGCCGCGCAGCGGCGGTAGGTATCGAAACCTATTGCCGGTGCCCCGTTGTCGGTTTTCGTCACTGTGACAGTTGGGCTGGTGCAAGCCAGCTTGGGAGAGTTGCCCGGGCAATGTCGATGAACCGATTGCATCATGAATCCCGGCTATATAGTCGTCAGGACGATGTAACGAATATCGCACTCTGGCAGAGCAGTAAGAATATCGGACAATCAATTCCATTGTGCTGCAATCTATTTCGCCGATAATAGTGATTATGTCAGGTCAGCCCCGACGAAAGGCGTCTCGCGTTGTGCAGCAATCTTTTTCATTGGCTGGCATTGGCCGATAATTTCGGATCTTGCGTCAAGACCCACTGGCTCCAAGTTTGGCGTCTACTCCCGGGTATCTACATCTGTCGACGCATCAGGTCAACCAATAAGTGCGGCAGCGAATTGGCGGTCGGAGCGGTCCGTCGCTGACGGTGCCAATAGTTGCCACTCGCCACTGGCGAGCAGCAACCTCAGCACTATGGGAATGCTGTGCTGTTCGTGCGTCAATGCCCAAACTCACCCTGGCGGCCAGTCGATACGTCCTTAAGGTTGAGTAGCCCAATCACATTGCAGGCAAGGGATTCGGCCCGATTCCTACATAATCGTCATTATCCATGAAACGTTGTCCGGGCTCATTGATCTCCCAGCGCGCGGGCCG
Organism: Mycobacterium sp. NGS49; assembly: GCF_059812565.1. Classification (NCBI taxonomy): domain Bacteria; kingdom Bacillati; phylum Actinomycetota; class Actinomycetes; order Mycobacteriales; family Mycobacteriaceae; genus Mycobacterium; species Mycobacterium sp. NGS49. The sequence goes on along the minus strand of NZ_JCALCX010000030.1, from coordinate 22,694 downwards.
GGCGGCCAGCCAGTAGGCCCTTGGCGCGGGCCCGCATCGCGCTGGTGCGCGCCACCCGCAACACTAGAACACCAAATCGACACCATCACCGCCACCGCCGCACCCCCAGCTGCGCGCCGCCTACGGCGTCGGCCCCGCCACTGCCGCCACCCTGCTCTCGGTGATCGGCGATAACCACGACCGGATCAGCAGCGACGCCGCCTTCGCCAAACTCTGCGGAGTCTGCCCGCTAGAAGCCTCCAGCGGCAAAACCATCCGGCACCGACTCAACCGGGGCGGAAGCCGAGCTCTGCACGTCATCCTGGTCGTGCGGTTGCGCCGCCACCCAACCTACCCGCGAGAACCTGGCGCTGCGCACCGCCGAAGATAAATCGAAAAACGAAGTAATGCGCTGCCACAAGCGCTACATCGCCCGCGAAGTCCTTCACGCCCTCCAACCACCGCGAACAACCACCAATACCATTGCTGCACAATAGATGTGAGCATCTGATATCAAGACCAGCCAGAGACGGTGGGAGCGCATCGCGGTCAGCGGTGTTCGCGCAGCAATGTCATACGCCGTCGGTATTCGTCTTCGTCGATCTCGCCGCGGGCGAAACGTTCGGCGAGCAGATCCTCAGCGCGTGCCGGCCCTGGTCCTGGCGGGTGCGCGCTGGTGTGCCGCGGTCCGGCGAGGTGGCCGATGGCCAAGACCACGGCGGTGATCACCGCCGCCCAGAACAGCATCATCAGCACGGTCATCAGGATCCAGCCGCCTGATCCCCAGCCCCAGCCGTCATACATCATCGTCGTGAGCCTTTCGCCTGAATTACCAAGCCCCGCATCGCGAGCTGTCCAGGCCAGCCTGCGCGCGAAACATCACAGCCCGGTAGGGCCGATGGACCTCAATCATCGGCCAAGTCCAGTATTACCAGGAATAACCATTATTATCGGCGTATGACGATTGATAGTGCGGGTTGTCTGGCCGGATCACCGTCGGGGTCAGGTGGCGATGCGGCGGCGGTGGCGCTGTTCCGTGGCCTGTCTGATCGCACCCGGTTGGCGATCGTGCACCGGTTGGCTCAAGGGGAGGCCCGGGTGGCTGACCTGGTTGGTGAGTTGGGGTTGGCGCAGTCGACGGTGTCGGCGCATGTGGGGTGTCTGCGCGAGTGCGGTCTGGTGGGGGGCCGTCCGCAGGGACGGCAGGTGTTTTACTCGTTGACCCGCCCGGAACTGCACCATTTGTTGGCGACGGTCGAAACACTGCTGGCGGCCACCGGAAACGCGGTCGCGTTGTGCCCCAATTACGGCCACCGCCAGCGCATCGGGGTCTGCGTGTGAGTGACGCCTGCTGCGGCCATGACGATTCGCGCCCCGAGTGCGACGAGCGCGAGCGGGGGCCGGAGAAACTGTGGCAGGTCAGCGAGATTCGGGCTGCTGGGCTGGCCGGGGTGCTGCTGCTGGCGGGGCTGATCGTGGGCTGGGCCGGTGGACCCGGACCGGTGACGCTGGTGGTGGAGGCCGCGGCCTTGATCATCGCTGGTGCCACCTTCGTCCCGTCCACTCTGAAGCGGTTGGCGGCGGGCAAGATCGGTGTCGGCACCCTGATGACGATCGCCGCCTGCGGTGCGGTGGCCCTCGGTGAGGTCGGCGAGGCGTCGATGTTGGCGTTCTTGTTCGCGATCAGTGAGGGCCTTGAGGAGTATTCGATCACCCGCACCCGCCGTGGCTTGCGGGCGCTGCTGTCGCTGGTCCCGGCGGTCGCAACGGTGCGCCGCGGCGGGCGCGAATACCGTATCGCCCCAACCGAACTCGTCGTGGGCGAGGTGATGGTGGTCAAACCCGGGGAGCGGATCGCCACCGACGGTGTCATTACCGCGGGGCGCAGCGCGCTGGACACCTCGGCGATTACTGGGGAGTCGGTGCCGATCGAAGCCGGTCCCGGTGATGCGGTGTTCGCCGGCTCGATCAACGGCACCGGTGTGCTCGACGTGCAGATCACCGCCACCGCCACCGACAACTCGCTGGCGCGCATCGTCGGGATCGTGGAGGCCGAGCAGGCCCGCAAGGGCACCAGCCAACGCCTGGCCGACCGGGTCGCCACCCCGTTGGTGCCGGCTGTCATGGTCGCCGCCGCGATCATCGCCGTCATCGGCAGCCTGGTCGGGGAACCGCGGGTGTGGATCGAACGGGCGCTGGTAGTGCTGGTCGCGGCCTCACCGTGCGCGCTGGCGATCGCGGTGCCGGTAACCGTGGTTGCCGCGATCGGCGCCGCCAGCAAGATGGGTGTCCTCATCAAAGGCGGCGCCGCGCTGGAAGCATTGGGCCGCATCCGCGCGATCGCACTGGACAAGACCGGCACCCTGACCCGCAATCAGCCCACCGTCATGACCGTGGTACCCGCCGACGGGGTTTCGCACGGCGACGTGATGGCGGTGGCCGCTGCGCTGGAGGCCCGCAGTGAACATCCCCTGGCCGCGGCCATCCTTGCCGCTGCCGATCAGGTCACCCCGGCGCACAGTGTTGAATCGGCACCCGGCGCCGGGCTCACCGGGTGGCTGGACCGAACCCCGGTCCGGCTCGGGCGGCCCGGCTGGATCCAACCCGGCCCCCTGGCTGACGACATCGACCGAATGCAGCGCGCCGGGGCAACCGCGGTGCTTGTCGAACGCGACGGCGCCGTCCTGGGTGCGGTGGCGGTGCGCGACGAACTGCGGCCCGAAGCCGCCGAGGTGATCCATGGGCTGCGCGCCCACGGCTACCAGGTGGCGATGCTGACCGGGGACAACGAGCGCACCGCCCGGGCCCTGGCCGCTGAAGCGGGCATCGACGACATCCACGCTGACCTGCGGCCCGAGGACAAAGCCCGCATTATCGAGCAGCTGCGCTCCCAGCAGCCGACCGCGATGGTCGGCGACGGCGTCAACGACGCCCCCGCCCTGGCCACCGCCGACCTGGGCATCGCGATGGGCGCCATGGGCACCGACGTCGCCATCGAAACCGCCGACGTCGCCCTGATGGGCCAAGACCTGCGCCACCTGCCCCAAGTGCTCTCACACGCCCGCCGATCCCGGCGCATCATGCTGCAAAACATCGGCCTATCGTTGGCGATCATCACCATCCTGCTGCCCCTGGCCCTATTCGGTGTCCTCGGCCTGGCCGCCGTGGTATTGGTCCACGAACTCGCCGAAATCGTCGTCATCGCCAACGGCGTGCGCGCCGGACGCACCCAACCCTTGGCCGGGATCCCGCAACCAAACCAGCGGCGCGCGACCACCCGCGGCGCGACAGCAGCGACCGGAAACACCGTAAACAGCTGAGCAGGAAAGAGACCCCGATGACCAAGCTGGCACTATCAACCACACTGCACACCTCCTTCGACGACGCGGTCGCTCGAACGCGAAAAGCCCTGGCGGACCAAGGTTTCGGAGTGCTTACCGAGATCGATGTCAAAGCCACCATGAAGGCCAAACTCGGCGCCGACATGGCCGACTATCTGATCCTGGGGGCGTGCAACCCGCCCCTGGCGCATCAGGCCGTGCTCAGCGACCCCGCAATCGGGCTGCTCCTGCCCTGCAACGTTGTCGTGCGCCCCGACACCATCCAGGGCAACGACACCGTCACCGTCGACGCCATCAATCCCGCGCTGATGGCCGAACTCAGCGACGCACCCGGACTTCCCGAGGTCGCCGAACAGGTCACCACCAAACTGCAAGCCGTCATCGCCGCACTCGACCACACCTAACCCGCCCCTAGTCCCGGGTGGCCGTGCTGGTCCTGGCGGCTCGCCGGGCGGGCGCCCACATGGGCGGGGCGGCACCTGCCACCACGACAACAAGAAGTATCCAAGCCCGCTTGAGAAAGGTAAGCGTTGAAGTTTCCTTAGCTCATCGCCTCACCCTGTGGTGCCTAGTTCACGCCCGCGCCGCTGCGTCGAACAGGGCCATTTGGCCCTGTCAAAGGAGGCTTTGCGATGCGCGGGCTGCTATCGCTGGCATGCCCCCACACATCCAAGCGTTGGCCGTTCGCCTGGCACTCGGGGCACCTTTGCGCCGCCGCGAAGCGGAGAATAACTTCTGCAACTCGTCGGCTGTGCGTTCGGCGAATTGGTTACGCCGCGTCTTTCTCGGGAACGCCATCGCGCATCCGGGAAGCGATGATCCTGACGCTGAGTGCGCTGCTGGGTGCTGGATCCAACGCGAGCAGATGACCGTTCACGATGGCATGCATCCAGGCCGTTGCCAGCATCATCAGGCCGTGATATCCATACAGCACTCACGGGGCGGTCGTTTGGGCTGCAACGACGGCCATCGTGACGAACCCGACGGCCGCCACCAGGAAAAACACTGCAGGTCCCGCCATCGGTAACCGTGCGCCGTACCGCCCGGCCATCGTCGCCATCGCCTTCCATGATGAAATGCAAACTGTGGCTGACGGCCAACGTCCACGGTCTGCGATTTGTGACGATCGCTAGACCACATTCGGCGGCGCTCAGCAGGAACAGCCGGGTGACCACCCAACGAAGTATCAGGTCATGGCTCATGCGATACCGGGGCGCTCAGATCGGTAAGTGTCATGCAGTTCGGAGTCGCATCGGGTGTAGCTCACCATCACGGCCGGATTGTCGGTTTGGCCGGCCGGTGGTCATGGCTTCGGCTCGGTGGCGCAGCCCTCCGCGCCGTAGGTCGGGCACAACGCCACCGCTTGCCCGGTCGCTTGCAGCACCGCCTCAGCGGAGGTCAGCACGTCGATCAGGGCGGGCTGGGTCAGCCGAAACAGCGAGGCCCGCCCCACCGGATCCGAATCCACCAGGCCGCAATCACGCAGGCAAGCAAGGTGTTTGGACACCGTGGACTGCGCCAACCCAACTGCCTCAACCAAGTCAGTCACCCGCGCCGGCCCGGCCGCCAACCGCCGCACGATCGCCAACCGGGTGGGATCACCCAGCGACCGGAACAACGCCGCGGCCGGCGCCAACTCCACCCGCTGCACCTCACCCGAGAACGTCGTTATAGCCATGCAGCGATGATATAGCTAGTAAGGACCATCGGCCCTGGAAGGGACCGGTATTCCAGGCGCAGAGGCCGCTGGGCATGCAATCCATTGCACAAGGGCGGGCTTGGAGCTGGCGAGAACCTTCGGATGACGGTGCCGTGACACCGCCCGGTTAAGCCCGGCAACGTCGAAATGGCCCCGCTGAAGCGGCGTAAAGGAAAGCGCCGGTGTATGAGTGATGCAGCGCGAATGCGTGGCGCAGCGTCGATCGCCCGTCGAGCTGCGGGCGGGTACTCATCCCGGGTTCTTAAAGCATTACGCCGAACATGACGGCCATACCGGCGGCCATGAACGCGTGACATGGCGTTCCCCAGTCCCAGAGGCGCACGGTATTGGTCCCGGGGTTCGGTTTCCAATGGGCGAAATACCGGTACAGCCAATAGATCGCGGCACCTGCGAACCCGATAGCCGCGATCCAGTTGAGCGTGGTGATCCAACCGGGTTCGCCTGTCGCGGCCACTGGCATGTCCATACCGGTCATTTTCATATCCGGCGAGCTAGACATGGTGTCGCCGGGTGAGTGAGCGCGCGGGCCCAGTGGGCCGCTTGCCATTACCGCGTACAGCCACGCTACCGCCGCCATCATTGCGGCGTGGTAGCCGTTGGCCAGTCGCCCGTCGTCGCCGGAGAACAGGTGGGAAGCGACAAGCACGAACCAGGCTGCCGCCGCTAGAAAGAAGACGATTGGCCCGACTGTGGGGAGTCTCATCCCGGCGGGCCAGGCCATCACGACCATTGCCGCACACATAACTATGTGCAATAGGCGCTCGATGGTGCATATCCAGCGGTCACGTTGCGCGACAAGGCGATACAAGTGCCACGCGAAGCTGACGCCGAAGAGGACGGTTACCGTCCACCGGAGAGCGAGGTCGCCGATCATGATCTGCTAGATCTCGTAGTCCGACGGTTCGATCGCCACAGCGATACTGGAGCCGATCATCTTTGGGTCGGCAACGTGGAAGCCCTGTTCCTCGATGGCGTCGACTAAGCGCGCTTCGTCGTCGCGGTGGATGATGGTGACCGTCTTGGCTGGCACGTCGACGTCCACCGCGGCAACGCCCACAATGGCGGCGACGATGCCTTCGATCGCGGGCTTGCACATCTGGGATGAAATCCCGGGAACGGTCAAGATAGTGGTGGTCATCAGCTGCTCCTTCAACTGTGCGGAGAAACGTGCGGTTGCGAACGGCGCATCTCCGTGGCAGCGTCGTTGTTGGTTCTCGGCGGCGGCGTGGGCTCGAGGTCAAGGCCTCGGTTCTGCCGTAGTTACCAATTCCAACTGGGGCAGTTCGCGCCGCCCCTGCGCCGGTTTCGGCCGGGTATCTCGCCCGAAGCGGCGGAGCCGCAGGGAGTTAGTCACCACGCTGACCGAGGACAATCCCATGGCCGCACCCGCGACGACCGGGTTCAGCATGCCCAGGGCGGCAAGGGGAATTGCGGCGGTGTTGTAGCCGAAGGCCCAGCCGAGATTCTGGTGGATCGTGCGCAGGGTTTGCCTGGAAAGCTGGATCGCATCCACGACGCCGTCGAGCCGATCAGACATCAGGGTGATATCGGAAGCTTCGATGGCCACGTCGGTGCCGGTGCCGATGGCGATACCCAGATCCGCCTGTACTAGTGCGGGTGCGTCGTTGACGCCGTCGCCGACCATCGCGACGACCCGGCCCTCGTCTTGAAGCCGCTGTACTTCGCTGACTTTGTCCTGCGGCAGTACCTCGGCCAGCACCCGGTCGATGCCGACCTGCTGGGCGATCGCGTTAGCGGTGCGGGTGTTATCGCCGGTGATCATGGCGACCTCTAGCCCCATGGCGTGCAGCTGTTGGACCACGTTGGCGGCGTCATCTTTGACCGTGTCAGCCACCGCGAGCACACCGATCACGTGGCCGTCACGGCCGACGAACACTGCGGTGCGGCCCTGCTCTTCGAGTTCGGCGGCCGCCGCAGCAAAGTGCTCAGGCAGACCCAATTCGTGCTTTTCGACTAGCGTGCGCCGCCCGACCACCACCTGCTGGCTGTTAATCTCGGCCCGCACACCGTAGCCCGCGATATTGGTGAACGCCGTGGCGGCCGGAATCTCCAGTCCCCGCTCGCGTGCACCGGCGACGATCGCGGCGGCGATGGGATGTTCGGAGCCTGCCTCGACCGCCGCGGCGATGGACAGCACCGGATCGGGCTGGCGTCGCCTGCCGGCCACCACATCGGTGAGCCGCATCTGGGCGCGGGTGAGGGTGCCGGTCTTGTCGAACACCACGGTGTCGATCTTCTTCGAGGCTTCCAACACCTCGCCGCCCTTCACCAGGATGCCCAGGTCCGCGCCCCGGCCGGTGCCGACCGTGATCGCCGTGGGAGTGGCCATCCCCAGCGCACATGGGCAGGCGATGATCAGCACTGCGACGGCCGCAGTCATGCCGGCGATCGGATTGGCCGCGATCAGCGTCCATCCGGCAAACGTTGCGGCGGCAACCCCGATGACGGCGGGCACAAATACCGCCGAGACTCGGTCGGCCAGCCGCTGCACCGGCGCCTTACCGCCCTGGGCCTGCTCGACCAGTCGGACAATCTGGGCCAGCGCGGTGTCGGCCCCGACCGCGGTGGCGCGCACGGTCAATAGCCCATCGGTGTTGACCGTTGCTCCGGCAACACGGTCACCCGTCCCTTTTTCGACCGGGACGGACTCGCCGGTCAGCATCGCCTCATCGACGGCGGCGCGCCCGTCGATGACCTCCCCGTCGACCGGGATCTTCTCGCCCGGCCGCACCCGCACCAGGTCTCCGACATGCACCTGATCAATCGGCACCCGACGTTCCTCGCCGTCTACAACTAGCGTGGCTTCCTTGGCGCCCAATTCCAGCAGCTTGCTGATCGCCTCCCGCGTCTTACCTGTGGCCCGGGCCTCCAGATAGCGACCCAACACCACGAACGCGATGATCAATGCCGCGGTCTCAAAGAACAGCGGCCCACCGGCGAACAACTCATAGGTCGAGTAGGCAAACGCGGTCAAAGTGCCCAGCGCGATCAGCGTGTCCATGCCCACAGAGCCCGCCCGCGCCTGCTGGACCGCCCCCTTCAGAAACGGCCACCCGGCGACGAACTGCACCGGCACCGTCGCGGCGAAGGCCAACCACCCGGCCCACGGGTGGCCGAAGAACATCGTCGCCATCGCCACCAGCCCCAACGGGAAGGCCAACCACACCCGCCGCAACCACTTGCGCCGCTCACGCCGACTCTGCTCGTCCGGCGACAACCCGTTGGTCCTTACCGGCCCAGATCCGCACCCGCCGCACTCATCGACGTCAGGCCCCCGGTCTTGCGCGCCACGGTGCAAGCCAAACAGCGCGAACCCGATCCCGCTGGCAACCCTGCGCACCAGACCGACCCTGGCGACAGCGGCAGAGTGCGGGGCGCGCGAGGGCACCGATTCGGCAGGCATGTGCTCGGCTTCGCCGATCGCCGACAACAACGCACCGGCGTCGCAACGCTCGGGCGAATACCAGATCACTACCGAAGCCGTGCGCGGATAGGCATGCACTGCTTGCACGCCGCTCACCTTGGCGACGGTCTCCTCGATCGCCACGGCACGAACCGCGTCAACGCCAAACCCGGTGACGTGGACCCGCATTCGCCCCGACGCGTTGGAAACAATTTTCAACGCGGCGTCGGCACCAGTAAGGACATCAGTGGTCATGATCGCCAGAATCCTCCACCACAGTCAGCGGTGCGGCGTCCTCGCCGGCGCGCTCTTTAGCCTCGGCCACCACGTCGGCGACCGTCAGGCGAGCCTGCTCAGCACTCGCCCCGGCCTTACGCTCCGCCTCGCGAACAACCCGTATACCCCAGGCGGTCGCTATGACGGTTGCCTTCCGCCACGGAAGTTTCGCCAAAGCCTCATAGGCTGCGACCCCCACCACACCGGTCACCACCGTGGGCATCGCCCGCATCGCTAATCCATGCAAAGCCATTCCTAATGCTCCCTTCACAATCGGTGCGGCCAGTCACAGTTGTGGCCGCGATGTCTAGCTCTGGACCGGCCATCCCCGCGGCTGGTGCGCCATCTGGATCACCTGCTGCTGTCTGAAACACGTACTCCGCGAAAACCCGGTGATCATGGCGTGCTCCCAGAGGGCAGCGGCTCGTCACCGGTCGGTTCGCCGGCTGCGGCACCGCTTAGCTGTGCCTGCGGACCGGTCAGCGCCGGCGTGAACTTGACCGCATCAACCAGCTCGTCAATGGCCGCTTGCCCGCGCCCGTCCAGGACCGCCGTGGAAAAGCAGGTCTCTAAATGGTTGTGCAACATCACTCGGTTCGCCCGCTCCAGCGAGGACTGCACCGCCGAGATCTGCTTCATCACGTCGACGCAGTAGGCGTCGGACTCCAGCATCCGAATGATCGCGTCGAGGTGCCCCCGAGCCGTTTTCAGCCGGTTCAGCGCCGCACGTTTTTTTGCCGTCAACTCCTGTTCATCGCAACACCGCATTGCAGCAGGATACCCCACCCCACCCTGGGGGGGTCGTCTCGCCAGGACGCCACGTTTGCGTCGAGGCCAGGCCGCATGTGCATCGGGTCGGCCGGCGACGGCCCGGGGCCTGGCGGCCGCCGGTGGATTTTTGCTGCCACGCGCGGTCAATGCGAGCTTGGTCATGATTCGTGTAGCCCGCATTCGACCTTGGACCGCCCTTTCCAGCGTCCGCTGCGCGGACCGGCCCCATTGGCCGGATTGGCGGTGCACGGCGCGCAGCCGATCGACGGATAGCCCTCGTCGACAAGCGGATTGAGGCCTGCCCTCGGAGACCGGCTCGGCAGAACCCTCGGAAAAGCCATTCACGCACTTGCTCATCGCGGGTCCGCCACCATCGTTCGAAGAGGGCCCCCCGGCCCGGCCACGCCGGCCGTCGCGTCTGCGCTACGGGCTGAACGGCTGAGGGCTAGATGCTTCTTCGCCGTTGATTCCTCGCTGATAACTCGCATCAAGACCGGCGCCATCCCAGTAGGGTATCCCACCCCACCCCGGGTGGGGCTGCCCAAGCGCCGTCCTTAACGCACGATTTACATGGCGGTCACGGCCGGGCGGCATAGTCGGCGGCGTGTTGTGTGGCCGGCAGCGCGAGCACGCGCCTGTTGTCGTGGTGGACCGAGGTGTGGTCGCCCAGGGGCAGGCGACGATCGGAACCGCAGCCCGTGCTGCGGATACTGCTACGCGGGCCGAGCGCCGCGCCTCGCTGCTGGGTCTGCGGGCACCGGCCCAGGGGGTCGGCCAACCTCGAACTATTGACCGGGTTATGCAAACCTCGCTCCCAATCCGCGCGGCGAGCTCGAACAGGCGATGACATACGTATGTAAGTGACATATAGTCGTGGCATGAGGACTGATCGCCAGCCGCGATGTCGATGTCGCACCGGCCCTGCCAGCTTTGAGGTCCGGGCCAAAGTCGAGCGGTTCGCCGAACCCGCCGTGCTGCTGTTATTGGCGGAACGGCCGAGCCACGGATACGAGATTGCAGAATCGCTGGAGGGCTTGCTCGCGGAAGGCAGAGTTGACTTCGGCAACCTCTACCGCCTCTTACGTTCGCTCGAGGCTGAAGGCCTCGTCAGCTCGTCGTGGAACGACGACCTGCCGGGGCCGCTCAAACGCACATACGCGCTCACCAGCGAGGGCGCTGCCCTGCTCGGCGCCTGGGCTGTGTCGCTGCGGGCCGCAGCGCAGCGGATCGACGCAGTGCTGCAGCGTTACGACACTATCGCCACGCGGATCGAACAGATCCAGGAAGGAGAGCAACAACCATGAGAACAAATCAGCGAGACGACGCCCAGCACTGGCCGGGTGATCAGTCGCAGGGTCCGCGCCGCAGGGGCGGCTGTGGCTGCGGATCACACGGGTCGGTGGAGGACACGGCGGAGGCGCGGCGCCGCGCACTCGAAGAGCACCAGCGCGACCTCGAGCAGAAGCTGGCTGACGTCGCCGAGCAGCTTCGCGATGTGTCCACTGACCAGCCCGCAGCAAGCGAGTGACTCCGCTTGCTGCACGGCATGCGTAAATCGTCTTGGATGACAACACGGACGAGGTGTCATCAACCCCGTGAGAAGGTTGACGCCTGAGCACGATTCGACCGTCGAGGTCGCCGGCGGACGGCTTGTTTCGCGCTTGGCGCACCTACCGATATCCGGTGGCTACGGCGGTCCGCCGGATCCCATCATGCCGCCGGAACCCATCATGTCTTGCATCATCGCGGGCATGCCGTCGCGCACGAAACCGGTGACCTCACGAGCATGGGCGCGGATGGCGGCGGTCAGCGCGGGATCGTCGGATGCTGCCTCGGCGATGACGCCTGTGGGCGTAAGTGTCAACTGTCGGCGGTAGCCACCGGCGTTGCGGAATAGCGTTGGCAGGCTCTGGCTCATACACAAGACTTCGGAGCCCTGGTCGACATGGGAGTACATGCTTGATACGCGCGCGTGCAGTTTGGCAGTGAGGTCGGCAGCGTTTGACTGGGTGATGGTACGCACACCGGCGGGGATCTCCTCGACTGTGCGTGTGATCTCGGTGTGTCGGTTGAACATGTCCCTGTAGAGGCCCATGTCGGCCGGCGCGGCACCCATCAAGCCGCTGCCGTCGGCCAGGCGGATGCGAAGCACGGGTGAGCCAAGGGTTTCGCGAAGCGCATACGCCGCGGATACCCATGACCGTGCGATAATCGTTAAGCCGAGAAATTCAGCGATATCCCCCACGAGCGCAGGCCCTCTCCGCAGATCCTCGGCTTAACGAAACCTCGGCATAATCAGTATTAAGCCGAATCCGGCTTAACTCCGATGCGGGCTCGCACTACACGTCTGTGCGGTTCGGCGAGACCCTCGCGCTCTCCGGGCTGGTGGCCTCGATCGGCACGGTCGGGGATGCCTTCGATAACGCTCTAGCCGAGACGACCATAGGGGCTGTACAAGACCGAAGCCGTCCGCGACGACACCTTTTCGCCGCGGCCCGTTGCACCGTCTGAGCGACGTTGAACTGCTCACCGCGCAGTGGGTGTACTGGTACAACACCGACCGGCTCATGCACCGCCTGGCCGCGTCCGACCCAGCGAGTACGAGAACGTCCACTACGCTACAAACGCGGCCCACTCAGAGGCTGCACACCCATAAACCGGTGTGCACCAAACCCGGGGCGATTGATAGTAGCCTAGCTCTCGGCGGCCGTCGGAATCCCTGCGCGATGCAGCAGCACACTTAGTGGACACCAGCCCACTGCCGCGTTGAGCAACAAGTTCGCGCCGACCCATCCCGCGAGGAGGCGCAGGAGCCCCGAATGCTCAGATCGCGCGGTCTGCGCGATCTGCGTTGCGAGCACTACAGTCCCGGCTACGAGGCTCACGATCCGCTCGATCGTCCATCCCTGTGGCTTGGGCATCCCGAACATGCCGGGCGCCGTCAACGCCTGGTCTTGCATGACATTTCTCCTTGTCAGTTCGTCTGCCCGACGCCGCGACTGGCAAGACAGGGCGAAGAAGCTTCCAGCTGGGTCTCGGTCGGCCGCGGTGACTCGCCTGAGCAGCTCTTGTTACTGCAGTCCAGCAGACCGGATGCCACGATCATGAACCCAGCCCGGTGCGGGAGACCGCCGCGAGCTGGGTGATTACTTCTTTGCAGTCGGGGCCTTGCTCGATTATGGCGATCACCCCGGCGAGTTGACCCTGCGCGCGCCGCAATCGGTTGAGCACCGCGGTGATGGTGTCCTCGTCGCCGAACATTGAATTCCCATCTCCAGTAGACCTCCCAGATACTACCCCAGGGGGTATCTGGCGTCATCTTCCCGACCCGCTTGAATACCTGTACGGGTATTGGTATGGTGCCAGTCATTGGGCGGGTGCAGTCACACCACGAGTTGTTCACGGCGTATCCGTCTATCCGACCTGATCGATCCGGATCATCTCGGACATTGCTCAAGCATTAGCCCCGCCAACGCCTCTCGGAGCAACGGCTTGTATGCCGCCGTCTGCGACGTGTCCGCCTGTCCCCCGAGGCCAACCCGATGCTGCTGGTCGGCCGGCCAGCAGCTTCCACGCCCTACGTGTCAACGTTCTTGCCTGTCGATATCGCTTGATATCATGTGGTGATGAGTGACGTGTTGATCCGCGACGTTCCTGACGATGTACTCGCTGGGCTCGATGCGCGAGCTGCCGAGTTGGGCTTGTCGCGCGTTGAGTACATTCGCCGTCGCCTTGCTCAAGACGCTCGCGCGCTACGCGTGTCGGTCACCCACGAAGACCTTCATCGGATGGGGCGCAACGTCGCGGGCCTCGCCGACGACGACCTGATGCGTCAGGCCTGGCAATGACGGAAGCGCCATGGCTGATCGACAAATCGGCCCTGGCGCGCCTCGCGCATAGCCACGAGCCAGAGATCTGGAGCAATCGAATCGAGCGCGGCCTGGTCCATATCAGCAATCTGACCCGTCTGGAAGTCGGGTATTCGGCTCAGTCCGGTGACGTCGCTCGACGTGAGTTCCGCGAATCCCCTTTGGCTGCAATGCCAGTTGAGTACCTGACCCCGAAAATTGAAGACCGCGCATTGCAAGTCCAGCTGCTGCTGGCCGATCGAGGCCAACACCGAGGGCCGTCGATCCCCGATCTCATCATCGCGGCCACCGCCGAGCTGGCGGGATTGATCGTCCTGCACGTCGACAAAGACTTCGACACCATCGCCGCGATAACCGGACAACCCGTAACGCGGCTTGCCTACAGCAGCAGTCCGTAAGTAGCGACCGCCGGCTTCGCCGAATCGCGGCCAGAATAGGAAGGTCATGACACCACGCGGGCTTCCCCTCAGCGACGAAACGCGATCCGACGTGGGGCAGGCTGAATCTGATTCAATCCCCGATTGGTTCAACGGCTTTCTGCTTGATCGCCAGACTCGTAAGCCCTCCGCGCACACCATGAAGACGTACCGGCAAGACTTCACCGCCATCGCGAGTCTGATCACCGCCAGCCAACCAGCGAGCATGAACGTAGTTGACATAAATAAAGATTCGATGCGGGCCGCGTACGCTCAGGGACACGAAGCTGCCTCGATCCGGCACTCCTGGTCGACCTGGAACTTGTTGTGCACATTCCTTTACACAAGCGAGCAGCTCGAGGCCAACCCCATGCAGCTCGTCGGCCGGCCCGAGGTGGCCAAAAGCCTGCCCAAGTCGTTGCCTCGCAGCGCCGTCGAGGCACTGCTGGCCACCGTCGCCAAGGACCGCGATTCCACACGCACCACCGACTGGGCCGAACGCGACCTGGCCATAATGCTCACGGCACTGCTGGGCCGGGCTGCGGGCTGAGGAGCTGTGCCGAGCCAACGTCGGGGACATACGCACCACCGTCGACGGAGCCGGAGCCATCCACATCAAAGGCAAGGGCGGTAAGGCGCGCACCGTACCCATCGAAGCCGAGCTTGTGGCCGTCATCGACACCTACCTCGAGACCCGAGCAGTACGCCATCCCGGATCCGCAAAGCGCCAGGCCGCAGCGTATTCGGGATTTGCTCGTTGGCCGGCGGATAGCCCATTGTTCGTAGGCCGCGACGGTCAACGGCTCACTCAATCGACATTGCAATCACGCATCAAGCGGGCTTTCAAACGCGCCGGCCCTGAAGCCCATCCCGTCCCCGGGGCCCTGGTCCACGGCCTGCGCCACACCTACGCCACCGAACTCGCCAGTTCTGACGTCAGCGTCTACACGCTGATGAAGCTGTTGGGTCACGAGTCCATGGTCACCTCGCAGCTACGTTACCGCGGCGGGCAGCGAAACACGCAGTGCCGCAGCACGCAACCCGCTGTACGGGCTAATCACCGAGGGAAACACGCCACGGGGTTCCGGTGATTCCTCGAGGGCAGACGTCGAATTTCTGGACCCGCCCATCGGAAAGTGACGTGAGAATCGACATCACCTGTCCGCCAACGTTATTCGGCGACTACAGCCAGGCGTGGATTGACCAGCGCCCGATCAGTGGCCGCACCCGTGCCCGTTACCGGGCACTGCTGAACAAGCACATTCTGCCGACCTTCGCCACGACGGCTTTGCCCGACATCAGCCCCGCTGCCGTGGCGCATTGGTATGCCGTCACCGCCACCAGTACGCCGACCACCCGGGTCCAGGCCTACTCATTGCTGCGGACGATCATGCAGGATGCGTTGATCCGCAACCTGATCGATACCAATCCCTGCCAGGATCCAGAGGTCAAGACCTCTGGGCGCGCCGAAGCCGTGCGCCCCGCAACGGCCGAGGAACTCGAAGTGATCGCCGCGGCGATGCCGGCACGCTACCAAGCCATCGTCCCTATGGCAGCCTGGTTAGCGATGCCGTTTAGCGAGTTAGGAGAGCTGCGGCGCAAAGACATTGACCTCGACGCGCAAGTATCGTGCGCGTACGCCGCGCGGTCGCGTTGATCAACCGGCGCTTCCAGGTCACGACACCGAAAAGCACTCTTGGAATCCGAGATATCCCAATCCCGCACAAGCTGGGTCCGAGAATCGCCGCCCACCTTCGTCGACACGTCGAGCCGCATCGCGAGGCTCTGCTGTTTCCTTCAGTTCTCGATAACGGCCGGCACCTGTCTCCGTCGGTCCTGTACCGGATGTTTGACGAAGCGCGTGCCGCTGCCGGCCACCCGGATCTCCGGGTGCCTGATTTGCGGCGCTCTCGGGAGCTACTCCTTGAGCAACATGGCGAGGACGACGGCTAACCGTTTTGCCCGATGTTGACACCGGTTCTGTTGGCGCCGTTGCCGTTGAGTTGTCGGTCGGTTGCCCGGTTGCGTCACCGGCGGTGTCGCGGGTTTTTGTTGCGTGCCCCTCCCCCGCCGGCGCCACCGTTGTCGCCGTTGGGTCCGGTGATACCAGCCCTGGCGGCCTCCGCCGCTCCGCCGCCGGCGCCGCTAATAGCGGCTGTTCCGGCACCAGCTTCGGCTTGGCCGCTAATTAATACGTGCGAAATGGCGCCCTCGCAGCCCTCGTAGCTAGGTCTAGAAAGCTCACCGGTCGATCGGTGGGATGTATCCGGCGATGCAGGCCGTGGTGGAGCGCGTTGATGTCGCAGCGGGCAAGACCGCCCCTTCAGCCCCAGGTTGAGGTCAAAGACTTCGGCCGATCTTTGATCGATGCTGGACGCTTTGTACGTGGAATACTCGCGTCCCTGACCGTCAACGAGCGTCTGAACACACGCATTGATTGTCGCCGGATGTGCCCCGACGTTGGTCAAGTCCAGGGACGTGGTGTACGACGTCGATCGTGTGATTCTTCGATTTCGTGGGTTAGGCAATTAGTGCCGCTGGTGTGACCTCCTGTTCTGCTGGTGCCTTTGTGGTCGGCTCGTGATTTGCTGAGGACGTCGAGGCGGAGGTAGCGGCGGGATTCGGTCCATTCGTCGTGTTGTTCGGTCAGGACCGCGCCGACGAGACGGATCAACGCTGAGCGGTCGGGAAGATACCGACGACGTCGGTGCGTCGCCGGATTCCTTTGTGAGTCGCTCCTTTATCAACTTCGCGATCGCCGACCCGCCGCTGAAACTAGTCCTGCTGGAGAACCTGGGCCAGGGTGGCACCCTGAATCATCTCGGGGTCGAGGTCGAATCCAGTGACGTCAATTGATCTGAGGTAACTCACACGCACCACCCATGTTTTCCCGATCAATCGCCAATGCCCTTGCCGAACTGGCGCACCGCACTAGCAGCGAGCTGGACTTGCAGTAACCAGCGTCTTTGCGCGGAAAGTATTCGTCCATTCCGCATCCAACCGGTACCAAAAGTGCTGATAATGAACCCCTAGCTCGGAGGGGTCACATGTCATTTCTTACTGCATCAACCGCAACGATGACCGCCGCGGGCGCGGATCTCGCGGGCATCGAATCAGCTCTGCGTCAGGCCAACCGGGCGGCAGCCGCCGCGACGACGGGAGTGCTGCCCGCAGCCGCTGACGAGGTATCGACGGCCATCGCGACGTTGTTCGGTGGCCACGGCCTGTCGTACCAGTCGCTCAGCGCGCGTGCCGCGGCAGTTCAACAGGAATTTGCGCAGCTTCTCAACGCCAGCGCAGACGCGTACGCGACCGCCGAGTCGGCCAATGCCGCACAGACGCTGCTGGACGTGGTTAATGCCCCGACGCGGGGTTGCTGGGGCGGCCGTTGATCGGTGATGGCGCGAATGGCGCCGCCGGCAGCGGCGCCAACGGTGGCGCCGGCGGACTGCTCTGGGGCAACGGCGGTAACGGCGGATCAGGGCGATCCGGTCAGGTCGGCGGGACGGGCGGCAGCGCGGGATTGTTCGGCATTGGCGGGGTTGGCGGTGCGGGCGGGGCCGGCGCGCTGGGGGGCACAGGTGGTTCCGGGGGCTGGCTGGGCGGCAATGGCGGTGCCGGCGGGCAGGGTGGGGCGGCCGTGGCGGGCGTCAACGGCGGTGCGCCCGGGCGAGGTGGCAACGGGGGCAGCGCGATGCTGTTCGGCTCCGGAGGCGCCGGCGGCCAGGGCGGCCGGGTCTGGCCGGGGCCATCGGGGACAACCCGGTTATCACCGTTCAGGCTGCCACCGGCAGCACCGGCGGAACCATCTTCAACAGCGCCACCGGAGGCGCCTATGGTTCCACCGGTGGCGACGGCGCCTCCGCGGGCGCCGGCGTTACCGGAGGCACGGGCGGTACCGGCGGTGAGGCAAACGCCTCGTCCGGCAATGAAGCGATATCCGGCAATGGGGGCACGGGCGGTGCCGGCGGCAACGGAGGAGCCGGCGGAGCGAGTGGAAAAGCTTCCGCAACCGGTACGAACGCTGTCGCCACCAGCGGTGATGGCGGCAACGGGACGAATGGTGGGGCTCCCGGCGGATCGGGCGGCGACGGCGGCAACGCGGGCAACGCCTCCACATTTGGCGCTAATTCAATTGCCCAAGGCGGCGCCGGTGGGTCCGGCGGCGCGGCGGCGGCAGGTATGTCGGGCGGCGCCGCCGGTGCGGGGGGCGCGGGCGGTACCGGTGGCCGTGGCGGCCTGCTGGTCGGTGCGGGAGGTGCAGGTGGCGTCGGCGGCAACGGCGGCGATGGCGGCGTCGGAGCAACTGGCGGCGTAGGCGGCGACGGCGGCAGGGGGGCATTGGCCGGTGATAGCGGCGGCCAGCGGGCCGTTGCCGGTAACGGTGGGAACGCCGGTGCCGGTGGCGCCGGCGGCGTCGGCGGTACCGGCGGGGCCGGTGGCGCGGGCGGTAACGGCGGTGCAGGCGGGCTCTTCGGTGATGGCGGCGCCGGCGGCGATGCCGGTGTGGGCGGCCACGGCGGCCACGGCGGGACTGGGGGCGCCGGCGGCGTCGGCGGCGGCGGCGGCAACATCATCGGCGGTTCTGCCGGTGCCACGTTCGGCGGCGACGCGGGCAATGGCGGCACTGGCGGCGCCGGCGGCGACGGCGGCACCGGTGGCGGCAGCGGAACCGGTGGTCTCGGTGGCGCTGGCGGACTGTTCGGCCAGATGGGCATTTCGGGTGGCGCCGGCGGCGGCGGAACCGGCGGGGCAGGTGGCAGCGGAGTCATCGGCGGTGGGGCAGGCACCCCCGGAACGGGGGGAACGCCCGGCGGCAGTGGGACCGCCGGCGGCAAGGGCGCCGATGGTTTGTCCGGTAAAGCCGGCTGACCGGAGTCTGGACTAGGGCCTGACCGCCGGCATGGCGAGCTCGTCCGGCGGCACCAGATGCCCTTTGCTGCAGCGGCTTTCGCCCCCGACATCGGCGCGGCCTTCCAGGTGGGTGAGGCGTAGCTGCCGGTGCTTGCCGGGCAGATGGCGTTGGCGGCAAGAGATGGTCCCGCCGAAGTTGCGGGGCGGTCGCGGCCAAGGGCCTTGGCGAGAGTCGTTGCTAGAGACAACGTGGGTGATCGCGCCAGATCGAAGGTCTCATCCCCGCCAATCCAGTCCATCGCCTAGTAATCACGAACACGAGAGACATTCCCCCGCAGCGCATCACACATGGGCGTCGAACTACGCGACCAAAGGCCGTCCTCCGCCTGCATACCTTGACCCGTTACCTGCGAACCCCCCCTCTAGGTACAGAATATCGACCTCGACCGATATCGCAGAGACATCGGCCTCACGACGGTCTCGCGTTGTGGAACTGTTTTTTCGCACATCAGGCAGACCAACAGCACCCCACAAACCGGTTACCGAACGTGCCCACAGACGGTTTGCAGCGAGTGACCCAAGAGGCGGAAACTCCGCGCCGGGACCGCAAGCGTATGTCTTGCGGATTACTGCGAGATTAAGACTTTGGCCCCTACCCGAGTGACTTTAGTCCCTACCCCCCGAGGGTATTCTGTGGCAAAATCACACGGCATGACGCAAACGAACGAGTCCAGCGAGCCGCCGGCTGCGGCAGTACAGCCTTCCGTTCACGATCACTCCCGTAGACCTAGCCGGGTGGATCAGATCTGGTCTGTGGTTGCAATCGCCGCCGGTGTCGTCTTCATCGTGACTGTGATCTTTTTCTGGGGCTTCTTCTTGGGCCGAGCCACGGACGGCCCCAACGGCGGGCACCGAGTCTCCGGCGGCGCGGGTGATAGCAGCTGTCCGATGATGGGATCCGGCGGTGGCATGCGACCTGGGACCATGGGTCCGGGAGGTTCGATGGAACCTCATCAATCGGCGACGCCGACTCCACAACCGACGACGCATCCATAGATGCCAGATTTCTTGCTGGGTAGCTGATTTGGCCTTGGCGGACGGACTCATTTCGAACCTGGCCCGAGTTAACTCCGGCCGAAACAGACCTCAGAAAGGGGTTAGGAAGATGAATAAGAAACGCCGCCAGCAAATCGGCTTTGCGGTCGCCAGCGTGGGCGCAACTGCGGGGCTCATGCTCATGGTACTTCCGCTTGTTCCGCAGGTCAGTGCCAACCTCGACAATGCCGCGATGGCCGAGATGGGCATGCTGCCGGAAATGCCCGTCCCTCATGTAATGCGGTACGGTGCGATCGCTTACTCGCCAAGCACCGGTGCGTGGGGCACATCGCGGGGCTACCAAGTCAAATTG
Organism: Mycobacterium sp. NGS49; assembly: GCF_059812565.1. Classification (NCBI taxonomy): domain Bacteria; kingdom Bacillati; phylum Actinomycetota; class Actinomycetes; order Mycobacteriales; family Mycobacteriaceae; genus Mycobacterium; species Mycobacterium sp. NGS49. The sequence continues at coordinate 2,636 of NZ_JCALCX010000030.1, read as the reverse complement.
CGAGCTGAACGAGTCGCATTGGACCAGTGCGGTGAAAATGACTGCCGAGTCATCATCAGCTTCAACCTCTGCGGCGCGGTCGCCTCTGACGGCTCGAATTACCAAGGCGGAACTGGCCTCTCACGTCAAGCGGCAGAACAAGACGCGTTGAACAGGCTCGGCGGCGGGAGAGTCGTCAACTCGGTGTGCAACTGAGCTGCCAGAGTTTGTCTTCCAAATTGCTTCAAACTGGACAAACGCGCTTGTGCAGACACCGCCGGAGCGGGTACTGAGACAGTTTGAATCAGTTCGCCGGCTCCCACCGACGGAGGGGTACCCCAGAGTCGCTAGTCGTCGATTGGTCCGGTCTCCCTGCGATCCCGTGTACCGGGACTTCAATGCTGTTGGTATTTCTGGTGATCGGTGCCGCGGAACCTTCGAGTCCTTCGCCCGCGGAACCATCAACGCCGCTGCGCTGTGGACTGCGTCCGGCGCCGGCGACGTCAAGTAACCTAGCCCAATAGCATCCCTATTTCTGGGGCACCGGCGATCTCGAACGGAACTGGCGGCGCTGTTTCATCGGATACCGAAGCGCGGAAAGGCGCACCCCTTGCTCCGGATCACCCAGGCGGCCTTCCGTAAAACAACTTCGCCACAGTGCCTTTGCGGTCGGTCGGGTGAGTGCTCGCGAAGCTGGCCCGACAATCGCGTGTACTAGCGGGAGGCAATCACTGGATGCTTGATGGAAAACGGGCGATCACACCATGCCGTCTTCCACGAGCTGCGTACCCGTTCAACGAAGGAAAGACTGACGCTAGCCTGATTTGTCCACGTAGACAACATAACTCTTGACGATGGTACCCCATGGGGGTACATTGGTGCGCTATGAAGAGAGTTTAGTTCCTGCCGCAGACCCGACAGCTGCTCCTGGTTCAACTCAGCATATCGATGCCGCCGCATACGTAGCTTCTCTTGGCCCAGCCTGGCCGGTATGTGCGACCAGCTGCGACAGCAAGCGACCAACGACAACGGTGGTTTGGCCGACGCGATCCAGGACTGCAGGTGCAATCTGTCGGCAGTCATTGTCCTCCTTGAGATGTGGATCATCGTCGCCCCTGCCCCTGCCCCTGGGCGAATCATCACCGAATAAGCGCTGCAACGACGTCGCAGTCGCCCTAAAACCAGCGCAGGCAAGACCCGTAGGCGCCGCTGCACCAGCTAGAGCGCCTACATCGCAGAGAGACCACGACCATGTTCAACAGAATCAACACCCATGTCGGCGCGCTCGTCACCACATTGGCAGTAGTCACCAGCACCGCAATTCTGCACGGCGGCACGGCAGCGGCCGACCCAAACCAGGACGACCAGTTTCTGGCCCTGCTCGAAAAAAAGGAAATCCCCGCCGTCGCAAACGCGCCCAGGGTCATCAACGCAGCTCAAAAGGTTTGTCTCAAACTCGACGGCGGCACGGCAGTGGACGACTTAATCGAGGCGTTACGCAACGATGCGTACAACATGGACCCAACCTTGCGCCGTTTCCCCCCCGCTCGACTTACAACCACTATGACTCGATTCATCACTGCGGCCGTGGAAGTCTACTGCCCATACGACTGGGGCGCAATAGCTTCCTTGGTGCCTGGTTCGGCGCGGGGACCGGATCGACCGATGGATCGCGTCGGCGGCTACGCGCACCACACGGTCAATTCAGGAACGGATATCCTGGAACGGCGCGCAGCGCCGTACATCGGATCGTACGCCCGGCCAGAGCCCGCAAGTGACAACGTGGTCGGGTTTCTGGCGGAAATGCTCGGAGAGACTTTGGCATCCGACCGCCAAACGAAACCCGTTCACGACCCACTGCCGGCCTGGCTCGTCGGCGCGCAACCAGCGGGCGATCCCCACCCACCGAACCCGCCACAGACTGCGGCTCCGCCGCCGCCGACGGCGCATATCGTGACACCACTCCCGCAAGTCGAGGCGCCGACCCCGCCAAGGCACTCTCCGCCACCACCGCAAGGGCCGCCGCCACCGCCGCAAGAGCCGCCACCGGCGCAAGAGCCGCCGCCGCCTCCCCAGCAGATGCCGACACCAATTCCTCCTGAGCCCTTGCCTCCACCACCAGTGGTTGAGCCACCGGACGCTGTTCAGCCGGGCGGTGGCGGCGGCAGTGGTGGCGGCGGTGGTGACGGCGGAGGCGGAGGCGGCGGAGCGGGCAGCGGTTCTGGCGGTGGCGGCGGTTCGACGAAGCCATCACCGGAGCGGCCTAGTCCGCCCGGCCTGATAAGGCTCGCACCCTGAAACAGCCTGACGTCACCAAGATGGATCTTCAAATCGTTGGCATCGCGCAAGTGGCGGCGCGCAACGCCACTTCCTGCAACACCGGTGAGAGCAACACCATACTCGTGGGCACCGCACATGCACGGAATGCGCTCGGCCGCTTGCATACGACGGCGGAAACTGCTATTTGACAGCGTATTTCGATAGTGCCCCTCTGCGCGGTCCCGCATACAGAGCAGCGCAAGTCGGCCCTGGGTCGGCGAGCACCAGCAGCGGCGGTGCCAGAATCCAGCGGCTGATCGAGATGACCAGTTCGCGGCGTCCGGTGAGCAATTCCCATCTTCAGGGACTTTAGTCCCTACCCCCGTGGGGTATATTGC